>JAAWAX010000043.1 GCA_022792395.1 Clostridia bacterium
GCAGTCCAAACAAGAAAACAGGAAATAATAGAAGACAGAATAAAACTAATGAATCGATTAGAAGCAAGAGAAAAATTAAAAGAATCAGAAAAACAATTATCAAAAAATATTTATGAAAGAGGAGTAGATGATTTAGGATTTGCAAGAATTCGATCAAAAGGAGATTCAGCTTTATTTGGAGGATTAAATACTATGCAAATGAAAGCAAAATATGGTGTAAAAGAAAAAAGGTCACTTGCAGATTTTTTACCAACACTTACAATAGCAGCAAAAAATTTAGCAACTGAAATGACAAACTATAATGTAACTGAAAAAGATATATATGGGGAAGAAAGTATAACAGATGAACATATAGATAATAATTTGAGTGTAAGAAATATGTTAAATAAAAGAGGAATAAAACCAGAAAATTTAAAACTAGCAGAAGATTTGAAAAAGTTAGAAAGAAGAGCGAAATCAGAAAATAAGAAAATGGCAAATAATAATAAATTGCCAAAAAGAAATAAATAAAAATATCAAGGAGAAAGAAATGGAAAGATTTAAATTAGTAACAGCAGTACATCTAATATTAATAGAAGATGAAAAGATATTGTTACAAAGAAGATATAACACAGGATATGAAGATGGAAATTATAGTGTTGTAGCAGGTCACATAGATGGCAATGAAAGTGTAATAAAAGCAATGCAAAGAGAAGCACTAGAAGAAGCAGGAATAAAAATAAAGGAAGAAGATTTAGAAATTGTTCATGTTATGCATAGAAAAACATCTGATAGAGAGAGTATAGATTATTTTTTTACTTGTAAAAAGTATTATGGTGAGATTACAATTATGGAAAAAGATAAGTGTGATGAATTAAAATTTTTTAAATTAGATAAATTACCAATTAATGTAATTCCATATGTAAGAAAGGGGATAGAAAATTATCTAAATAATGAACCTTTTTCTATATATGGTTGGTAAAAAATATATAACTTGAGGTTCCAATTTGTCACCTCAAGTTTATAACTATAATTCAATCTTCGGCTGATATTTCTCTAGCCACATATTTACTTGGCAAAGATAAGCCATAAGTTGAGGACCAGTCATTAATTGACCAAACCAAGGGCGAGAAAATGACTTGCCATCTGTATTTAAAATATCTAAAATAAAATCACGATTCAATAAATTATGAATAGGAGCATTTTTATCTTTCATAATATCAGTAAGCATGGATTTAACCTTAGACAAGTAGGTAGGGTTATGCGTTTTTGGATAAGGAGATTTTTTTCTATCAACAATTTCATTAGGTAGAAAATCTCTAGCTACATAACGAAGTAATCCTTTTTCTCGACCATTTAAAGCTTTCATTTCCCAAGGAATATTCCAAACATATTGAGCTAAACGATAATCACAGAAGGGAACACGAAGTTCAAAACCATTATACATAGCCATTTTGTCTGAACGATCCAAAAGTGTTTGCATAAACCAATTTAAAGTTAAATGTGAGATTTTTCTTTTTTCGGCAGTCTCTTTAGAATCAGAATCTAAAATTTCGACATCTAGCAAACTTTCATGATAACGGAAATCAATATATTCTTTTAGATTAACTTTTTTGGCTATATTTGGATTTAATAATTGTTGTCTTTCTGAAACCGCAATAGACCAAGGGAAGGTATTACTACTTAAAGCATCTTCACGGAAGAACCAAGGATAACCACCAAAAATCTCATCTGCACATTCACCAGTCAAAGCTACTGTCATTTCTTTCTTTACATTTTTGCAAAACAACAGTAAGGAAGAATCAATATCAGCCATACCTGGCATATCTCTAGCTATCATGGCATCTTCTAAAAAAGAAGCAAGTTCTGGTGTATCAATTATAATCTTATGATGATTAGTATGTAAATTCTGATTCATTAAATCAATATAATAATTGTCAGAATTTGGTTGAAAATCACTTTTAACAAAATTTTTATCATTATCCACATAATCAATCGAATACGTATCTAGAGGTGGTAATCCTTCCTTTTCACAATAATCAGCCGCAAATTTAGTAATAATACTAGAGTCTAATCCACCAGAAAGAAAAGTACACAAAGGAACATCAGAAACTAGTTGTTTTGTAATAGCATCATTCAGTAAAAATTTTAATCTATCGCAAGTTTGATCAAAATTATCAGTATGCTTTTTAGAAACCAATTTCCAATATCTTTCTAAATGCAAACCAGAGGAATTAAAAACTCCAAAATGAGCAGGTTTTATCTCAAAAATATTTTTAAAAATAGTAGTTCCTGGCGTGTGTGCAGGACCTATTCCAAACATTTCAGCAATTCCTTGTTCATCCATTTCTTTGCTAATACTAGGATATTCAAAAATTGCTTTTAATTCAGAAGCAAAAATCAAAGTATTATCTTTTATAGTATAAAATAGAGGTTTTATTCCAAAATGGTCACGTGCTAAAAATAATTCTTGTTTTTTACTGTTCCAAATGGCAAAAGCAAAAATACCATTTAAATGATGAACTACATCATTTCCATAGTAAATATAACTTTTGAGTAATACTTCTGTATCGCAATGGCCTTCAAAAGTAAAACCATTTTCTTCTAATGTATTTCGCAGTTCTTTTGTATTGTAAATTTGTCCATTGTAGCAAATCGCATAATCTCCATAAGAAGATTTTTCAATCATTGGTTGTTTACCACCTTTTGGATCAATCACAATTAATCTTTTATGTCCCATAGAGACATGTTCATTTATGTAGTAACCATCTTCATCTGGACCTCTTTTTTTTAGGGTTTCGTTCATTTTTTCAATTATCGTTTTATTTGATAAAATTTTTTCTTTCATATTGGCAAATCCTACAAAACCACACATAATAACCTCCTGTAAACAATAAATTTTTTATTATAATCTTTTACTAGTGTATGCAAAAAATAATATAAAATTTATTGATTTTCTAAAAAAGTTGTAGTAGACTAAAAATGGAGGAAGAGAAAATGAAATTCAAAAATGTGTTAAAACATTTTATGCTAATTACACATCATAAATGGGTTGTTTTTAAATTATGTTGTAAAATCGGAGAGCCTTGGAGAGGATTTGTACATGATTTATCGAAATATTCTCCAACTGAATTTTGGGAAAGTGCTAACTATTATGTAGGAGACCATTCACCAATAACAGAAGCAAAAAAAGATAAGGGCTATTCAGAAGCTTGGTTACACCATAAAGGAAGAAATAAACATCATACACATTATTGGGTAGATTATGATGCTACAGAAAGAACTCCTATTATTCCATATAAATATGCTGCTGAAATGATTTGTGACAAGTTGGCAGCGGGAATCATTTATGAAGGAAAAAGATGGACAAAAGAATCTGAATTAGCTTATTGGGAAGAAAAAGAAAAAAATAAATTAGAAATGAATCCTAAAATAAGAGATTTCATAACAGCTGTTTTTCAAGAAGTAGCAGAGAATGGGATTGACAAAACAATAACTAAAAAGAATATAAAGCAATTATACAAAAAATATTGTGAATCTTAAAAACAACATTTCTAACTATTGACAAAAAAGGAAAATACTTGTATAATCTTATAGTGACTAAAAATAACGAAAAAATTTCAAACAGATATATACCTATATCTAAAAGCAAGGGGGGAATTAGAATGGCACAACCAAAAAGAAGATGGTCAAAAGCAAGAACACACTCAAAAAGATCAACTTGGAAAAAAGAAAATCCAACACTTTCAAGTTGCCCACATTGCCATGAACCAGTAATGCCACATAGAGTTTGTAAAAACTGCGGATATTATGATGGAAAAGAAGTCGTGGCTAAAAAAGAAACGGAAAATGCATAAAAGGGAAGAATAACGCTTATATCATAAGATATGAGTGTTGTTTTGCATTTAATAAGATAGATTAGAAAAAATTTATAATAAAAGAGGAAGACATATATGGAGAATTTTTTGAAAAAATCAAGTTGGACAGATATTATTACATCATTTTTATTTATTCTATTAGGAATGATACTTATGGCAAAACCAGAATTTGTTATGTCCATGATTTCATTCTTTTTAGGAAGCATATGTATCATTATGGGATTATTAAAAGGTATCGATTATTTTGCTTATGGAAAAAAAGAAAATTACTTATTGGCACTTGCTATTGTAAGTGTTGTTGCTGGAATTGTTATTATGTTTTGTGCAGATACCATTGCATCTATTTTTAGAATATTAATTGCTATTTGGATTGTGTATAATGGAATCATGAATTTGCAAACTACTATTGTATGGAAGGACTATAAATCACGCTTATGGTTATTGACACTAATATTATCCATTACAACCATTATAGCAGGAGTTTATATTTTAGTAACAAATGGAGCAATGTTGCAAATTGTTGGCGGAATTATTTCGATTTATGGAATTGTCAATATTATAGAAAATACTATTTTTATTAAAAAGATTGAAAATTATTTAGATTAAATTGTTGTTAATAAGAAAAATTAAAAAAACTCTAGTTATCTTTATCAAAATAAGAAACTAGAGTTTTTTATTGAATTAAAAAGTATTTGTTACTTTACTTGATATTACGAAATTAAAAGAGGTTAATCGTGTTTTTATTTGACAAAAACATTTTAGATGTATTTTATTTTGTGTCATTTTGTAGAAAAGAAGCATAATATGATAGTAAAAGGAGGAAGGAAAATGTTTAGAAGAAAATGTTTTTGTATGAACAATAGCTATAATAACGATTCAAGTGAATTACAGAATGATATGATAGAAAAACAATGCAATGATGTAATTTCTTATGAAGAATATTCTAATAGCTGTGATTGTGGATTTGATGAAGAATATAATATGTTTCCAGAAAATCCAATGTTAGCACAAAGTTATGTTCCAATTCAATATATGGATAAAACTTTTAAACCATGTATTGGTTTAAAAATGGGAACCATTTTTCCAGAATTAGTTAGCCCTTATGTTCCAGGTCAATCTATGGAAGAAATAAATTATATTAGAGAAATGAATGAAATTGGGAAGGGGTGTAATCAATGTCGTTAGAAGAAAACAGAAATTGTGGTTGTGGATGTAATAATATGGAAGATGGAACAGTAACATCAAATACAAACAATTGTTGCTATTGTGAAACAGAAAGAACTGTCGATTGCGAAGCAAAAAGAGAAATGATAGAACAAATTAGATGTTATGATTTTGCTATTACAGAGTTGACTTTATATTTAGATACACACCCAGAAGATGAAAAAGCTCTTTGTTTGCATAGAAAATATTGTAAACAAGCTAAAGAATTAAAAGATAAATATCAAAAAGTATATGGACCTCTTACCATTAATTACCCTTGCAATAAGTGGAGATGGTTAGAAGAACCATGGCCATGGGAAAGGGGGAATTATTAATGTGGACTTATAATAAAACATTACAATATCCAATCAATATTAAATGTCCAGATCCAAAACTAGCTAAAGTAATTATATCACAATATGGTGGACCTGATGGTGAACTTGCCGCATCTTTAAGATATCTTTCTCAAAGATTTGGTATGCCAGATCAAAAGGCAAAAGCTATTTTAAATGATATTGGAACAGAAGAATTAGCACATTTAGAAATGGTAGGAACAATCGTACACCAATTAACAGATGGAGCATCTATTGAAGAGATAGAAAAAGCAGGATTAAGTGCTTATTATACAGACCATGGAGTAGATGTATATCCACAATCTGCAGCAGGTGAACCTTTTACAGCAGCTTATATTGCATGTAAAGGAGACCCAATTGCAAACTTACAAGAGGACTTAGCAGCAGAGCAAAAGGCAAGAGCAACGTATGAAAAACTAATTGACCTTTGTCGTGATAATCCAGATGTTTTAGATCCATTAAGATATTTAAGAGAAAGAGAAGTAGTACACTTCCAAAGATTTGGAGAAGCGCTTCGTGGTGTTCAAGACAAATTGGCAACAAAGAAATTTTATATGAATGATATGAAAACTTGTGAATAATATGAAAAATATAGAAAAAGAGATTTTATTTAGCTCTTTTTCTTTTTTTATAGATAAAATATAAAAAAGAAAAATTTTGGTAAATATATTGCTATTTTACATAATTTATAGTATAATTGTTAAGTAACAATGTAATAAAGTCCCCGTTTTTTCAAAAAGAAAGAGAGGAAACTATATGGCAAATAACAAAGTAATATTTCAGAGTGTATATGATTTAGTTCAGTCAAAAAAGAGGGTAGATCCTCATGATTTACGCAAGGCATCAGATGCTTTTTATAAAGAAATAAAGACTGTCGGGCTTTCAAAAACGAAGGTTATTTATGATGATGCGAATGGAAAAGAAACTGTAAAAAGTGCTACAGAGATACCAGAAACAATGCGGGCAGTTGCGTGTTTTGTAGAAACATTATTAGAGAGGTGGGAAGGTTCAAGTTTGGAACGATTAAGGAACCATTATGAACTTTCAATGTCAGTACGGCATTACTTGCCGGAGGAATTGTATGAAAATAGCCATACAACTTCCTCGATGAAATACTTAACAATCGATTCCTTCATCGATAGCTATTTGAAGCAGTAATATATCAATCAAGCGGGGCAAATTCAACTTGGAATTGATGTAAAATTCCAAGACAAAAAATCTAGTTCGAAAGAGCTAGACTTTTTGTTTAATATTGCCAATAACTACAATTATTTTTATTAGTACAAATTTAAAATTAGTTAAATAACATTTTCTATAAAATATTATCACAGACATTCTCCAAACGATTCATAATAGCAATACCCAAACCTTCTTTTTTAACCCCCTCTACAAATATCATAGTAGGAGAAAGGGAAGATGCTTTATGTAGGGCAGAAAAAAGATTTTTAGAGTATGCATCTAAGTCATATTTAGATGCAATAGCAATAACTTTTCTATTGAAATAAAAATCTTCATTTTCCTTGCAACAAAGAATAATGGAATTTATACAATTTTGACTCAAATTCATTATTTTATCTATCATTTTTTGATTATTTTCATAATAAACTAGGTTCACTTTACAATCTAGTTGATAATGTTTCATATTAGAACTAGGTAAAATATCATTTTTGTTATCTTCCAAGATTACATTTCCTACAACATTTTTTATTTGTTCTGGTGTAATACTACCTGGTCTTAAGATATGAGGAATATTATCTATTACTTTAACAACCGTTGATTCCATTCCAATCTGACATTTTCCACCATCAATAGCATAATCTATAGAATCAGAAAATTCATCCAAAATATCCATTAAATTCGTTCCACTTAATTTACCAGAAATATTAGCACTAGGAGCTGCAATGGGAACACCAGACAACTCAACTAATTTATGTGCAATTATACTACTTGGCATACGTATACCTACTGAATCTGAATCAGCAGTTACGATATTAGGAACAATATTTCTTCTCTTTAAAATAATAGTAAAAGGACCAGGAAAGAAATTTTCTATAAGTTTGTATTCGATAGGAGAAATATCTTGTGCTATTGTTTCTATCATTTTCATACTACTTACCAATAAGCTAATAGGGTTTTTTCTATTTCTTTTTTTTATTTTATATATTTTTTCAACAGCATTTTCATCTAAACCATTTGTGCCAATTCCATAAACGGTTTCAGTTGGAAAAAGAACAATTCCTCCTTTTTTTAGGATAGTTGCTATTTCTTCTAATTTAGATTCTTGATAACTATTTTGAGCATCGAAATAATTTTTCATTTTATATAACCTTCTTTTTGTTTATTTATTTTATTATACAAGTTAAAGAGATTTTTTTCAACATTTTGCACAGATTGTTGACGAAATCAACATAATATTGTATACTTTTCTAGAAACTTGACAACAGTATTAGCAGAAAGGTGGTGGTTCTTATATGAAGAAATCTTCTAATGAACCAAAAAATGAACGGCATGAAATGGTAAAGGCAACATTTAAGGTGATTTTAAAACGTTATTTTCTTCTCCCTACTTTATTATGTGTATTTCACTTTATAGGGAGGAACGTTTTACCTATCATCGATAATAGTTATGATGATTTTTGTAAAGAGCATCGAATAATATCAATTATTCTTACTATTGCATTCGGTGCGTGTTGTATGTGGGCTATGATAATGGTTTGTATATTATTCATATTAGGATTGAGTGGATTAATCTCATACCTAAAAAAACGAACAATTATCCAAGATTTAAAGGGACTTTTATATGACATACAAGATTGTATGCGAGAAATTATTGATGATATAGTAAGATTTCCTAGGAAAATATACAACCAGGTGAAAGAAGAACCAGAGTTGTTTAGAGAAGCCGTAACGATACAACTTACAAAGGAAAAAGAAAATAACGAAAAAGCCTAAATGCCAAATATTACTTGTTGGAACAGAAAAAATTATTTTTTCTGTTCCAACATTTTATTGCTACATTTTTTATTGAAATATGATATAATAGCACAAACGATAAAGTTTAAGTATAGAAATAAAAAAATTGTAAAAATGGAGTTATTAGAATGAAACAAAAAATAAAAGAAAAATTATGGAAACTAGCCGATTCAAAATACAAAGAATTTCATAGTGGACTGTGTCCAGGAATTGATACTATAATAGGAGTACGAGTACCTATATTAAGAAATTATGCGAAACAATTGGCAAAAGAGTATGAAATTAGTGAACTATTAAAAGAAATTGATAATCAATATTATGAAGAAATTATGTTACAAGGCATGTTGATTGGTCTAGAAAAGGGAGATTTTAAAATCATACAAAAACATATTGAAGAATTTGTACCTAGCATTGACAATTGGGCTATTTGTGATGTTTTTTGTGCTAGTCTAAAAATAACGAAAAAACATAAAGAAGAAATGTGGGAATTGATTCAAAACTACTTACATTCAAAAAAAGAATTTGAAATAAGATTTGCTATTGTTATGATTTTGGATTTTTATATCGAAGAAGATTATTTAGAAGATATTTTTGACATTTTTAATCATATATATTGTCAAGAGTATTATGTGCAAATGGCAGTTGCATGGGCAATATCGATATGTTTGATTAAATTTTATGATAGAACAATAAAATATTTAGAAACTGCCATTTTAGATAAATTTACTTATAATAAAGCTTTACAAAAAGCAATAGAGTCTTATCGAGTAACAGATGAAAATAAAAAGGTATTAAAAAACATAAAGAAAGCCTAGAGAACCTAGGCTTTTTCGGAGTTTTTAATTCTGCGACAAAATTCCGATAGAAAGATTTCATAGATATTCACTGCGGGAGTATCATCAATACACAATAATACTTCCGCCTTTCCAGATACAATCTGTTTAAGCAAATCCTCTTGGCTCGGTTCTTCTGTTGCAACTTTCTGCTGATGCATTGCTGTCATCCTCCTTAAAATTTTTTTATGTACAAATTTCGTACATACTTAAATTGTAACATAATATACCAAATAAATCAAATTCATAAAAAATGAATTATCTAAAAAAACTGATAAAAAATAGAAAAAACTATTTGCCAAAATCGAGTTTTGTGTTATAGTAGAAGAAGTTAAAAATAGAAAAAAGATAAACAAAGAAAGGAGCATATGTTGTATTTAATTCATTAAATATATCATAAATAGAAAATGGAAGAAAAAATAGAAAAATCAAAAAAAAGAGCAAAAAGGATGGCGAAAGAAGAGATAGAAAAAAAGAAAAGAAGAATCATAAAAATCTTTTTTACTACTGTAGCAATTATTATATTGGCAATTGTTGGTTTGATAGCTAATGATTATATTGTATTAGATCAAAACAAAAAAATAAATTTAGTGATTAATAATAAAAATATTACCTCGAATTTGAAAAATGATGTATTAATAGAAAATGATATCATTTATCTTTCCAAATCAGATGTTGCTAATTTTTTTGATAAATATATATATATAGAAGAAGATTCGAATCAAATTATAACAACTTATGATAAAAAAATAGCAGCCATTGGTTTTGAAAAAAATAGAATTACAATAAATGGTTCAGAAAAGGATATCTATGCACATGCGATTCAAAGAAATAATATAGAATATTTACCAATTTCAGAAATGAAAGATGTTTATGACATAGAAATTGAGTATATGGAAAATTCTAAAGTAATCACCATGGATTCATTAGATAAAGAGCAAAAAAGGGCCATTGTTTCATCTAATTTACCAGTAAAATCTTCAACCAACTTAATTGCTAAAACAGTAGATAGAATTAAAAAAGGAGATACTGTTATTGTGGTATCTTCTGATAAAGGATATACAAGAGTTAGAACAGAAAATGGAAAATTAGGATATATCAAATCAGATAAATTAGAGAATGAATATATCGTTCGAGAAGAAATGGAAGAAGAGAAGCAAATTGAAGGAAAAATCAACTTAACATGGGATTATTTTTCTAAATATGGTTCTGCACCAGAAAGAAATGGAACAACTATAGAAGGAATTAATGTGGTATCACCAGCCTTTTTCTATTTAGATGAAAAAGGTAATTTTAAAGAAAATGTAGGTAATAAAGGACAAGCCTATATTAAATGGGCACATGAAAATGGTTATAAAGTATGGCCAATGTTTTCCAATGCGGAAGCAGCAACAGAGGGAGGACTATCTGTTACTTCTAACATTATGAACAGTTACGAAAAAAGACAAAAACTAATAGAAAATATCGTAAATGTATGTGTGAAATATGAATTAGATGGTATAAATATTGATTTTGAGAACATGAAACAGGAAGATAAAGATATGTTTTCTAGATTTATCATAGAATTAACACCTAGACTAAAAGAAATAGGATTGGTTACATCTGTTGATGTAACAGCACCAGATGGAGGAGAAACTTGGTCTTTATGCTTTGATAGACATGTTATTGGTGATGTAGCAGATTATATTGTATTTATGGCTTATGATCAATTTGGAGTATCTAGCACCAAAGCGGGAACAACAGCAGGATATGATTGGGTTAAATTAAGTTTAAATAAATTCTTAAAAACAGAAGAGATTGAATCTAATAAAATTATTTTAGCAGTTCCATTCTATACTAGAGTTTGGACAACAAATAATGAAGGAAAAGCAACAAGTAATACTGTTACCATGAAAAATGTTGATAAAGTGATACCAGATGGTGTAGAAAAACAATGGGATGATGATTTAAAGCAAAACTATGTAGAATATACAGAAGATGGAAATAAAAAACAAATTTGGATAGAAGATAGTGATTCTTTAAAAGCAAAACTTTCCTTAATTACAGAAAACAATCTGGCAGGTGTGGGCTCTTGGCAAAAAGGAATGGAATCAGATGATGTATGGAAAATAATAAAAGAAGAATTAGAAATAAAATAATAAGAAACAAAAAAACCTAAAAACTGCTTGACAATGCGAAAAATGACATATATAATGTTGAAAAAGCACATTTTGGAGGTATACAAAACACTTATGCAAAATGAAAATGTATATTATGCAACGAATCAATATAATAATTTAACTGATGAGCAAATAGTATCTTTAATAAAAGAAGGTGATGAAAAAGCCTTATCCTACTTATTAGAAAAATATAAAAATTTAGTCAATGTAAAAGTAGGGAAATACTTTATGATAGGATCGGAAAAAGAAGATATTGTGCAAGAAGGAATGATAGGCCTATTTAAAGCAATTAAAAATTTCAACGAAGAAAAGCAAAACACTTTCAAGTCATTTGCTAATATCTGTATTGAAAGACAATTAATAACAGCTATCAAAAGTTCTAATAGACAAAAACATATGCCGTTGAATTCATATTTATCATTAAATACAACAGCCTATGATAATAACGAAGAAGATGGAGTAGAACTAATTGATACTTTCGACAGTAAAACAATAGAAGATCCTTTAGAAACCGTAATGAAAAAAGAGTATTATCAAGAAGTCGAAACAGCAGTAAATAAACATTTAAGTAAATTTGAAAAACAAGTATTAGATCGATTTATCAAAGGAGAAAGCTATATAACAATTGCACAAAAGTTGGATTCTCCAGTAAAATCAGTAGATAATGCAATTCAAAGAATACGAAAAAAAGCCATTAAAAATATGTTTGATGAAAATAATTAAAATAAAAAAGTTGTTAGAAATTTAAAAATTTAACAACTTTTTTTATTTTAATATGGGGCTTCCAACGGGAATTGAACCCGTGACCTCTACCTTACCAAGGTAGCACTCTACCAACTGAGCTATGGAAGCGTGTATCTTTAGAATACTTTCTAATTATACAACAAGAAATTGAAAAAGTAAACAATTTCTATTGACTTTTTTAGAAAAATAAATTAGAATTATAAATGTATATAAATTATAAAATAAAAACGAGTAAGAGAAAAAGTAAGATAAAGGTTACTTCAAGAGAGAATTGGTCATTGGCTGAAAACCAATTTAAGAAAACATATCTGAAAAACTAACTCTTCTTTAAGTTCCTAGTGAGTAAGCTAGGCGGAAAAGAACCGTTAACTTCTTAAAAATCAAGTGAAAAATAGGATGGAACCGTGTAAATTGCACTCCTATGAATAAATAATATTTTATTCATAGGAGTGTTTTAGTTGTATGTTTTTATAGGTATTAAAAAACATATAAATTTAAACAAGGTAAAAACATAAAAGGAGGAATTTTTATGATTAAAGTTTCATTAAAGGATGGCTCAATTCTAGAAATTGAAAAAGGAAGTTCAATTCTAGAAGTTGCTAAAAAAATCAGTGAAGGGCTAGCAAGAAATGCTACTTGTGGGGAAGTAGATGGCAAAGTAAAAGATTTAAGGTATGCATTACAACAAGATTGTAATTTAGTAATTCATACTTTTCAAAACGATGATTTAGAAGGGAAAAAAGCATATTGGCATACAACCTCGCATATTATGGCACAAGCTGTAAAAAGATTATTTCCAGAGGCCAAAATTGCAATAGGACCAGCCATTGAGGAAGGCTTTTACTATGATTTTGATGTAGAAAAACCTTTTACTGATGAGGATAAAGCTAATATAGAAGAAGAGATGAAGAAAATCATCAAAGAAGATTTACCAATTGAAAGATTTTCTTTGCCAAAAAATGAAGCAATCGAATTAATGAAAAGTGAACCATATAAAGTAGAATTAATTGAAGATTTGCCAGAAGGAGAAGAAATTAGTTTTTATAAACAAGGAGATTTTACCGATTTATGTGCAGGTCCTCATTTAGAGAGTACTGGAAAAATAAAAACAGTTAAAATTTTATCTTCCTCTGGAGCTTATTGGAGAGGTAGTGAAAAAAATAAAATGTTACAAAGAATTTATGCTATTTCTTTCCCAAAAGCAAGTATGTTACAAGAACATTTAGACTTTTTAGAAGAAGCAAGACAAAGAGACCATAGGAAAATAGGAAAAGAACAAGAATTATTTATGACACACGAATTAGTTGGTTCTGGACTTCCTATGTATTTACCAAACGGAGCAACCATTCGAAGAATTTTAGAAAGATATATTGCTGACAAAGAAATAGCATTAGACTATAAACATGTTTATACACCATCTCTTGCTAATGTTGATTTGTATAAAACAAGTGGGCATTGGGATCATTATAAAGAAGATATGTTCCCAGTCATGAAAATGGAAAATGAAGAAATTGTTTTAAGACCTATGAACTGTCCTCATCACATGTTAATTTACAAAAACAAATTACATTCTTATCGTGATTTACCAATTCGAATTGGAGAATTAGCACACGACTTTCGTTATGAATCAAGTGGTAGTGTTTGTGGATTAGAAAGAGTTCGTGAAATGTGTCAAAATGATGCTCACATATTTGTTACACCAGAACAAATCAAATCTGTATTTGGCGAAGTTGTAAAATTAATTTTATCTGTATATGAGGATTTTGGATTTAATGATTATACTTTCCGTTTATCTTTAAGAGATAAAAATAATAAAGAAAAATATTTTGATGATGATACCATGTGGGAAACAGCAGAAAGCCAATTAAGAGAAATTCTAACAGAATTAGGAATTAACTTTTATGAAGCAGAAGGGGAGGCAGCTTTTTATGGACCAAAATTGGATGTTCAAATCAAAACAGCGATTGGACATGATATTACGATATCTACTTGTCAATTAGACTTCTTATTACCACAAAGATTTGAATTAGAATATATAGGAGAAGATGGAAAAGCCCATAGACCAGTTGTTATTCATAGAGCAATACTAGGAACTTTTGACAGATTTTTATCTTTCTTAATCGAAGAATACAAAGGTGCATTTCCTGTATGGCTTGCACCAACACAAGTTAAAATTTTACCAATTACAGATAACCACCAAGAATATGCCAAACAACTAAAACAACAATTATTCCAAAAAGGAATCCGCGTAGAACTAGATGATAGAAATGAAAAAATAGGATACAAAATTAGAGAAGCTCAACTTCAAAAAGTACCTTATATGTTAATAGTAGGAGATAAAGAAGTAGAAGCAAAAACAGTAGCAATTCGTTCAAGAGAAGAAGGCGATATTGGAACAATGACTGTAGAAGATTTTATGGCTAAATTGGGACAGGCACACTTTGACCATTAAATACGAAATTTATTTAAATATAAATCTTTTTTTGGTTAATCTGGGACAGGCACACTTTGACCATTAAATATAGAATTTGCCTAAATATAAAGATTTCTTGTAATAAGAAATTAAGAAATATTAGTTTTTAATGGTTAGTTTGTGCCTGTCCCAAATTAACCAAATTAACTGAAAGGAGAGGAAAAAAATGAAAATTGGAATTGTAGGATTACCAAATGTTGGGAAAAGTACAATGTTTAATAGTATTACAAAAGCTGGAGCAGAATGTGCTAATTACCCTTTTTGTACGATAGAGCCAAATGTTGGTGTGGTAGGTGTTCCAGATGAAAGATTAGAGGAATTAGCTAAAATGTATCACCCACAGAAAATTACGCATGCAGTAATTGAATTTGTTGATATTGCAGGACTTGTAAAAGGAGCAAGTAAGGGGGAAGGATTAGGAAATAAATTCTTATCTCATATTCGTGAAACAGATAGTATTTGTGAAGTAGTAAGATGCTTTGAAGATTCCAATGTAGTACATGTAGATGGTAATGTGGAGCCAATTAGAGATATTGAAACGATTAATTTAGAATTAATTTTTGCCGATATCGAAACCGTTAATAAAAGATTAGATAAAGCAAAAAAGAATCTAAAAGCAGATAAAAAATATCAACAAGAAATTGACTTGTTAGAAAAGATAAAAGGAAATTTAGAAAATGGCATATCAGCAAGAGCAATTGATTTTAATGAAGAAGAACAAGAAGCTGTCAAAGAAATGTTTTTATTAACAACAAAACCCATTTTATATATAGCCAATATTTCAGAAGAACAATTAGAAAATGCGGAAAATGATGAACAAGTAAAAAAAGTAAAAGAATACGCAGCAAAAGAAAAAGCAGAGGTAATACCTTTATGTGTTAAAATAGAAGAAGAATTATCTGGATTAGAAGAGGATGATAAAAAGGAAATGCTAGAAGCCCTTGGGTTAGAAGAATCTGGTCTAGATAAAGTAATCAAGAAAAGTTATGATTTATTAGGCTTAATGTCATTTTTAACAGCAGGAGAACCAGAAGTAAGAGCTTGGACTATCAAAAAAGGAACCAAGGCACCTCGGAGCTGCTGGAAAAATTCATTCAGATATTGAAAGAGGATTTATTAAAGCAGATGTTATTTCTTATTCTGATTTAATGAAAGTAGGTTCTATGGTAAATGCAAAAGAAAAAGGATTAGTCCGTTCAGAGGGAAAAGAGTATATTATGCAAGATGGTGATATTGTATTATTTAAGTTTAATGTATAAAAATTGTAATATTTCTGTAATTTCTGTAACGTAAATGTAAACTAAAATTTAAGTGAAAAGTATTGACTTATCTAAATTTTGCGTATAAAATTATTAATGAAAACAAAAGAATTTAGTATTTATATATTTTTTGTAAAAGTTGCTCAAAATTATACATAAAAAGATAGTATAATTTGAGGCAATTATGAGAATACTAATAAAAAATGTATAAAAAGAAAAGGAGAAACAAAAATGAAGAAATCAAATTTAATCAAACTATTTTCAATTTTATTAATTGCTGTAATGGTAATGATGTTTAGTACAAGTGTGTTAGCAGCAACAGATAATGAAGGTTGGAACCTAATTACAGAACTTGATACCAATAACACTAATACAAATAATACTAATAGAAATACCAATACAAACAACACAAATACTAATACTAACACTAATAGAACTAATACTAATAATTCTAGTTCTTATAATAACACTAACTTACCAAAAACAGGTGTAGAATCATCTATTCCAGTAGCTGTATTAGTAGTTATATTCGGTGTATCAACAGTATATGCTTATAAAAAAATTAGAGACTATAAAGATATAAAATAAACAAAGAAAGCTTTTATTGCAAAAGCTTTTTTTGTTTTGCTTTTAAAATAATACGATTGGAATTTAAATTATTACATGTTACAAGGGTCAGTGTTTTTTCTGTATCATCATAATCCAAAACAGGGGAAAGGTCAGATTCTGAAACTTCGTAAATATCATAAACAAAATAGACATATTGTGTTCCAGCATTATCAAAAATAGAAATTTTATCATCGATAGATAGGGTTGAAATTTTGCTAAAAAATAAGGAATTATCATAATTATGTCCTGCAATACAAATATTTCCGTTATCATTAGGCATATCGCCATAAAATTTACAAGGAGAAATTTTTAATAAATCTTCTGTTAATTGAGAGAACACAGGATAATATAAATTTATTTTTTCTATCTCAATAATTCCGAAAAGACCATTAACAAGTTCTGTATTTGAATTATTTTCTTGTACATTATATAAACGATAAATGTTATAATTAGCAATTAAACTTTTCGAAAAATCTTCTTTTTTTTGTAAATAATATAAATAGGATGCTCCGCAAAACGTTAATAAGACAACAATTAAAATAGAAAAAGCAAATTGAAATTTAAACCAATTCTTTTTTTCAAAAGATTTTTTATTTTGTTTTAATTCTGTACTTAAAATCTGATTCATAATAAAATTAGTTTGTACAAAAAGTAAGAAAAAATACCTTATAGCAAAAGGTATTTTTTTTCTATTTTTTAGTATAATAGGGAAGTCATGCTAATTTTTCTATTATAGGTAGACAAATTTACTAAAAAATTTTTAATTTTTCAGATTTCTACTTAATTGAGGCATAACTTCAAATTTTATTTCAAAACAAGGAAAATCTTGTACTTCGTTTTCTTCTAAACAATCTAAATAGATATCCAATTCTTCTAAATTTCTACAACCAGCAATTATAATAGGACTTAATTCATATTTAAACATCAGTTCTAATCCTAAATCAATTGCTTTTGAAACAGAACCGTTTTCTTTATTTCTTACTAAATAAAAACTTTCTCTAAAGCGAGAAATAGCAGAATTTTTGAATTTGTCTAAAGGAATTACATATAAATTATCTACTACATCTTGTAAAGTTTCATAAATATTTTTTGAATTTTGATAAATCTCTTTTACTTTAGAATAGAAAAATGGTAGATATGCTTTTTGTTCTTTTTCAGAAACAACCAAAGTATTATTATCATAAGGTTCAAGTTCAACATCTATTCTTTTTTCCTCTTTTTTGATAGTGTCTTGTATTGATATCAGTTTTTTCTTTTTCTTCTTATGAGAAACATGTAAGGATAAAGCAATAGCAGAATTTAAAACAGTAGTATTTAAGGTTTCAAATTCTAAAATTTTATGAGATAATTCATCTCGTTGCTTATTATATTCTACTAAATTTGCTTTAATTTCATCAAAATTATTTTCAAGACTTTTATCATATAAAGAAATCGTTTCTATTAGATTTTTTTCTAAAATAGAAGTCAATTCTTGAACAGAAACTAATTTTTCAATCCATTCTTTTAATTGAGAAACAGTTTCATAAAATTTTTTCGACTTATTTTTATCGATAGAATCTCCAAGTTCTATGATATTAGTAGTAATGGATAAAACATTTATTTTTTTATTAGTATATAAGTTTGCTATTTCTTTTATCGATTCCTTTTCTGCTTTTAAATTATGAATTAAATCATTTTTTATAAAATTGTCTAATAAATCAAAATGATAAAAAAGCATAGTATCCTCCCAAATTTTCTTTTGTTATCTTTTAATATTATAACAGAAAAATAAAGAAAAAATATTACAATTTTATGACAAATTATATTTTTTTTGAAACTAATGCATATTATTTATAATAGGAGGTTTTACATGTTAAAGATGATAGAATTACCATATCCCTTAAATGCATTAGAACCATATTATTCCAAGGAAACTTTGGATTTACACTACAATATATTATATAAAGGATATGTAGATAATGCCAATCAAACAGAAGAAAAACTGGAACAAGCAAGAAAAAGTAATGATTTTGCAAATATAAAATGTTATGAAAAAAATTTAAGCTTCTTTGGTTCTGGTAGCATTTTGCATGAGCTATTTTTTACCAATATGGGGCCAGCTATTCCTACTGAACCAAGTTTTCCATTAATGGAAAGAATCATAAAAGATTTTGGAAATTTTAATCAGTTTAAAAATCAATTTAACGAAGCAAGTAAAATGGTAGAGGCTTCTCGGTTGGTGTTTATTGGTTTGGGTTCCTAAATGGAATAAACTTCAAGTATTACAATGTGAAAAACATCAAAATCTTACCTTATGGGGCTGTGAACCATTATTGGTTTTAGATATGTGGGAACATTCTTATTATCTTCAATATAAGACAAAAAGACCAGATTATATTAATGCTTTTTGGAATATTGTAAATTGGAATGAAGTAAATAAACGTTTTGCAAAAATGGACAATATCAATTAATTTGATGTTGTCTTTTTCTTATTATGAGGCAAATACTAAAATTTCATAAAACATCAAAAACATGAAAAATAAATAACAACCTATTAAAGGTAGTTGCATTTTAAAATTAGTTGCACGATACAATTGAAAAAAGCTAATGCAAAAATTAAATATTTCACTTATCGCAATGGCTAAAAGATAACCATTGGTACCTAAATAAGGTAATAAGAAATATAAAACTGCAATCATTAATACCAAATCTAAAATATTGCAAAACATAACGCCAAATTGTTTATTTAATCCTTTTAGTATGCTATCTATGATATTATCTGGGTACATAAATAAAATAAGAGGAGAAAGAATTCTAATGTATTTAGCACATTCTAAATTATGAAATACCATAAAACTAATTTCGTTAGCAAAGAAAAAGAAAATGATAGCAATAGCAATAGAGAATAAAGAAGTAGCTAAAAAGACTTTTTGACAAATTTCTAGTATTCTCTTTTTATATTGTTTAGCCATTAAACTAGAAAATTCAGGAATCAGTAAATTACTAAATGAGCTGATAAACACATTAGGAAATAGTAGAACAGACATTGTCATTCCATTAATTTTTCCATATTCTGATAAGGCAATAGTATAAGACAAACCAAATAAAACTAAACGATTGGGAATTAAAAATTGTTTTAAGGTAGATAAGCCAGAACGAATATAAGAAGTAATAGAAACTGGAAAAGTTATTTTTAAAATTCTCTTTTTAAAAGTAATATCACTGATAGATTTATTATAATAATTAATTTTATCAATTTTATACAAAATAAATAATAAACAACAAGAGCAGATTTCAGAAATTACATCTGCTAAAATTAAGCAAATGCAGATAGTTTCTACATTTTGATTGGCATAAAAATGCAATAGCAAAACTGTTGCTACTATTTTAACAATTAATTCAAACACTTGAGAAAAAGCACTTTTATATCCTTTTCTTACAGCTGAAAAATAACCATTCATGACACTAGAAATACTAATAAATGGTAGTCCAATAGAAATAAGATAAAGAGATTTGGATGAAATCATTGAGTTTAAACAATAACTAGCAATTGTATCCGAAAAAAGAATAACGAAAGAGCTACTTCCTAAACCCAAAAACAAAGAAAATAGAAGGCAACTTCTAACTGCCTTTAATCCATTTAAAAAATTTTTTTGTGCAAATTGTTCCGAAACGAGGCAAGTACAAGCAATACTTAATCCAGATGTTGCTAAAGTAATAGCAAATAGATAGAAAGACATAACTAAACTAAATATTCCAACTGCTTCTGAACCAATCTTATTAGAAACATATAAATTAAATATCATTCCAATACTTTTCATAACAAAAGCTGTTATGGTTAAGATAATTCCATTAATAAAGAAAATTTTTGTTTTTCGCAAAAATATCACCATTAAATAAATATGGTTTTATTTCTTTAAATATGTATAAATTTGACCTATTTGAAATGATAAGAAGAGGTTGAAATAAATAAGTTATTATGATATAAGATAAATAGATTAAGAAGAACATGTTAAACTAAAGCGAAGAATTCTAAAATAGAAGATTTAGTAGGAGAAAAGCTATGTTAAAAGGGAAAAAAGTTATTATTTTTGATTTAGATGGAACTTTAATAGACTCAATTGGAATATGGAATGCTATTGATAAAGAATTAATTCAAAGAATAGGAAACAATAAAATAGAGGATACAGTAGATATCGGTATAATAAGAGACCAGAAATTAAAAGAATATAGCAAAAGCAAGGATGCATATTTAGAATATTGTGGATTTTTAAAAGAAGAATATCATGCTAAAATTAGTAAAGAAGAAATAAAAAAAATCAGATATGAAATTGCTGATAAATATTTAAAAGAAGTTATAGATTACAAACCAAATGCAGAAAAAGTATTGAAATACCTAAAAGAAAAAGGATTTACTTTAGTGATTGCTAGTACAACCAATGACCATACAATAGAAAATTACAAAAGATATAATAAAAATATAATAAAAAAGGCAAATTTTGATGATATCTTTTCTCTTATATACGCAAAAGAATCTGTAAAGAAATTAAAGCCAAATCCAGAAATACATAACAAAATCTTAAAAGAATTAGAGGTTAAACCAGAAGATTGTTTAATTATTGAAGATTCTCTTATTGGAGTAGAAGCAGCTAATCATGCTAATATAGAAGTAGCTGTGATGTATGATAAATATTCAGATGGAAATAGGAAAGAAATTAATCGATTATGTCAATATCAATTTAAAGATTTTGAAGAAATGTTGGATTCACTAAAAGAAGAATTAAGAGGATATGATGTTAATATAAAAACAATTTCTGATATTGAGAATAATAACATTTATCCATTAGAAATCTTTGACAATAATATTTATAATAGTTGAGGTAAAATATGAAGAAAAATAAACAAGAACAAGTCATTATAAAAGAAAAACCATATAAGTTAAATATAGTATGGATACTTATCGTATTTTTTATTATACTAATGCTATCCTTTTTTTATGTTGGATATGTAAAAGAACTGATATATCAAAATATATATCAAAATATAAGTGAATTAAGTGAACAAACAGCAACACAATTAAATCTATTCATTACCGATCAAAAAAATTTCGTTTCAATTATGGTAGACTCTATCAATAGAGGATATTTTAAAACACCTGAACAAATTTTTGAAGCCTATCAAGGAGATTTAGAGAACTACAATTTTACAAGACTTGTTATATTAGATAGGGAAGGAAATGGAACGACTAGCGATGGTTATCAAGTAACAAGTTATGCCAATATAGCAGAATTTTTTGAACATGATGAAGTTTATCTATCTGAAAATAGACCTAGTACAGTTACGAATAATCAAGTAAATATATACTCCAAGACCTTTAAAATGAACGGAGAAGAAAAAGTATTAATGGCAACTATAAATACAATGGATTACCAAAAAATTTTGTTAAGAAGACTTTTTGATAAAGGAGGAACATACTTAATTAATAATGATGGAACAGTTTTAATTGATTCTTTTAATAATATAGAAGAAAGTAATGCTAACTTCTATGAATACGTGAAAAATAGATATGTTATAACGACAGAAAAAGAGGAAGAAAAAATTGATAAGATGGCTCAAGCCATAAAAAACAAGCAAATTGGAACTTTTGATATAAAAGTTGATAATGATGATGTCTATTTTATACACTATGAAAAAGTTAACATTAATGATTGGTATGTTGTAACAACAGCTTCTGATGAAACCATTGCTAAACAATTATTCACATTAGTTATTCTATCAATTGGAGTTTGCTTAATTATCAATTTACTAATAATTGCTATCACTATTTATATTGATATTTCGAATCAAAAGAAAAATAGAAAATTATATCGAATTGCTTATATTGATTCCGTAACATCATTAGGAAATGTAGTTTATTTTAAAGAGAAGGGAGCCATTTTCCTGCAAAATCAAACTGCTAAAAACAAATATATAATTACACTTGATATCAATAAATTTAAAGCCTTAAATAATACTTATGGATATGGATTTTGTAATGAAATATTAAAAACTCTGGGGAAAAAGTTGTATAACCTTGTTCCAATCGATAATATTACTTGTAGAATCTCTAATGATATTTTTGCTAGTATATTTAGCTATGAAGAAAATATCAATGAATTGTTAGATACAATATTCAAAGAGTTATCTAGGATAGAGATAGGGGATATTGACATTCACCTTAATCTATCAATTGGTGCCTATAAAATTAATTTGAAAGATAGAGATATTAAAAAAGTTCTAGATAAATCCGATATGGCACGTTCTAAAATAAAAGGATTATACCATAATAATTATTATTTATTTGATGAAACGCTTGAAAATCAATTAATTGAAGAACAAAAAATTGAAGCATGTATGGAGGAGGCTTTAACAAATCATGAATTTATCATATACTATCAACCAAAAATTTCCACTCAAAATGAAAAAATGGCAGGTGCAGAAGCATTAGTTAGATGGTATAGAGGAAAAGAAATCATTCCACCTAATAAATTTATTCCATTATTTGAAAAAAATAAATTTATTATAAAATTAGATTTATACATATTTGAACAAGTTTGCAAAGATTTAGTAGCTTGGAGAAAAAAATATCAATATATGCCAACTATATCCATCAATGTATCAAAAGAGCATTTTGTGGATGAAAACTTTATTGATGAATATGTAAAAATTTGTAATCAGTATAACATTGAAACTAGTTGTATTGATTTGGAAATTACAGAAAGTGCAACAATAGATTCTAATATTAACATTTTAAAAGTATTGAATAATATAAAAGCAAAAGGATTTATTATTTCAATTGATGATTTTGGAACAGGTTATTCTTCACTTAATATGTTACAAAATATGCCAATTGATATTATCAAAATAGATAAAGTATTTATTGATAAAGCAGATTTATCAAGTCATAATAATGTTATAAATTATATCATGTTTATAGCTAAAAATTTAGGTGTAAAGACAATTGCAGAAGGAGTAGAAACAAAAGAACAAATGGAATATATAAGAGATATTAAATGTGACATGATACAAGGGTATTACTATTCCAAGCCAATAACAAAGGAAGAATTTGAAAAATATTTTAATAAAAATAAATAAACAGCTTTCAAAATTTACATAATTTCATATTATATATAAATGTAATATGAAAGGAGGACTAGACAAGTTTTGGAAGTAAAAAATAAAAAAATAGGATTTGTTTTAACTGGTTCATTTTGTACTTTTAGTAAAACCATACCAAAAATGAAGGAATTGATCGACAGAGGAGCAGAAGTGATACCAGTTATGTCATATAATAGTTATTCGATGGATACAAAATTTGGGAAAGCAAAAGATTTTATTGAACAAATCGAGAACATAACTGGCAAAAAAATAATTCATACCATTCAAGATGCTGAACCCATTGGACCAAAAAAAATGACAGATATTATGGTTATTGCACCATGTTCTGGAAATACCATGTCAAAATTAGCTTGTGATATTATTGATACTCCTGCTACTATGGCAGCTAAATCACATTTAAGAAACCGGATTTCCATTAGTTATTGCACCATCTACCAATAATGGCTTAAGTGGAAATGCTGAAAATTTAGGAAGATTATTAAACAGAAGAAATTACTACTTTGTACCTTTTAGACAAGACAATCCCATTACAAAGCCAAGGTCGATTGTATTTGATTTTGAATCTATTATCAAAACAATAGAGTATGCTTTAGATGGAGAACAAATTAGTCCAATATTATTATAAATAGCAAAAGATAGGATATTTTTATTTATTCTATCTTTTTTTAGCAAAGTATGATATATTTACTTTAAAATAGGAGATAATAAAAATATGAAAGAGAAAATTAATATCTGGAAAATATTTATATATTTCATTTTATACAGTTTTTTAGGATATTTAATAGAAACCATATATGGCATCATAACAACAGGGTTATGGGAATGTAGGCAAAGTTTTTTATATGGTCCATTTTTACGGTATATATGGAGTAGGTGCCGTAATCATTATAGTATTTGCCCAGTATTTTAATAAAAATAATTTCACGTTATTTTTAGGTGGCTATACAATTGGTACAGTAACAGAATATTTAATTAGTTTTTTAGTAGAAGTAATTTTGCATACCAAATGGTGGGATTATAGTAATAATTTATTAAACATAAATGGTAGAGTGTGTTTACTGTATTCAATATTTTGGGGAATCTTAACCATATTTTTAATAAAACGTTTCAATCCTATCATCGATCAAATAATAAATAAAGTAGCTAATAAAATGTCCTTAAAACTAGCAAAAGGAATCGTTTCTTTTATCATTGTATTTTTAATGCTAGATTGTATGGCAACTTGTTATGCACAGGATATTTTTATTACAAGAATGGTTATAAAAAATGATATACCAATAACGGATAGAGAAAGAAGGGAAGAGGCATGTCAAAAAATACAAGAAAAAGAACATTTAACTAAATTCATTGATGCTCATTGGAATGATAAGAAAATGATTCAAACATTTCCTAATATGAAAATAGAAGATAGCAACCATAACATTATTTATTTAGATAGCTTATTACCACAGATACAGCCTTATTATAGAAAGATATTTGAAAAAGAATAAAAACTGAATCATACTTACTGTTCAGTTCACTTTGATTTTCTCAATAAAAGTTTCTATATTTTTTAAGTAAAAATATATTAAGTCTGAACAGTAATGATTCTTAATAAAAAACGAACATTTTTTTGAAAAAAGTATTGACAAAGAAAAAATGTTCGTTTATAATTACCTTAACAAACGAACAAACATTCTAAAAGGAGATGGTTGTATATGAAAATAAAAATAGTAAACAAAAAGAAATTTATAAGGAGTTTAATCATATTATTAAGTATTGCTATTCTTGTAATATTGGGTATAAACAATACCTATTCCAAAACAGAAATATCATATAAAGAAGATTATATTATAAAAGGAGATACTTTATGGTCTATTGCAGAACATGAAGTAAATACAAACAAATATTATAAAAATAAAGATATTAGAGAAGTTATGTATGAAATTAGAGAATTAAATCAAATTCAAAATGAAAATTTAGAAATAGGGCAAAAAATAATAATTCCAAACATATAATTAGACAGATTATAAGATTTCAAAAAAAGTAAAGAAGATTGTCTAAAAAGGCAATCTTCCTATATATCAGCCAATGGATTACGTTCAACAGCATTACGAACTTGATCATTGCTAACATGCGTATATATTTCAGTAGTTGCAATACTCTCATGACCTAAAAGTTCTTGTAGAGCACGAATATCAACTTGTCCATATTGATACATTAAAGTAGCAGCTGTATGTCTTAACTTATGGACAGAATATTTTTTAGTATCTAATCCAGCTAATTGTAATTGTTTAGTAACAACATTTTCAACCGTTCGATTACTAATTCTAGTTTTTCTTTCGCTTAAAAAGAGAGCCTTTTCAGAAAACTTACTATCATGTTTAATTCCTTGTTTTGGTCGTACTTCTAAATAATCAGCTATTGCTTTCATACAAGCTTTATTTAAATAAATAGTTCTTTCTTTATTGCCTTTACCAATTACATTTAGTTTGCAATCTCTAAAATCAATGTCTTGAAGATTAATGCCAACTAATTCAGAAAGACGCATACCACAATTTAGAAATAAAGTAATAATAGCATAATCTCTTTCTGAATTTCTATTATCTTCATTTAAAGTAACATCCAGTAGTTTTCTGCTATCATCTAAAGAAAGATATTTTGGCAATCTTTTATCCAATTTAGGGGTTTCTAAATCTTGTGCTGGATTAACTTCAAGTAAATTAGCCTTCCTACTCAAATATTTAAAAAAGATACGAATGGTAGAAACTTTTCTAGCTCTTGTTGTTGCCTTGCTATTATACTCACGAGTTAAATAGGAAATAAAAGCATGGATATCATCTAATGTAATTTTCTTTATTGTGTCAATTGTCATATCATTTATTTTAATTGCTTTAAAGTTTGTTTCATCTGTTAGATGAAAATGTAACTTAATAAACCTTAAAAACATAGTTAAATCATAATTATATTCCTTAATACTGTTGGGAGATTTGTTTAAAATAGTAACAGAATAATCTAAAAAAGAATTTACAAACTCTGGATTATCTTCTCGACTTATCATAAGTATTCTTCCTTTCAAAAATCAATCGTTAATAGTTTTTAGTAAGTTTAATAAAAGTATTATCTTTTAAGATATTACAAAAGTCACAATGGCATGGCTATCTAAATTATCATGAAACACAAACTGCTGATAGCACAAATTATATTCGACATTTTTATTACTCTTATTTAACAATACTATAATAACACTTTTATCAGGATTTTTAAAGGCTGATACCGAAATATTTTCAGAAAATTTGTTAACATGAATTCTTTTACTACCAGGCTTAATATAGTTAGAAAAATGAGAAATATAATAAAATGTAGGCGTTTTTATATATTTTTTTCCTTTTTTATCTATCATAATAGGACTATTGCAATAATTTTTAACATGATTAGGACCTCCGCCTATAATCCAAAACTAAATTCCAATCAATAAATGCATTTATGCCATGATTAAAATCTTCTATTATTTCATAAGCATACATTTCAGCATTTGATAATTCATCTTGGGGTTTAAAATGAGAATAACCAGTACAACCTTCAGTATGAAATAAAAGTAAATTAGGAAATAAATGATGTAATCTTTCTAAACTCTCAAAATGTCCTCCTGTATACCAATGAAAAGCAATACCATTAGCAGAATTTAAAGCATTATATTCAATCAAAGTTTCCATACATCTTTCTAATATAATATCTTTATTATGATCCCATATTAAGAATTGTGTAGTACAACCATTTTTCTTAAAAATAGGATATAAATAGTTTTTTAGTAAATCAGCTTCTTCTGAAGAAGTATATAGACACGATTCCCAAATTTGTTTAGCTTCTGGTTCATTTTGAATTGTCATAAAAGATATTGGAATTCCTTGCGTTTGATAACTAAAAATATACTTAACAAGATATTCAGCCCATAAATTTTTATAATGAGATAATAATTTACCACCACTAACTAAACTATGATTATCTTTCATAAAAGCAGGAGGAGACCAAGGTGATGCCACAAATTTAAGACTCCTATTTCGCTTTTGAGCAGATTTAATGATTGGAATTATATATTGTAAGTCATGTTCAATTGAAAAATCTGACAAATCATTTTTATAAGAATAGGAATAACTATCCAAAGAAAAATCACAACTACCAATAGGAATTCTACCAAATTGATAATTCAATTTATCTTTAGAAAAATATTCATCTAAAATTTGATTAGATAGCTCTTTATCTATCTGGTGTAAAACATAGCAAGAACTTTCTGTAAAGGCTCCTCCAAACCCAAGAATTTCTTGAAAAGTAAATTCTGAATTCACTCTTATTACTTGCGTTTCTTTTTCACCAACAGAAAGCTTTACAGAAGAAGAATGAAGCAGTAAATTTCTTTTTAAATTTGTTTCTATTTTTTCGATTTCCATATTTGTATTTTATGCAATTTATGATATACTATGAATACATTTTAAAAAAGGAAAGTGATTTAAATTGTCTCGAAAAAAAGAAGAGGAAGAATATATCCCAAAAGCCTTTCGTAAAAAGCAAAAAATAGAAAAAGCTCAAAATAAAAAGGTTAGTAGAAAAAAAACTAAAAAATCTAAAAAGAAAAAGAAAAAAGCTAAAATAAAAAAAATAGTATTAATTATTATTCTAATTATGATACTAGCAATAGGAATTTATTTAGGAATTTCGGCACACCGCTGGAAAGCACTAGCTAAAGAAATGTTAATTCATCAAAACTCTATTGTTTATGATATTGATAACAACCCAATTGCTAAATTAGGCTGTGAAAAAAAGAATGAAACAATTTCATTATCCAATACTCCAGAGAATTTAAAAAATGCTTATGTTGCAATTGAAGATGAAAGATTTTACTCTCATGGAGGAGTTGATGTAAAAAGAACAGGAGGAGCTATTGTTTCTTATATTACACATTTTGGCAAGTCATCTTATGGAGGAAGCACTATTACGCAACAATTAGTAAAAAATTTAACGGGAGATTCTAATGATAGCATTTCGCGAAAAGTAAACGAATGGTGGAAAGCGTGGCAATTAGAAACTTGCTTATCGAAAGATGAAATATTAGATGCTTATTTAAACATTATTTATGTTGGACCTAACATGTATGGGGTAGAAACAGGAGCCAAATATTATTTTAATAAATCTGCAAAAGATTTGAAGTTAGAAGAATGTGCTTTTTTAGCAGGCATTAACCATTCACCAAACTCTTATAACCCTTTTGAAGGAAAAGATAATGCAGAAAAAATCACCAAAAGAACTAAAACAGTTCTTGCTAAAATGTTAGAATTAAAATATATTAATGAAGAAGATTATAATACAGCAATCAGTAACGTAGAAAAAGGATTGAATTTTACGAAAGGTCAATTAGAAGCTGAAGAAGCTGTCTATTCTTACCATACAGATGCTTTGATTTTAGAAATAACAGAAGAAATAGCCCAAAAATATCATATATCAGAAAGTTTTGCTACGAATTATATTAATATGGCTGGATTAAGTATATATAGTACACAAGATTCCAAAGCACAAGAAACAACAGAAACTGAATTTGAGAAATCTAAATATAGTCTACCTTCTAAAAAGAATGGAGGAAGTTCTTCACAAGCTGCCATGGTTATTATCAATCATGAAACTGGATATGTAATTGCTTGTACAGGAGGATTAGGAGAAAAAACAACAGCTAGATCACTAAATAGAGCCACACAAAGTGTTAGACAAACAGGTTCTTCTATAAAACCATTATCGGTATTAATTCCAGCTATTGATAAAAAAATTATTACAGCAGCTTCTATCTATGATGATACAGAACGAGATTTTCCAGAAGGATATCATCCTACTGATTACAATCCATCTTTAGGTAAAATAACTGTCAGAAGAGCTGTAGAATCTTCCCAAAACATTCCATTTGTAGAAATCATGGAAACATTAAAACCAAAAAATGCTATCAAATATTTAGAAAAAATGGGAATTACTACATTAACGCCAGAAGATGAAACTTTAGTTCTGTCTTTAGGAGGATTACAAAAAGGAATTAGTCCTTTAGAGATGGCTGGTGCTTATGCTATGATAGCGAATGATGGAGAATACATAGAACCTACTTTTTATTCTAGCATAGAAAATAAAGATGGCAAAACAATTTTAAAAACAAAGCAAAAAAAGAAGAGAGTAGTATCAAAAGAAGTAGCCTATATTGTAAAAGATATATTAACACAACCAGTAATAGGAGCAAATGGAACAGCAACCTATTGCAAAATTTCTGGTGTTGATGTTGCTGCTAAAACAGGAACAACGGATGATAATTATGACAGATGGCTTTGTGGATTCACACCATATTATACAGCTGTTACTTGGTATGGATATGATGAAAATGAAACGATAGAATACAATAAAAGAAATCCAGCAGGTTTATTATGGGCAAATGTCATGTCAAGAATCCATGCAGGGTTAAATAGTGCTAAATTTGAAAAACCAACTAATCTTTCTAGTTGTACCATATGTGCAGAAACTGGAAAAAAAGCTACAACAGGATGTACCAATACTTATACAGAATATTTCTTATGGCTGACTACTCCTGGATTATGTGATAAACATTCTGGCTCTGAACGAAAAGAAAATATAGACAATAGTACACAGCATAAAGTAGAAGAAATTATTCAAGGAATTACGCAAGATATTGATGCTGAAGATCCTCAACAAGTATTACCAAAAAATAATACTACAAATACTACAGACAAAGCAACAAATACCAATCAAACATCAAATTCTAATACCAATCATAATTCAGTAAATACTACTATAAATTCTAGCAACAGCAATAAAACGACAAATCAAACCAATACAAATACTACAAATGGAAACATTACCAATTCTCAAAATAACAATATAAATACATCTAATAATACAAATGTAGACAATCAAAATATAACAACTAATACCAATTGATATAATATAATAAATAATTTCTGATTAATAAAAAGAGAATAGTATTGTGTACCGAATCAAAAAAGTTCGACATTTTTTGATTCGGTACTAGGCTACTTGGGAATGAACTCTGAATTGTACAGGATTCATTCCTTTTAATTTGCCTTTAATCTTTTTCTATAAATAAAACTATCTTTGAAAGAAATATCATTTAAACTTAATTTTATATATTGACAATATACCCCATAGGGGTATATAATCTGTAATTGAGGTGAGGAGAAAATGGAATGTAATATATCTGGAAAATGTTGTGAAAAAAATGAAAGAAGTACACATAGGACAGAAAAAGAAAAGAAAGAATTAACGAAAAGATTAAATATTATAGAAGGGCAAGTACGAGGAATTAATCAAATGATTTCTAACGATAGATACTGTGATGATGTACTAATACAAATAGCAGCAGCAAATAACGCATTAAAAAGTTTAAGCTACCACATATTAGAAAGTCATTTAAAAACATGTGTCGCACATGATGTACAAATGGGAAATTTGGATATACTAGAAGAGGTAATGTTACTAATAAAAAAATTACAATAATTTAAGAATAATAAAGAAAGGGATATTAAAACATGAAAAAAGTTAAATTTAATATTCAAGGAATGACATGTAGCAGTTGTTCTTTACATGTAGAAAAAGCCGTGAATCATCTAGAAGGAATAGAAAATGTAAATGTAAATTTATTATCTAATAATATGAACGTTACCTATGATGAAAATATTTTAAATAATGAAAAGATTATACAAGCAGTGGTAAATGTTGGGTATGGTGCAACTATATATGAAAAATCAAAACAAGCCGAAAGAAAAGAAGAAAAAGATTTAGGAAAAGAAAATAATAAGTCAATGAAAAAAAGACTAATCATATCAATATGTTTCTTAATACCACTTATGTATATAGCAATGCATCACATGTTAAAAGAATGGCTTGGCTTACCAGTTCCACAAATAGTAAAAGACTTATTTCATGGTAATGAAAATGCACTTACTTTTGGATTCACACAATTTTTACTATTACTTCCAATTATCTATGTAAATAGAAATTATTTTATGATTGGATTTAACAGACTATTCAAAGGTACACCTAATATGGATTCTTTAATTGCAATAGGAGGTCTTGCAGCAACAGTATATGGAATTTTTGCAATTTATATGATTAGCTATGGACTAGGACACAATCAAATAGATGTAGTCGAACGATATTCTATGGATATTTATTTTGAATCAGCTGGAACTATACTTACCTTAATAACAGTAGGAAAATATTTGGAAACCAAATCAAAAGGAAAGACAAGTGAAGCTATTAGTAAATTGATTAAATTAGCACCTAAAACCGCTTTTGTTTTAAGAGAAGGAAAAGAAATAGAATTAGATTTAGAAGAAATAATAGTTGGAGACATTATAACAATTAGACCTGGTGGAAGTATTCCAGTGGATGGTGTTATACTAGATGGAAATTCAACAGTTGACCAATCTAGTATAACAGGAGAAAGCATTCCTGTAGAAAAAACAATTGGTGACAATGTAGTTTCTGGAACAATCAACAAAAATGGATACTTAAAAATAAAAGCAACAAAAGTAGGAGATAATACAACACTTTCACAAATCATAAAATTAGTAGAAGAAGCCAGTAATTCAAAAGCTCCTATATCAAAAATAGCAGACAAAGTAAGTGGAGTATTTGTGCCTAGTGTGATTATAATAGCCTTTATTACCATAATTATATGGTTACTAGTAGGACAAAGTTTTGAATTTGCATTAACAATGGGAATAGCAGTTTTAGTAATATCATGCCCATGTGCATTAGGATTAGCAACACCAGTAGCAATTATGGTTGGAACAGGAAAAGGAGCAGAAAATGGCATTTTAATAAAATCAGCAGAAAGTTTGGAATTACTACATTTAGTAGATACCATCGTATTCGATAAAACAGGAACAATCACAGAAGGAAAACCAAAAGTTACAGATATTTTAGCAATGATAGATGAGAAAGAATTATTAAAAATAGCAGGAAGTTTAGAAAAAAATTCAGAACATCCATTAGCAGAAGCTATTGCACAAAAAATAAAAGATGAAAATATAGAATTAGCCGATATAAAAGATTTTTCAGTTGTTTTAGGTAGAGGTGTAAAAGGAAAAATTGAGACACAAGAATACTTTGCTGGCAACCTATTATTTATGAAAGAAAATCGGTATTGATATAAGTGGAATAACCATACAAAGTAATGAATTATTAAGCCAAGGAAAAACGGTTCTATATTTTGCTAATCAAAATACTCTTGTAGGAATAATTGCAGTAGCAGATACCATTAAAGATACAAGTTATCAAGCAATTCAATATTTAAAGAACAAAAATATCGAAGTTGTTATGATAACAGGAGATAATAAAATTGTGGCAGAAACAATAGGAAATCAATTAGGAATTAACCAGGTTATAGCAGAAGTTTTACCACAAGATAAAGCGAAAGAAGTAGCAAAATTACAAGAAACGAAAAAGAAAGTAGCTTTTGTAGGAGATGGTATTAATGATAGTCCCGCTTTAGTAAAATCAGATATTGGAATTGCAATCGGTTCAGGAACAGACATCGCAATAGAATCTGCAGATATTGTCTTAATGAAAAATAATTTACTTGATGTAGTTACATCAATAAATTTAAGTAAATCAGTTATTAGAAATATAAAAATGAATTTGTTTTGGGCATTTTTCTACAATTGCATAGGAATACCAGTAGCTTGTGGAATATTTTATCCAAGTTTGGGATTAAAACTAAATCCAATGATTGGAGCAGCAGCTATGAGTTTGAGTTCTGTATGTGTTGTTACAAATGCTTTAAGATTGAAAAAGTTTAAATCTAATTTAAATAATAGAAGAAAGGATGAAATCAAAATGACTAAAATAATTACGATAGAAGGAATGCAATGTAATCATTGTAAAATGAGTGTGGAAAAGGCTTTGAATAAATTAGATGGTGTGATAAAAGTAGAAGTGAATTTAGAAAATAAAAAAGCAGTAATCGAATCAGAAAAAGAAATTGATAATGAGAAAATCAAATCGGAGATTACAGAAGCAGGATTTGAGGTAAAAGACATAACTTAAAAAGAAAATGCAATTGAATTCACTTCAACTAAAAGATTTTCTTCTACTTGTTTGGATGGAGATAACAAAAAAGTAATAGATTAAGAAAAAGGTGAAATAATAAATGTTAAATCAATTTTCAAGAACAGAATTACTAATAGGAAAAGATGGAATAGAAAAGTTACAAAATGCAAAAGTTGCCATTTTTGGAATTGGAGGAGTAGGTTCTTTTGTAGTAGAAGGTCTAGTTAGAGCAGGAATAGGTAATTTTATATTAGTAGATGATGATACAGTCTGTCTAACAAATTTAAACAGACAAATAATAGCAACGAAAAAGACAATAGGAAAGCCTAAAGTTGAAGTTGCAAAAGAAAGAATATTAGAAATTAATCCACATGCTAATGTAGAAATATATCAAGAATTTTTTATGCCAAATAGTGAAGAAATTTTAGATGATACTGTTAATTATGTCGTTGATAGTGTAGACACAGTAACAGCTAAAATTGAATTAGTAATAAGAGCCAATAAATTGAATATTCCTATTATCTCTAGTATGGGAACAGGAAATAAATTAGATCCAACAAAATTTGAAGTAACAGATATTTATAAAACAATTGTCTGTCCTTTAGCAAAAGTAATGCGAAAAGAATTAAGAATGCGAGGAATAAAAGAACTTAAAGTAGTTTATTCAAAAGAAGAACCAATTATACCAGATGAATCATTAAACTGTAGTTGTAAAACAGAATGTATCTGTCCTTCTGGAATGACAAGGAAATCCACAACTAGAAATCAAATACTCGGAAGTATATCCTTTGTTCCATCTGTAGCAGGTTTGATTATAGCAGGAGAAGTAATAAAAGATATCATAAAAAAATAATACAAAAAGAAATGTGTTGACTAGGTCACATAATTTTAGTATAATAAAATTATGGATAATAGAATAAAATTTGAAGAATTAATTAAATATATAGAAATGCATTTGACTGAAAAAATTGATTATAATAAATTATCAAAAATATTAGCAGTTTCAGAACAATCAATGCAAAGAATTTTTGTTTTATTACTAATATGTCTTTATCAGAATATATTAGAAAAAGAAGATTAAGTAAAGCATATGAAGAATTAAAAAATTCGGATATAAAAATAATGGATTTAGCTATTAAATATCAATATGAATCAGAAATATCTTTTTCTAGAAGCTTTAAAAATATGTTTGATATGACACCTAGTGAATGTAGAAAAAGTAATGTTGAATTTATACAATTTCCAATATATCAATTAAATCAGCTTAATACACCTTTTAAATATTCATATAAAATTGAAGAAATTGAGGAAATACAACTATATGCGTATAAAACTCCATATGCTAAAACAAAGGAAGACTTCTTATATAGGATTAGAGAATTATATCAGAATTTAAAAGATAGAAATCTATTTGAAAAAATTGTAGAATTAGGTATGTATGGAATTACCTTTAAGCAAGATGATAATACAGAGATATATTATGTAGGATGTAAAGAAAAGCTTAAAAACTCTGAACCAGTTAAAATTATAGCTGGAAAATATGCCGTATTTAATTGTGGTGGAGCTAATCAATCAGACATTGCCCCTTTAATACATAATATTTATTCACAATTTGTTTTATCTACCAATTTAGATATAGATTTAAATTATAGCTTTGAATATTACGAAAAAAATGACAATTGTTATCTTTATATACATATTAAAAACCAATAAAATTCGTATGAATTTTGTTGGTTTTTATCTTTTAAATTATGTTAATATTATGTAAATATATCTAATTAACTTTTCTAGATAATTTTAGAAAATAATTCATGGAAGGAGAACAATATGACACGTGACAAAATAAGAGGAAAAATGACACTTAAATTTGAAGACAGAAAGGAAGGTGGCAAAGTTCTTGTAGATATAGAGTTGGATGAAATAGCAATGATTGAAATTACCAACTTTATTGATGGCTTTAATGTGGGAAAAGAGAGTGTGATGTTTGGAACTATATATGTTTCATGTGAGTATAAGATTGCTGATAAAATAATACATCGTTATATCGACAATGATACCACTACTGACAGAAGCCTGGTCTACAAGCTAATTTGCGAAAAACTAAAAGATTTTTATTGAATAGGTATTTAATGCTATTGTAATAGCATTAGCAACGAAATGTAAGTTTAACACTTACATTTCGTTGCTTTTATAAAATAATAAGCTGAAATGACTTTATGTAAGAATATAGGTATTTGGCTGTTATATATATTAGTCCTATTCCTTTTTGCTCAAAACTTTGATAATGGTCGATTTTTAAGAAGAGTAAAACACAGTAAAACGTGAAACATATCTAAAACACATATATAAAAAACGTGAAAAATAAAACAATGTCAAGTATTAAAAACGTGAAACTAATTTGACGTTTTATGAAAAATGTTATATACTATTAATGGAGGTAATCTTATGAAAAGAAAAATTTATCAAGAATTAATAGATTGGAAAAACAATAATATTCAAAAACCATTAATGGTAATTGGTGCAAGACAAATAGGAAAAACATTTATTATAAATGAATTCTGTAAAAATGAATTTGAAAATTATATATATATAAATTTATTAGAACATCCTGAAATAATAAAAATATTTAAAGAAGAAATTAATACACTAGATAAATTTAAAAAAATGAAAATATATCTAGATATTGATATTAATCTTGAAAATACAATAATATTTTTTGACGAAGTACAAGAATCTGAAGAACTAATAAGTGCATTAAAATATTTTAATGAAAGTGAAGAACCTTTCAAAATAATTTGTGCAGGAAGTTTATTGGGAGTAAAATTAAAAAGAATGCATTCTTCTTTTCCAGTTGGTAAAGTAAAAATGCTAAATATGTATCCAATGGACTTTGAAGAATTTTTAATGGCTAATGGAAGTAGTGCTCTTATTGATGAAATAAAAAATTGTTATAAAAATAATATAGCAATGAATTCTGTATTACATAACAAATCATTAGATTTATATAGATTATATCTATGTGTTGGTGGAATGCCAGAATCTATAAATAATTTGCTTGATAATGATAAAGATATTTTAAAATACGATAAAAGCATTATTAAAGATATTTATCAATCATATTTGAATGATATGAATAAATATGTTGAAAACAAATTTGAAGCTAGTAAAATTGAAAGTATCTATAAATCTATTCCATCACAACTTGGAAATCAAAGCAATAAATTTCAATATGGAAAAATATCATCAAATGCTAGAAAAAGAGATTATGAAATATCTCTAAATTGGTTACTTTCAAGTGCTATGGTTCACAAATGCCCAATATTAAATAAAGTAGAAATCCCACCATTAGGTTTTATTATAGATGATCATTTTAAACTTTATTTAAGTGATGTAGGAATCTTATTAAATATGTTGCAAATAAAATACAATGATATTATATTAGATAATCTTTTACAATACAAAGGTATTATTGCAGAAAACTATGTTGCAACACAATTAATAGCAAATAAAAATTCCTTAATATATTGGGAATCAGGCAATCAGGCTGAAGTAGATTTTATATTATACAATGATGATGGTATAATACCCATTGAAGTAAAAGCCGATGATAATATTGGAAGTAAAAGTCTTAATGTTTATATGAAAAGGTATAATCCTAAATATTCTATAAGAATTTCAACTAAAAATTTTGGTATAACTAATAATATAAAATCTATACCTTTATATGCTACATTTTTAGTAAAATGATAGAAAATATTAAAAAAGTAATTTTATATGATGATTTAATTGTTATTTTAGTAAAAAGGTATAATTCATTATTAAAAATATTATTGCATGAAAGATTTTATAAATTAACTCCAAACTTTTTAATTGCAAAAAATTAACTAAAGAGTAGGGAGGAGTAGTGCCTTTTCAAAAACAACATATATTTTTTTAATTTAAAATACTAAAAATAAAATCAAGGTAAAAATTTAGAACAAAAAATTAAAGAAATAAAAATTTATTATAAGCTCTTCAGATAACTTTGTGGTAGCACAAACCATGGGAATGCCATAATAACGAGCATAACTGCTGTAAACAAACCCGGCAACTATAGGGGTAGAAAAGTCAATAATGATATCAGGACGTGATGTGGAAAAAAATGATGCCGCACGACAGTTTCCACAATCGAAAACTTTGAAATCATAAGGCGATTTTTTTTCACAACGAGATGTCCCTCCACAGACTTCCCAAGCAGGATGCTGATTAACAGCCTCAACTACCAACTTACCCATCTGGCCAGTACAGCCAGATATAAAAACTTTTACCTTTTTTTCTTCCATATTTGTGTCCTCCTTTTATTATGGAAAAATGAGTTAATAAGTAACTGTGTGTAACTTATTAAATTACACAAGTTTGGTAAAATTATATGTATTATATCATAAAAATTATGTGAATTCAATATATATCAATTATGTAGGAGAGAGGATATTCTAGGAAAATTTCATAAATATAGCAAAATGAGTAGGGAATGGGGAATAGGCTATTTTAGGGAAAATAGAAATTTTAAAATGAATTGTTTAAGTAAAAATTAGATTTATTTAAAGAAAACTATAAAAATAAAAAATCATATAAACAAAAAATAAAATTTCAAATTTTAAATTATAAAAATTTTTATAATTAGATTTAAACTATAAAATTTTGTGTAAAGTTAATTTTATATATGTAATTTTTTAAAAACGAACATTTGTTACAAGTAGATTTTTACATTATAATCTTATAATTTTTTGTATAATTATTATATAAATTTAGATTATTGATTTGCAATATATTTTTATATTATGAAGCTCTAAAATCAAATTTAAGACATTTTTATATTTTATTCAACAAGTTAGATGTTTTAAATTTGATGAGCATATAACAAAATCTAATCTTTATAATATAGTTTTATTAAAAATGCTGATTTTTAGGCATCTATTAAAAGTGCTGAAAAAAGTCTAAAAGAACGACACACGAGAATCGATTTTAAGCCGTTTTTAAAAATTAGGCATATAGTTTGTTGTCTATAAAATCAAGCAAAATACTGAAATATAAGGATTTAAGAATTTTTGATAAAATAATCTAGAGTTATATAAAATTTTTTAAAATTATAAGGTTACAATAATGAAAAAAAATCCAACCAGGAATAACCAAAAATAACGAAGCTCCAGAATCGATTTTAAGGCGATTTTATTAAAAAGTAGTATAGTTTTTTAGTTAGTGTTTGCGAAGAATGAGCAATTACAGTAACTTAATGCGAAGCGTTAGCGTAGAAGTTGTTAGAATAATAAGCTGAAATAGGCTTTATTAAAGGAATAGCAAGATTTCAAAGATAGGACTATAATGATATGGTTCTATTTTTGATTCCTATTCCTGTTTGCGCAAAACTTTGATAATACAAACCAAAATTAAAGTATAAATTTACATAAATAATCTTTAGGAAGTAATAAATACTTTCTTTTTTTTGGTATAAATAAGGAAGGTGATAATATGCTTAAATTTATCTTGGGAATGATATTTGGTGGAATTATAGTATTTGTGTTATATGCTTGTATTCTTATTGGAAAAGAAAATGATAAATTGAATGAACAAATAAAAAAGGAAAAAATTTCCCAACATAAAGAATAATGGAAGAACAAGTTAATTATTATGCTATAATTCCGGCAACAGTAAGATATAATAAAGAGTTAAAATTTGCTGAAAGGCTCTTATATGGTGAAATAACAGCTTTAACCAATAAGAGAGGATATTGTTTTGCTACTAATAGATACTTTTCACAATTATATGAGGTAACAACTGAAACAATATCAAGATGGATTTCACATCTTAAAAAACTCCGGATTTATTGAAGTTGAAGTTATAAGAAATGCCAATAATGAAGTTATTGAAAGAAGAATATACATTTTAGATAACAGTACAAATACCTATTGCTTAAAAAATCAATACCCCTATTGTTCAAATAATCAATACCCTATTGATTTAAAAGTCAAAGAGAATAATATAGATTTAAAGATAGATAGATTATATTATTGTGTAATAAATAATCAGATGGAATTTTATGATGAATTTAATCAAGCTGAAAGGCAGCAATTTATAACCACTATAAAAAATCTTGAATTTGATTATAATAGTGATATTACACAATATTTTTCAAGGGAAAATGAAAACAAAATAAAAACTATATTATATTTCTTGGCTGATGCTATAAAACAAAAAAAATCTATTCCTCAAAGTTCTACTATGAGAGCATCATTAATTTACATTTATGATAAATGCAAAAGTAAAGAGAATGAATATAAAAATACTCCTAATGAGATTATTAATTTTTATGATTACTATTATAAAAGTGCTATGATTGAATTTTACAAAAATTAGTAAAAAAGTCGCTGACAAATATTAGAAAGCGCGATATAGTAATTTTGTAGTCGATTTACCAAATGTGTACACAAAATTATGAGAAAGGAGAATTGTATTGTTTTCTGATGAAAGACAAAAAGAAGTTTATAAGCTCATAGAGAATTTAGAAGATAACCTTGTAAGTATAGAAGATAAGAGAAAAATTGCTGAAATTATTGATAGTTTGGATAAAGGAACAGAAAAACAAAAATTAAGATTTAAAACAGTTTATCATTTACTACCAAATTTGCCAGTATGCCTTACATTGACAGCCTATGGAATATTAGAAGGGTGCAGTCCAAATGCAATAAGATCTTCAATTGGAATGATGAGAAATAGACTTATAAATCGTTCTACAAATGATGATATTGATTGCATCAAAGAAATTAATAAAAGAGTAGAAAATCAGAAGTAGAAATTGAATATTGAGAAAAGAAGTCATTTGACTTCTTTTTCTATTGGAGTTGATTAAAATAAAAAATGATATATTTGACTTACTATTTCCAAAAACTTATATTTGCTCTTGGTCTGGTGGAAAAGATAGTACAACTTCAATTATACTTGCACACGAAAATAATGAGCCATTAGATAAAATTGTTATGAGTGAAGTTATGTTTGACAAAAAAAGGAATATATCTGGTGAGCTTCCAGAACATATTAATTGGGTTTATAGTATAGCAATACCACAGTTTGAAGAATGGGGCTATCAAGTAGAGATAGTAAAGAGTGAGAAAGATTATCTTGATTTATTTTATGGTGTATGTAAAAAGTCAAAGTATATAGAAAGAATTGGAAAATATCACGGTTTTGTAGTTGGTGGAAAGTGTGCAGCTAATAGAGATTTAAAAATAAAACCAATTACTGATTATTATAAAAAAATGAACATTGCTGATGTAATTCAATATGTTGGAATTGCTATTGATGAACCTAAAAGATTAAAAAGATTGAATGGAACTAATAAAGTATCTTTATTGGAGAAATACA
>JAAWAX010000008.1 GCA_022792395.1 Clostridia bacterium
AGTTTCTAAATTCTTCTCTTGCTTTTAAGATCTCTTGGTCATCTGTTTCATAATAAGTATCAGCTTCTTCAATTAATTCATGAGATACTTTGTTTCTTCTCATTTCTTCTTTTGCCAAGAATTCACTATTTCCTCCAAGCATAATATCAGTACCACGACCTGCCATGTTAGTTGCAATGGTAACTGCTCCAAACTTACCTGCTTGTGCTACAATTTCTGCTTCTTTTTCATGATATTTTGCGTTTAATACTTCGTGTTTAATTCCTGCTTTTTTCAATAATTGACTTAATTTTTCTGATTTTTCAATGGAAACGGTACCAACTAACACTGGTTGTCCTACTTCATGGCTCTTTTTAATGCTTTCTACAATTGCTTTGTATTTAGCATCTTCGTTTTTATAAATGACATCATTTTCATCTTTACGAATCATTGGCTTATTCGTTGGAATATCTACAACATCTAAGTTATAGATTTCTTCAAATTCGCCTTCTTCTGTCATAGCAGTACCTGTCATACCAGATAATTTGTCATACATTCTAAAGAAGTTTTGGAACGTAATCGTTGCTAAAGTCTTTGATTCATCTGCTATTTTTACATTTTCTTTTGCTTCAATCGCTTGGTGTAATCCATTGTTATATCTTCTTCCATACATAATACGACCTGTAAATTCATCGACAATTAATACTTCTCCATCTTTTACAATATAGTCTATATCTTTTTTCATGATACCATGTGCTCTCAACGCTTGGTTTACATGATGTACCAAAGTAGAATTATTTAAGTCATTGAAATTCTCTAAATGGAAAGCATCTTCTGCTTTTTTAATTCCCTTTTGGGTTAAAGATGCTGATTTTGCTTTTAAGTCAACAATGTAATCGTATTTTTCATTGTCTTCTGCTTGATTATAATCTTTGATATCTTCTTCTACAATGATTTTAGGAGTTAATCTTTTAACAAAATCATTTGCTTTTTTGTACAAATCAGAGGATTCATTTGCTCTACCAGATATAATAAGTGGTGTACGTGCTTCATCAATTAGAATACTATCGATTTCATCGACAATCGCATAGTGCAATCCTCTTTGAACTAATTGATTTTTATAGATAACCATGTTATCTCTTAAATAATCAAATCCAAATTCATTATTAGTTCCATATGTTACATCTGCATTATATGCTTCTTGCTTTTCTTTTGGTTCCATTCCTGCAATTACTAGACCAACACTTAATCCTAAAAATTTATATAGTTTCCCCATCCACTCACTATCTCTTTTGGCTAAATAGTCATTGACAGTAATAACATGAACTCCTTTTCCTTCTAAAGCATTTAAATATACTGGTAAGGTTGCAACTAAAGTTTTACCTTCACCTGTTTTCATTTCTGCAATTCTTCCTTGATGCAAAATAATTCCACCAATTAATTGTACATCAAAGTGTCTCATTCCTAATACTCTTTTGGAAGCTTCTCTGACAACTGCAAAAGCTTCTGGTAATAAATCATCTAATGTTTTTCCTTCTTGTAATTGTTTTTTAAATTCTTCGGTTTTTCCTCTTAATTCACTGTCAGTTAAGTTTGACATTTTTACTTCTAATCCATTAATTTCCTCTACTAATGGCATAACTCTTTTTACTTCTTTTTCACTGTATGACTTGAATATTTTGTTTAATATACTCATTTTTTTATTTCAGTCCCTTCTTACATTTTTTTACACGTTTACTATATCATGAAAATATCTTTTTATCAAGTATTTTTGTAAAAAAGTCAAGAAGTCAAAATTGACTTCTTGACTATCTAGATTCTTCTTTTTCTTTCTCTGATAATTTCATTTTGTATCTATCTATTTTATTGTGTATACACTTTACTGTAAACCAAGATAATAAAGCTGGAAGCATTGCTAATCTTATGTCTATGTACATTTTATCTTTTCTATCTGCATTAGGCTTTAAATTGGCAATTTCTTTATTAGCCTCAATCAATCTCTTCATATCTTTGAAGTTTAAACTTCCCGTTATGCTTTTACAAGGTCTACTAAATTGAGTATGTGTTATGTTTTTTATAGATTTGATTTTTTGTTTGTTTCTTGTAAATAATTGAACTTTAGTTGGTAAGTCTTCAAATACGCAATTGGATTTAAATCTAATTTTATCTCTTCCATTTTTTCCATCAAATAATGATTTTTTTATGCAAGTATTCCAAATAGAACCAGCTGTATTTACACCAATCTGATACAATCTAGATTCTTGAAGTTTACTTGCCGGAAGATTCATAGTATTAACTTTATTTTCACTAAAATCTAGTCTTGTCATTTGGTATCCAAGCACAAATATATCTGTACTAGGATTATCATTTATCGCTTTTTGTATACTTGCTAAAGCATTATCGTTAAGTTCATCATCAGAATCTAAAAACAAAATGTAGTTCCCTTGTGCATTATCTAGTCCAATATTTCTAGCACCACCAGGACCTCTATTTTTTTCTTGAGTATCAAAGGTTTTAACATTTATGAAAGGATATTGTTGTTTCCAAGTTTCTACAAACATTTTTGAATGATCATCTGAATTAGAATTATCATCAATAACTAAAATTTCTGATTAGCAATACTAGCCAAAGCATTCAGAATATATTGTTCTGCATTTTTCATAGGTATAATTATTGAGAAAGTTGGTTGCTTATTTTCTACTTCTTGTAGGATTTGATTTCCGCACAACTCATCCTCCTTTACATTTTTTCTGCTTTTAATTATACTAGATTTTACATAATTAGTCAATTTTTAGGTGTCTTAATAATTTTTATAAATTCATATTCTACTATATAAAAATTTTCATGCATATTTTCCATGCTACTACATAAATTCAAGTAAAAGTATTATTAAAAAAGGAGATTTCTATGTTTATCTATAATATTAAAATCAATGGTAGCAAAACCTTCAAAAACTTTTTTATTGGAATTGTAATTCTTGTTATCATAATTGTTGGAATTGTAAGTTTTAGAGTATTTCAAGGAGCTAGTAATTCTTCCTCTACTTCATCTTGCTTACCACAAAATAAAATCACAAAATTAACAACAGGCAATTATACTAACATATTGAAAACGGTTCATGAAAATATAGATAACTATGTAGGCATTCAAATTAATTTTACAGGATATGTTTATCGTGTTTTAGATTTAAATGAAAATCAATTCATTTTAGCCAGAAACATGATTATTTCTTCTGATTTTCAGTCTGTTATTGTTGGATTTTTATGCGAATTTGATAATAGCAAAGATTTTGAAAATGAAACTTGGGTTGAGTTAACTGGCACAATCACCAAAGGCGACTATCATGGTGACATGCCTATTATTAAAGTAACAGAAATAAAAAAAGTAGATAAGCCAAATGATGAATTTGTGTATCCTCCAGATGAAAGTTACATTCCAACAAGTGGTATATTATAAATTTCTTTACTTTTCCTCCAAAATATGATAAAATAGAACAAATTTATTTTGGAGGTAAAACAAGTGAAAAACGAATTAATTTTAATCCTCGACTTTGGAGGACAATACAATCAGTTAATTGCAAGGCGTGTAAGAGAATGCAATGTATATTCAGAAGTTGTACCATACAACATATCTATGGAAGAAATCAAAGAAAAAAATCCAAAAGGAATCATCTTTACAGGAGGACCAGCTAGTGTATATGGAGAAAATGCTCCAAGATGTAACCCAGAAATTTTTGAATTAGGAATTCCAATCCTTGGTATTTGTTATGGTATGCAACTTATGACCTATACTTTAGGAGGAAAAGTGGCAAGAGCTAATAAACGTGAATATGGAACAATTGATGTTTCTATTGATAACTCTTCCCTACTTTTACAAGCATTTGAAAATACCAATGGCTTTTTAATGAGTCATACCGATTATGTGGAAACTGTTCCAGAAGGATTTAAAAATATTGGCTCTACCCTATCTTGTCCAAATGCAGCTATGGAAAATCCAGAAAAGAAATTATATGGAATACAATTCCATCCAGAAGTAAATCATTCTGTTAATGGAATTCAAGTTATCAAAAACTTTTTATTTCATATTTGCAATTGTAAAGGTGACTGGATAATCAGCTCTTTTGCACAAGAAAGCATCCAAAAATTAAAAGAAAAAATTGGAGATAAAAAAGCTTTATGTGCCTTATCTGGTGGTGTTGACTCATCTGTTGCTGCTGTTTTACTTTCCAAAGCAATCGGTAAAAACTTAACTTGTATCTTTGTTGACCATGGACTTCTTCGTAAAAATGAAGGAGATGAAGTAGAAGAAATTTTTAGAAATCAATTTGATATTAACCTAATTCGTGTAAATGCCAAAGACAGATTTTTAGAAAAGTTATCAGGTGTAACAGATCCAGAGAAAAAAAGAAAAATCATTGGAGAAGAATTTATTCGAGTATTTGAAGAAGAAGCTAAAAAAATCGGAACCGTTGATTTTTTAGTGCAAGGTACTATTTATCCTGATGTTATTGAAAGTGGTCTAGGAAAAAGTTCTGTGATAAAAAGTCACCACAATGTTGGAGGACTACCTGACTATGTAGATTTCAAAGAAATTGTAGAGCCATTAAGAGATTTATTCAAAGATGAAGTTAGAAAAACTGGATTAGAACTTGGCATTCCAGAAAACCTAGTCTACCGCCAACCATTCCCTGGTCCTGGACTAGCTATCAGAGTAATTGGAGATATTACAGATGAAAAATTAAATATATTAAAAGATGCAGACAGTATATTCAGAGAAGAAATTGCAAACGCAGGACTTCATAAAAATATCAACCAATACTTTGCTGTATTAACTAATTTAAAATCTGTTGGTGTTATGGGAGATGAAAGAACTTATGACTACACAATAGCCCTTCGTGCTGTTGAAACCACAGACTTTATGACAGGAGTTTGGAGCAAAATTCCTTATGAAATATTAGAAAAAGTATCATCTCGTATTGTAAATGAAGTAAGTCATGTAAATAGAGTCGTTTATGATATTACTTCTAAACCACCAGCAACGATTGAATGGGAATAATGTCCAAAAGGAAAAAGTACAATGGACAGTTCTTTTTGCACATTTTGTCATATTAGGAACACATCTTCCATTCAAAATATAACAAAAAACAAGCAACAAAAAGGATATACAAATACTGTTCTTCGTATATCCTTTTTGTAGTTAAATTCAAAATCGACAGATATTTTCTATCTCACTACTTATTTCGTTTTGTTTTTCTTTGTCTTTTATGATTCCTTCAAATGACAATTCAATAGCCATATTATTGGAATATAGTGTGAAACTATTCGGTAATTCAAAGCTATCAATTGAATTTGAAAATAAATGCTTTGAACTATCATCATAAATTTGGAGTTCTATTGTTAGTTCATTATCGCTAAATGTTCCTAATAAAAAATCCAAACTAAGATATCCTTTTAGTTTTCCATTTTCCAAAATAACATATCCATCATTGTAGCAATAACACTCATAGTATGCATTGTCTCCTATAATTCCTGTCTTTTCATAAAACCGAGCTACAACTTTGAAATAAGCTTTCTTCATATCTTTTCCTCACTTTCATAAAATTATTTAAAAGTTTTACTGCCTATTTGCATTATGTTAATAATATCACATTTTTAATTAATTTGCAATGCTTATTAATTCAATTTCAAGATGTGTTCCCAATAAGACATTATTTTCTATCAAAAATTGTTTTAAATACTCCTTGGTCTATTAAACTAGCAAAGATATTTTTAAAGATAATCAACACAATTGGTCCAATTAATAATCCCATAATCCCAATCACTTTAAAACCTGTATACATAGCAATTAAAGTAAAAATTGGATGAACTCCTATATTTTTGCTGACTAATTTAGGTTCTAATATTTGCCTTGCAACTGACATAATGATTAATAATACAATAATAGCAATTCCTAAATTGATGTCGCCATTGATGGCACAGATAATTGCCCATGGTATCATAACAGATCCTGAACCAAGAATTGGAAGGGCATCGACAAAGCCAATAAATAATGCCATTAATAAGGGATATGGTATGTTAAACTCTGCAAATTGTAAAATGTATAATCCTATTAAAGAGATAATGAAAGACACCAAAATTAACATTGCTTGTGCTTTTAAGTACCCACCTAACGTGTGTATTAAATCTGTTAAATGTCTTCCTATTTTTCTTACCCATACTTTAGGAAGATGATGTTCTACTTGGTCTAATATATAAATTTTGTCTACACAAATAAAGTAAAGTGCTACTACTGATATCCCTACACAAATAGCAATTGATGGTAGACTAGTTAACAGATTAATTAGCCCTGTTAAAGAGTCCCTTAACCAGTTAGAAGCTGTTTCTAATAAATCGCCAGTTGAATTTTGAATCACATTTAGTACTTCATCTGATAAGTGTATTTTGTCAAATTGAAAGCTTTCCATTAATTTTTGAAATTGTATGTAAGCTTTATCAAAATAATCATTTAATCCTTGTAATAAACTAGAAGATTCTGAAAATAAAGTTATTAGTATCCATGCTAAACTTCCCAAAATAATAACAGAAACGATTACAAATATAATGATAGAACTTGTCCTTCTTGTTAATTTAGCTTTTGTCATAATAAACTTGATAGCTGGTTCTATCATTAGAGATATAATGAATGCTACTAAAAAAGGCATATAAAAAATAGATAATTTTAAAGCTATATATAAACCTAATAAAAGTAGAACAACATACAATATATTTTTTAAAACTCTTGTCCAATAAGATACATCAATTATCATCCTCTTCACCCTATTTTATTCTATGTAAAAGAACGGAATATTATCCGTTCTTTTATGGATTATCTTATTTTATTCTGCATTCTTCTGTTCCTTACAATTACAAATTCCTTCTATTGTTGTACATACTTCTTGAACTCCAAGATTTCTTTCATTTTGGGCTAAATTTCCTAATGTTAAAATTCCTACTACCTTATTGTTTTGATCACATACTGGTAACCTTCTAATTTGATTTTGTGACATTTTACTTTCCGCATTTGTCATTTCATCATCTTCTTTACAAGTACATACATTACATGTCATAACATCACTTACTTGACAAGTTTTCGTATCTTTTTCACAAGCTACCGCTCGAAGTAAAATATCTCTATCTGTTACAATTCCACAAATACAATTGTTTTCATCACAAACAGGTATACAACCTACATGTTTTTCACTCATCAATTTTGCCACTTGATTTAAGTTTTCATTTGGCTTAACACAACATACATCATTACACATACAATCTTTTACTTTCATTGTTTTTACCACCTTTCAAATTTTCTCTAATTTAGTTTTAACTTTTTTTGATTTATCTATGCGAGAAATAATCGTGAAAAATGGAATTTTTTTCAATTTTTATTGACTTTTCGACAAAAAAATGATATATTATGTAACGTTAATAAACCTTTATAGGTTTGTATATCATTTCGGTAGCTCAAATGGGAGCAACTGTAGTATGGGGTTCAAGTCCCCTCCGAGGTGTTCTCGTGGTTTTTTTAACACGAGTTTGATTTCCTCTATTAAGCGAAGGTGGCCGTACTAGACCTGTGTTCAGTATGGTCACTTTCGTTTTTACAAAAGTTTTTAAATTTAAAATATGAATGCTTTATACCGTTTACTCATATAAATCTGGATTATAATAATCATTATTTCTTGGCATAATTGGTGGTTGGTTTCCTGGTCTTCCTGGAAATGGTGGTCTTATTGGAGGTCTTTGTGGTGGCATTGGTGGTCGATTCCCTGGTCTTCCTAAAAGCTCTCTAATTAACAATATTCGTATTAAATCTTGTAGCCCTCTATTTCTAAATTGTCTATCTTCTCCTCTATTTTCTATTGTTTTCTCTGTTTTAGTATAGTTGTTACTTGGCATATTAGATTTACTTCTAGTAGTATGTGATATATTACTTCTATTTTCTTCTCTATTACCAACTTGATTCGTTAAATTAATTGTCACATTGATTTCATTATCATTTTCTACCGATAAATAAATTTCATTGGTTAATTCCTCAATCAATTCTGCTGTAACTGGCTTTGTATTATTGCTACAAGCCTTACTTACCATCGGATAAACTACTTTATAAATTTCTGGATAACAAGATTCTAACTCTGCATTTGCTTGATTATTTCTATAAGCAGTTGCCATATTTTGATAGCTATTTTCCCTATCATTACTTCCATAGTTTGGATAACCTAAAATACTTCTTATGTAGTCTTCATAACTTTCATGATACATATCCTATACCTCCTTATATTTTGTATATTATATGTACCACAAGAAAAATTGTGTTTCGTCCATGCTATTAACTTTTCAAATCATTCACTAATTTTTTAAATTGATTTCCTCTATCTGCGAAATCTTTAAACATATCAAAACTTGCACTAGCAGGTGAAAATAAAACAACATTTCCTGGTTTTGCTAATCTATCAGCTAATTCTACTGTTTGTTCCAAACTCTCACACATATAAATATCTATTTTTTTCTTTTGATTCTCCAATTCTTGTTTTACGACATCGAAAATTTTACCAGAAGTCTGACCAATTAAAAATAATGTTCTTACTTTTTCTACAATCGGTTCAGCAAGTGGTTCATAGTCTAAATTTTTATCATATCCACCAGCAATTAATAGAATTTCTTCATCAAAAGCATTTAAGCCTGATAATGTTCTAGTAGGAGAAGAACTAGCAGAATCATTGTACCATTTTACATGTTCTATTTCTCTTACTAACTCAATTCTATGTTCAACTGGCTTAAATTCTTTGATTGCCAGGATAGCATCTTCTATGGATACTAATGATTTCGTTGCACAAATAGCTGTTGCAATATTTTCTAAATTATGATTTCCTCTTAAAATGGCATCTTCACCATTAAAAATATGTTTTCTAATTTTATCTTCACATTCTTTAATGACTCTACCATCTACAATCATACCATTATCTAATTTTTGATTTCGACTAAAGAAAATGACTTTTCCATTTGCTTCATTAGCACAAGTTTTCGTTATTTCATTATCGTAATTTAAAATTAAAATACCATCCTCATTTTGATATTTGAATATATTTTTCTTCGCCTCTATATACTCTTCATAATCTTTGTGAATATTTAAGTGATTTGGTGTTACATTAGTAATAACTGCTATATTAGGACTTATTTCCATTCCCATTAATTGAAAACTACTTAACTCTAAAACAACTATACTTTCTGGTGTCATCTCTGGAAGTTTCGTAAATAATGGTGTTCCTATATTTCCTCCTAAAAATGCATGATAATTAGCTTTTTGTAGAATACTATAAATAAGACTTGTGGTTGTTGTTTTTCCATCGCTTCCTGTTACTCCAATCATTTTACAAGGACACATCTTCATAAGCATTTCAATTTCTGTTGTAACAATTGCTCCTCTTATTTCCTCTTGTTGTAATTCAGGTCGTGTTGGCAAACAACTTGGTGAACGGAAAATAATATCAAATCCATTTAGATTTTCTAAACAATTTTTTCCTAAATGAAATGTAAAATTATAAGTTGTTATTTTATCCATTATGTGCTTTGGTATTGCTTCTATATTTCTTTCATCAAAAACGGTAACTCTCGCCTTTTTTTCATGCATATAGTCCAACAATGGTAAATTGCTGACACCTAATCCTATGATTGCCACTTTTCTAAATTTTATGTATTGATTAAATTCTTCTAATTTATCATTTCTAAAACTCATCTCTTATTCTCCTATCTTGCAATTTATTATATTCGCTATTACATTTTTTGTTCTTATATACAATATCCAAAAATCACTACTTTAATTTTTCTCTTTTGCTATTTTTTTACATTATATCGCAAATGTAAAAAAAAGACAAATTTAGAATGGTATATTTTTAAAATTTATTGGCAAAAATATTAATGAAACTGAAATGGAGGTGCTTTTCATGTCAAAGAAAAATAAAGAAAATAAGAATAACAACCAAAACAATAACAGAAACAATCAAAATAATAATAATGAAAAACAAAACAACAATAACTGTAGATAATAACTATGCTTACCAATGAATTTAAGAGTTAATGACAACTAACAAAATATATTTTATTTTAATAGTATAATATATAAAAATTTTGCTCCTTACTGGTCGGACTAATCATATAAAAAAGTTAGTTTATTTTATAATTTAAAAAGTTAATCTATCTGTTCTGTATGCATTAGAGTCCTTCCAAACTGCGCGTCGCTGACATTTTTATATATTATACTATTAAGTAAAAAAGAATTAAAAGTCGCCATTAACTCTTAAAATAATTGGTATCTTTTTATTTAGTTCCAAAAATTCTATCTCCTGCATCGCCTAATCCTGGTACAATATACCCTACTTCATTTAGCTTTTCATCTACAGATGCTGTATATATTTGTACATCTGAATGTACTTTCTTTAATTTAGTAATTCCCTCTGGTGCAGCAAGAATACATAAAAATTTAATTTTCTTAACACCATCTTCTTTTAGCATCGTAATGGTATCTGTTGCAGATCCACCTGTAGCAAGCATTGGATCTAATACAATTACTTCTCGATTTGCTATATCTTTTGGCATTTTATAATAATAGCGAATTGGTTTTAAAGTTTCTTCATCACGATATAAACCTACATGTCCAATTTTAGCATTTGGCATTGCTTTTAATAAACCATCTAACATTCCTGTTCCTGCTCTTAAAATAGGAACAAAAGCATATTGGTTTTCATCTAATTTTTTTACCTTTGTTTTTCCAATTGGAGTTTCTATTTCTACCTCTTTTAAACTAGCATCTGCCATGGCTTCATAGCATAGAAAAGTAGCAATTTCTCCTATAATCTCTCTAAACTCTTTGGTTCCTGTTTTTTTATTTCTAATAATTGATAATTTGTGTTGAATTAATGGATTGTCTAAAACAATTGCTTCCATTTTTCTTCCTTCCTTTCTATTTTTATATATTTTTGTCAATGATTCTTGAGTTGAAATAGCAATTTGAACTTAAGAATCATTGACAACTTTTTAAATCTAAACCGTTTCTTCTATCTTTTCCTCTTTCTTATCTTGTTCTAATTTTTGCTCTTCTTTTTCCGCTGGTAAACATAGATTTAATAAAATTCCAACAATAGCTGCCAAACTCATTCCTGATATCGTAATTGATAAATCTCCAGAAACAATTGATATCGCGGCTCCTCCTAATCCTAGAACTAACATAGTAGAAGCTACCACTACATTTTTAGATTTACCAAAATCAACTTGATTTTGAATTAATACTTTTAATCCATTGACTGCTATAAATCCATATAGCAATAGTGAAACTCCTCCTAACACTGCCGTTGGTATGGTAGATACTAAAGCTGTGAATTTTCCTAAAAATCCTAGACAAATTGCAAATATAGCTGCCAATCCAATGACCCATACAGATGCTATTTTTGTCATTCCTACAACAGAAGTATTTTCTCCATATGTTGTGTTAGCTGGTCCTCCTAAAAGTCCAGCTACAAATGTTGCAATTCCATCACCTAATAATGTTTTATCTAATCCTGGATTTTTTAATAAGTCTTTTCCTATAATACTTCCTAATGCTGTATGATCACCTATGTGTTCACACATCGTTACTAAAGCAATTGGTGCTATGGTAAGTAATGCTGAAAAGGTTGGTGTATAGCTTGCAAATGGTATCATAAAACTTGGCATACTGAAGAAAGAAGCTTCTAATACTGGTCCAAAGTCAACTAATCCACAACAGATTGCTGAAAGATAGCCAACTAGAATTCCAATTAAAAATGGTATAATTTTAATAAATCCTTTTCCTCTAACCATAACGATTGCTGTTGTTAAAAATGTGATAAAAGCAACTAGAACACATCTCCAGTCAATTTCCGCTCCACTTCCAAGACCTATTTGAGAAATAGCACTTGGCGCTAGTCCTAATCCAATAATCATAATCATTGGACCGATTACAACTGGTGGTAATAATTTGTCAAGCCAGTTTTTTCCAACCAATTTAACAATAATAGCAAATAAAATATAAATTAATCCTACTGTCATAACTCCTGTCATTGCTCCTGCTGTTCCTCCTTTTAAAAAGGCTGCTGCTAGTGGTGCAATAAAGGCAAATGAACTTCCTAAATATACTGGCGATTTTCCTTTGGTACATAGTATGTATATTAGAGTCCCAATTCCTGAAGTTACTAAAGCAACTGGTATGGTTAATACCTCTTCTCCTGCTGCTCCGATTAACTAAAATTGGTACTAATATCGTAGCACCAAACATTGCAAATACATGTTGAATTGCTAAAATAATCCATTTAGCTACTTTTGGTTTCTCGTTTACATCTAATAGTAATTTTTCTTGTTCCATTAAAAATTCCCCCTTTTTATTTTTTATATTTTGGCACAAAAAAAGATATTAATTTCAATGAAATTTAATATCTTATAAAATCAAATCTGCAATGTGAACTAAATCAAATGCAAAAACAACAGCTGTTTGAACTGTAATGTCCCTTCTATTTACTTTTTGTCTTATTTTTAATATTTTTGTCATTTTTTGCACCTCTTAAAGAATATACTATATTTTTTAAAAGATTGCAACAGTTTTTAAGAAAATTTACCAAATTATAAAATTATATTTTTAACCTCTAAATTTGATATTTTTCTCTTTCCTTATAATGTGTATGTAACAATTTCTCTGCTCGATAACTTCCTGGTATCTCTAAAAATTCTTCATATATTTTCTTTATTACTGGGTTTTCATGAGACTTACGAATTGTACTTTTCTCATCAATCGTATATAAACTATCTGCTCTCAATTTTCTTACATTAACTTCTGATCGTGTCTTCGAACTCTTAATCGGTTGTCCGCCCCCCATAACACATCCACCTGGGCAAGCCATAATTTCTACAAATTGATAGTCTGCTTTTCCTGATTTTATTTCTTCTAATATTTCTCTAGCATTAGATAAACCACTTGCTGCAACAACCTTAACTTCTTTTCCAGCAATATTTACAGTTGCTTTCTTGATACCATCTCCACCACGAACTTGCTCAAATTCTATTTTTTCTAAATTCTTTCCTGTTAAGGTATCTTGTGCAGTACGTAATGCAGCTTCCATTACACCACCCGTTGTTCCAAAAATAGCAGCAGCACCTGTTGCTTCCCCCATCGGACTATCAAATTCACTTTCTTCTAATTTGGTAAACTCAATATTAGCTTGTTTAATCATTCGGGAAAGTTCACGAGTAGTAATTACATTATCCACATCATAAAGACCTTCATTTTTCATTTCTTCTCTTTGTCTTTCAAATTTTTTAGCAATGCATGGCATAACAGATACTACATAAATTTTTTTAGGTTCAATTCCTTCTTTTTTAGCATAATAAGTCTTCAAAAGTGCTCCAAACATTTGATGTGGTGACTTACAAGTAGATAAATGTGATAATAATTCTGGATAATTCATTTCTATATATTTTACCCAACCAGGACTACATGATGTAATCATAGGAAGATGTTCATTTTCTGTGAATCTTTCTATAAATTCATTAGCTTCTTCCATAATGGTAAAGTCTGCACCAGTATTCGTATCAAATACTTTATCAAATCCTAATCTTTTTAGTGCAGTTACCATCTTCCCAGTTACATTAGTTCCAATTGGCATATTAAATTCTTCTCCAAGCGCCACTCTAATAGCTGGAGCTGTTTGTACAATTACATAAGTATCAGGGTCTTTTAATTTAATCCATACATCATCGATTGTTTCTTTTTCATGTAAAGCTCCTGTTGGACAAGCTTCAATACATTGCCCACAAAAAGTACAATTAACATCATTTAAGCTATGATCACCAACCGTAGAAATACAAGATTCAAATCCTCTATTAATACAATCAATGGCTCCTATTTCTTGAATATTTTTACAAGCTGCTACACATCTTCTGCATAAAATACATTTGTTAAAATCTCTTACAATTGATGGAGATAAGTCATCGATTTCATGTTTGCCCCTTTCTCCTTCAAATTCTACTTTTGAAATGTTAAATTTCGTTGCTAAAGCCTGTAATTCGCAATTACCAGAACGTGTACAAGTTAAACAATCTTTTGCATGGTTAGATATAATCAAGTCTAATATGACATGTCTTGCTTCTAATACATTTTGTGTATTTGTATGTACTACCATTCCTTCTTCTACCTTTTGGATACAAGAAGTAGCAAATCCTCTTCTTCCTTCAACTTCTACAATGCACATTCTACAGTCTCCTACTTCGTTGATGTCTTTTAAGAAGCATAAGGTTGGTATATCAATTCCTACTTGTTTGGCTGCTTGCAAAATGGTAGTTCCTTTTTTTACTTGTACTTCTTGGTCATCTATGGTTAGGGTTATTAATTCTTCTTTCATAAATTTCCTCCTTAAATTTTTCTCCATTTCCTAGCAAGATAGCTATTAATATTTAATGTTCACAATCTCCCTTTGGTCGATTGCGTAAGTTATCCTCCAATTGCTTTAAAAGGACAACTAGTTAGACAAGTACCACATTTAATACATTTTTCTTGATTAATAACTCTTTTTTCTCTAGCTTCTCCTTCAATAGCAGTAACTGGACAAGATTTTTGGCATAGCCCACAACCTTTACATTTTTCTTCGTGAATCGTAATCTTTGACATTGCTTTACATTCTAATGCTCTACAATTTTTGTCAATCGCATGCTCTTTGAATTCTTCTCTAAAATATTTTAAAGTGCTAATAACTGGATTTGGTGCACTTTGTCCTAGTCCACAGATACTTGATTTTTGGATATTAGTAGCTAATTTTTCAAGTTTATATATGTCTAACTCTGAACCTTTTCCTTCACATAACTTTTCTAATATTTCATGCATTCTTTTGGTTCCAATACGACAAGGTGTACATTTACCACAACTTTCACTTACCGTAAATTCTAAATAGAACTTGGCAAGAGATACCATACATTTTGTATCATCCATGACAATTAGTCCACCAGACCCCATCATAGAACCAATTTCTTTTAAAGATTCATAATCAATTGGTGTATCTAAATGTTCTTTTGGAATACATCCTCCAGAAGGGCCTCCTGTTTGTGCCGCTTTGAAATCTCGACCATTTGGAATTCCACCACCAATGTCATATACAATTTCTCTTAACGTAGTTCCCATTGGCACTTCTACCAACCCTATATTGTTGACATTTCCACCTAATGCAAATACTTTTGTTCCTTTTGATTGTTCGGTTCCAATAGAAGAATACCAGGTACTTCCCTTTAAGATAATTTGTGCAATATTAGCATAAGTTTCTACATTATTAATTAGTGTTGGTTTTCCCCATAATCCAGAATTTGCTGGATATGGTGGTTTCACTCTTGGCTGACCACGCTTTCCTTCAATGGATTCTAATAATGCTGTTTCTTCTCCACAAACGAAGGCTCCTGCCCCTAATCTAATTTCAATATCAAAATCAAAATCGGTATCAAAAATATGTTTTCCTAATATGCCATAATCTCTTGCTTGTTTAATAGCAATTTCTAAACGTTTTACCGCAATTGGATATTCTGCCCTTACATAGATATATCCTTTATTAGCTCCTATACAATAAGCTGCAATTGCCATGGCTTCCAACACAGAATGAGGGTCTCCTTCCAAGATACTTCTATCCATAAAAGCTCCTGGATCACCTTCATCTGCATTACATACAACATATTTTTGTTCACCCTCTGAAGCTTTTGTTAGTTCCCATTTTTTACCAGTTAAAAATCCAGCTCCACCTCTACCACGAATACCAGATTTTTTAATCTCTTCAATGACATCATTAGGAGACATTTTTGTTAATACTTTTTCCAATGCTTGATATCCATCAAATGCTATGTATTCATCAATTTCTTCTGGATTAATTACACCACAATTTTTAAGAGCAATTCTTTTTTGTTTTTTATAAAAATTTAAGTCATCTAAAGAGTCCACTTTTGTTCCATCGATATCTTTTGCTAATAATCTTTCTACTTTATTACCTTCAACAATATGTGTTCCGAATAATTTCTTCACAGTCTTCTGGTGTTACAGAAGCATAAAAAGTATCTTCTGGTCGAATAATGACAATAGGACCTTTTGCACATAAACCAAAACAACCTGTTTTTATAACTCTTACATTGTTGATTCCTTTTTCTTTTAATATTTTTTTAAATGTTTCTAATATTTCTGGCGATTTAGAAGAAGTACAACCTGTTCCTTGACACACTAAAATATGTTTTTCTCGTGTGTCTGCTTTTGTATTTACTCTTAAATCTAATTCTTTTCTCTTTTCTTCTCTTATTTTATGAAGTTGCGTAATCGTTTTCAATTAGAATCCCTCCTTGTAAACGGTGATTTTGGGAAATCGTTAAAATCATCGTTATTATTTTATATTCTAGGAAAGTTATCATGGTATGATAACTTTCTGTAGAAGATAACTATGCGAATTTCTAGAATTTCTTTGCGATTACCATCGTTTAGAAATTCTAATAATTCGTTTTTTATCACTTATTTATTGTTTCATTAACTCATCCAATACTTGGTCTAATTTTTGAACAGTAGCTTTTCCATATACTTCTCCATTTACAGTAAATACTGGTGCTAACCCACAAGCTCCCACACATCTTGTTTCTTCAATTGAAAACAAGCCATCTTCTGTTGTTTCACCTGGTGCAATTTTTAATCTTTCTAACAATCTGTCCATTATTTTTTGTGAACCTTTCACAAAACAAGCTGTTCCTAAACATACTGATATATTATATTTTCCTTTTGGTTTTAATGAAAATCTTGAATAAAATGTTACTACTCCATAAATTTCTGCCATTGGTATGGACAAAAATTCTGATAATTCTTTTTGTACTTTCATTGGAACATATCCATAGTGTTCTTGTATCTCGTTTAACATTTGAATTAAATTGTCCTTGATTGGTTTGTATTCTAAAAAAAGTCGTTCTATAAATTCATCTTTCTCATTTTTATTGCAACAACATTTTGTATCTTCATTTTCATGCATATTTTTTCCTCCTTATAATATTATAGTATTATATTGTTATTCAAATTATATCAAACTCAATTTTTTTATACAATGGTTTTTACAAATTTTATATTTTTTGTCAATTTTTGTTTTTTTATTGACTTTTTTCTAAAAAAGTGTAAAATATAATTACATAAAATAAAAGGAGGATTTATTATGTATTCAAATTATTATGCTAATTATTCAGTAAACAGTTCTGAAGTGGCAACACTTGCTACTGCTTTAGCTGGTATTATCATGGTTGTTTGTTTTATTGCTTTAGTTATTTATATTATTCAAATTATAGCTATGTGGAAATTATTTAACAAAGCTGGGCAAGCAGGTTGGAAATCTCTTATTCCAATTTACAATTTTGTAATTCTATTTAAGATTTCTGGTCTTTCACCATGGTTACTTTTACTATTTTTACTTTCTTTTATTCCAGTCATTGGAAGTATTATAGTAATTGCTTTAATGGCTATTCTATCTTACAAATTAGCTAAATCTTTCGGAAAAGATGGTGGTTGGGCTGTTGGACTTTACTTTTTAGCACCTATTTTCTATATGATTTTAGCTTTTGGTAGTTCTGAATATGTTGGACCAGGTGGAGAACAACAAGTTTTTGATGCTACTGTGTCTACTGAAAAAACAGAAAATCAAGATAATAATTAATGAAATTAAATAAAACAGTCTAAAATTAATTTTTCTAGACTGTTTTTTCTATTCTTTAAATCAGAGTAAATCTTTAAATTTCAAGCATTAACTTCTGTTTCGTTTTGTCTAAAAAAAGATATTACTTCTTCAATACTTTCCTTTGGTGTAGAAGCACCTGCCATAATACCTATTTTATCTATATTTTCTGGCATATCTAACTCGTGTGCATTTTCTATTAATCTTGTATTTTTACAATTTCTTTTAGCTATCTCATATAATTTTTTAGTATTCGAACTGTTTTTGCCCCCTATAATAATCATAACATCTACTTTTTTAGACAATTCTTCGGTTTCTTTTTGTCTTAATTCTGTTGTCTGACAAATTGTATTTTTAACAACAAAATCAATATCTTTTTCTATCTCTTTTTGTAACTTTTCTTCTATCCTATGAAATCGTTCTAAACTATAGGTGGTTTGCGATATTAAAAGTAATTTCTTTTTATTTATCTTTTCAAACATTTCCATTGCTTTTGGAAGTTCTTCTTCTTTTTCAAAAATGTAATAATCTCTGCCACAATGACTCAAAGTGGCTATATTTTCAGGATGACTTTTAGCCCCTAATAAGAAAATAAAATAGCCATCTTTACTGAATTTATCTGCTATTCTCTGTACTTTTAAAACATTAGGACATGTAAAATCTTGTATTTTAATATCCATTTTTTTAGCTATATCATAAACTTCTTTTGGAATTCCATGGGCTCGAATTAAAACAATCCCTTCTGCTTCCTCTATCGTTTCAATACATTTTATTCCTAAATTTTCTAATTTTTGAATCACTTGTTTATTATGTACAATTTCTCCTAAACAACAAATGGGTTCTTTTGCATTTGTTATTTGCTCTATTGCTCCTTCTACTGCTCTTTCTACACCATAACAAAATCCAGCTGTCTTCCCTAACACTATTTCCATATCCTTAACCTCTATTAATCTTTTCTCATCTTATTATTAGACTAACTATTAGCTAATCATTACTTTTCCTTTACTATATTCTTAATTTCTTCTTTTAATTCTTGCACCAAATCATCTTGCTTTATCTTTCTTATGATTTCACCCTTTTTAAATAAAAGACCTTCTCCGAATACCTCCAGCTATTCCAATATCTGCCTCTCTTGCCTCTCCTGGTCCGATTAACAGCACATCCCATAACAGCTACTGTGATATCTGCTTCTATTGTTTGTAAGAATGCTTCTATTTCTTTAGCAATTGGAATCAAATCAATTTGTGTTCTTCCACACGTAGGACAAGCTATTAAAGTTGGTGACTTATGATACAAATTACAATCTTTCAAAATTTCTTTTGCCACTTTAATTTCTTTTATTGGATTATCAGAAAGAGAAACACGAATAGTATCTCCTATTCCTTGTCTTAATAAAACACCAAGTCCAATACTAGATTTGACTGTTCCACTAAATTCTGTTCCTGCTTCTGTAATTCCTAAATGAAGAGGACATGAAAATTCTTTTGCTGCCTCTTCATAAGCTTCTATGCATAAATCTAAATTAGATGCTTTTAAAGAAATAGCATAATTGTAAAAGTCTAATTTTTCTAGAATTTCTACGTGCTTTCTAGCACTCTCTACCATTGCTTTTGCGGTTGGTTTTTCATCTCTATTTAATAATTCTTTTTCTAAAGAACCAGCATTTACTCCAATTCGAATGGGTATATTATTTTTTTTGCAAGAATCAACAACTGCTTTTACTTTTTCTTCTGAACCAATATTTCCTGGATTGATTCGTATCTTATCTACTCCTGCTTTAATTGCCTCTAATGCAATTTGATAATCAAAATGAATATCTGCAACAATTGGGATATGAATTTGTTGCTTTATCTTATGAATTGCTTTGGCATCTTCTTTATCTAAACAAGCTACTCGAATTATTTCACAACCTACTTTTTCCAGTTCTAAAATTTGTTTAACAGTTGCTTCGATATCCTTTGTTTTGGTATTACACATGGACTGAATAACTACTTTATTTTGTCCTCCAATGGCAATATTACCTACCATAATTTTTCTTGTTTTCGTTCGTTCCATTTTCAATTACTTCCTTTTTTTATTTTAATTTGGAAAAGAATTGTTATTTGTCTAGATTGTTCTAATGAATACAATTTGCTTTGCAAATTGCATACTGTATCTGTAACTCACTTCCGTTCAAACAGCTCCAGCAAAATGATAATTATTTTTCAAGTTTTAGTTCATTTGAACGGTTCCCACAATACTATTAATATCTTCTATATCATACTTTTTCATATAATTTTCTATTTCTTCTACTGTCTTTACACTTGTATAAGGATTAATAAAATTACCAGCACCAATAGAGATAGCCGTTGCTCCTGCTAACATAAATTCAATGGCATCTTCTCCATTTACAATTCCTCCCATTCCAAGTACAGGAATATTAACAGCTTGTGCTACTTGATAAACCATACGTACTGCTACTGGTCTTATCGCTGGTCCAGAAAGCCCTCCTGTGTTATTGGCAAGAACTGGCTTTCTTTTATCTATATCTATCTTCATTCCTAATAAAGTATTAATTAAAGAAACTCCATCTGCACCTGCATCTTCTACAGCTTTTGCAATGGATGCAATATCCGTAACATTAGGTGTTAATTTTACAATTAGTGGTTTATCTAAAACTTTTCTTACTTCAGAAGTTACTTGTTTTACGCCTTCATAAGTATTTCCAAATGCCATACATCCAGCTTTTACATTGGGGCAAGACAAATTTAATTCTACACCATCAATATCTAATTTATTCAACACTTTGCAAAGTTCTACATATTCTTCAATACTGCTTCCACAAGCATTTACAATAATTGCTGTATTAAATTTTTTAAGAAAAGGCAAATCATTTTGCGCAAAATATTCTACTCCTGGGTTTTGTAATCCTATACTATTTAACATTCCACTTGGTGTTTCATACACTCTAGATGGTTTGTTTCCACTTTTAGGCTTCAAAGATGTTCCTTTCGTAATAATTCCACCCAATTTGCTTAAATCAAAAAAGTTACTAAATTCTCTTCCATAACCAAAAGTTCCAGATGCTACTGTTACTGGATTTTTCATCTTAATTCCTGCTAAATTAACTGCTGTATTCATTTTTTCCTCCTTTTTTATATGTGACAATCGTTTTCGTTTTTTCCTAAACTAGTTCTAAACTTTTTCTTTTCATATAAATTTTTCTAATTTGAATTAAAATTAGTATATTACTAGACAAACAAATAAAAATTTTTGAGATAATACATTTGTATATCGAAAAAATTTTTATGCAGTTTAACGATGTAAGATGCTGATTTCAATTCAAATTTCTACATCTTTTGCATTAAACACAGGTCCCGCCTTACAAACATGTAAGTATTGTGGAGCATCTTTAGGACTTTTAGCTGTCTTTACTGCACAACCTAAACATACCCCTAAACCACATGCCATCTTTTCTTCTAAAGAAATTTGACATGGAATCTCTTTTTCAATTGCTAATTTTTGTACCGCTTTTAACATTGGTAATGGTCCACAAGCATAAATCGCATCTACTTTACCTGCTTTTATATCTTCTTCTAAATAATTAATCGCAAATCCTTTTCTTGCGTAACTACCATCATCAGTTGTTAAAATAAGTTCATCTGAAACGTTTTTAAACTCTTCTTCTACTACAACAAAATCCTTGTTCCTAAATCCTAAATAAGTAGTAACATTTTTGTTATCTGCTTTCGCTTCTTTCGCTAATTCATATAATGGAAATACTCCTATTCCACCACCTATAATAGCTATATTTTGATAATCATCATATTTAAAAGTTCCATAGCCAATTGGCCCAATGATATCAATTTCTTTTCCTACATCTCTTTTGGCTAAAATTTGAGTCCCTTTTCCTTTTACTTGGAAAATAAATTCTAAAATACCATTTTCTCTATCTAAATGATAGATACTGATAGGTCTTCTTAAAAAAGGTTCTGTTTGTTCTGTTATTCTTATTTCAATAAAGTTTCCAGGTTTTGCCTCTCTTACAATACTTGGTGCTTTTACACTAAATTTAAATATGTCTTCTTTTAATTGTTCTTTTCTTATTAATTCTGCAAATACTTGCTCTGCCATAAATTTTCCTCCTTTACTTTTTTGGCTAAAGTGGGACAGGCACACATTAGCCAAAAATGGTTAGGTTGTGCCTGTCCCACTTTAGCCATTGATAGCTTGGTTTAATTCTTCTTTCATCCTTAATGCTTCTGCTCTGGTTGCTTTTGCATACTCTTCTTCTGCAAATTCATCTTTCCACTTATCAGATTGATAAGCACACATTAGACTTCTAGAAGCATTCACAATGCCTCCTAACCCATTGTTATCAAATCCTAATGCGATATCATTTGCTTTTCCTCCTTGTGCACCATAACCTGGAATTAGGAAATAGGTATGAGGTGCTACTTTTCTAATTTGCTCCAATTGTTCTGGATAGGTTGCCCCTACTACAGCTGCCACACTACTATATTCGGATTTTCCTCTTAATTCTTCTCCCCATTTTTCTACTAATTCAGCTACTTGTGTATATACTTCTTTGTTATTTTCTAATTTTAAATCTTGAAGTTCACCAGAAGATGGATTCGAGGTTTTTACTAATATGAATACTCCTTTATCATATTTCTTACAATCTTCTATAAATGGTTTTACACAGTCAGTTCCCATATAAGCATTAATCGTAACAAAATCTACATCGTAAATGGCTTCTTGCTTTTCTCCAATTGCTGTTCTTCCTAAAAAGGCATTGGAATATCCGTGCAGCTGTTGAACCAATATCTCCTCTTTTGATGTCAGCAATTACTACCATTCCTTTTTCTTTGGCATATCTACAAGTTTCTTGAAAAGCTTCCATTCCTGGAATTCCATACATTTCATAAAAAGCAATTTGTATTTTTACTGCTGGTATAATGTCATAAGTGTTATCTATCAATGCTTTGTTAAATTCAATAATTGATTTTGCTACACCTTCTAAATCTCCGAGAATATTTGCTTGTTATACATTTAGGCAACATTTCATATCTTGGATCTAATCCGATTACCGTTGGATTATTGGTTTGTTTGATTTTTTCTATTAATTTATCGATTGCATTCATATCATTTCTCTCCATTCTTTTTCTTTAAAGCCTACTAAAACTTTTGTATCGCTTATCAATAGTGGTCTTTTGATTAGCATTCCATTAGAGGCTAACAATTCTATTTTTTCTTCTTCTGTCATATCTGGTAATTTCTCTTTCAAATTTAATTCTTTGTATTTTAAGCCACTTGTATTAAAGAACTTCTTGATTTCTAATCCGCTCTGTTTTATCCATTTTTCTAATTCATTTTTGGTAGGTGTTTCTTCTAAAATGTGGCGTTCTTCAAAAGCAATTTTATTATCCTGTAACCATTTTTTTGCTTTTTGACAAGTAGAGCATTTAGGATACCATATGAATAAATTTTTCATGGCTAAATCCTCCTTTTCCTATCCTCTTATTTTTTAATCAATATGTACTCTTTTAATCGCTACTGCTTTTCCAGTATTTTCATCTATATCAAATATACAACCATTTATCATAATGTCATTTTTAGACATAATATCTTCTACTGGCATATCATTCAAATATCTTTTTATAGCATTTTCTGCATCACAACCCAAATCAGAAAGACATGCCCCTGTCATTCCAATATCTGTAATAAATCCAGTTCCTTTTGGCATAATAATTTCATCAGCTGTTTGCACATGCGTGTGTGTTCCATATACAGCACTTACTTTTCCATCTAAAAAATATCCCATATTAAATTTTTCACCAGTTGATTGTGCATGAAAATCTACTGTAATAATCTTTATATCTTCTTTAACTTCTTCTAAAATTTCTTGAACAGTAGTAAATGGATTATTAGAATAATATACTCCTTCCATCATTCTTCTACCTATTAAATTAATAACCAATATTTTAGTTTTATCTTTTTGATATATGGTATATCCATTTCCTGGCATTCCTTTTGTGATATTAGCTGGTCTTACAATTCTGTCATCTTCTATGAAATCATAGATTTCTTTATTTCCCCAAGTGTGGTTTCCCATTGTTATAACATCAACACCACTTGCTAATATTTTATCAAATAATTCTTTAGTTAGTCCATTTCCATTAGCTGCATTTTCACCATTTGCTATGGTTACATCAATGTTTTCGCTTTTTTGCAATTGTTTTAATTCTTTTTCTAATTTTTCTACTGCTTTTTCTCCTACAATATCTCCTATTACTAGTATTTTCATTTTTTCTCCTTTCAAGTATCCTCTCTCCCATTAATTATTTGTAATTCTTCTCTTTTTATAGTTTTTGTTTTAGTAGGTACTTTTATAGACATTACTGTTTTATATTCTTCTTTAATATTTTTACTTGGTTTATGTAATTGTTTCGTATATATCTGTTCTGCATATCCTTCTAATTCTTCTTTATTTCCTTCGTTTAATATAACTGTCACTTTTTTATTTCTTCCAATTATTTTATGATTTTCCTGTAATTCCTATTATTTTCATTTTATTCTACCTATCCTTTTTGATAAACCACTCTACCGCTAACGATTGTATACTGAACTCTACCTTTTAATTCTTTTCCAATAAAAGGACTATTTTTTGCTTTTGATACAATCATTTCTTTGGTATAAGTATAAGTTTCATTTGGATTAAAAATCGTAATATCTGCTACTTTTCCTTCTTCAATCGTTCCTCTATCAATATGTAGTAATTGAGCTGGATTATAGGAAGTTAATCGAACTAAATCTAAATAACTTAAATCTCCTGTATCAATTAAATTCATAATTTCTGCTGATAATGCTGTTTCAAATCCGATAATTCCATTTGGTGCAGTTGCCAATCCTTTGTTTTTTTCCTCTTCAGTATGTGGTGCATGATCTGTAATAATGCTATCTATTGTTCCTTCTTTTAATCCTTCTATGATGGCTAATCTATCTTTTTCTTCTCTTAAAGGCGGATTCATTTTTGCATTTACTCCTGATTTTAAAACTTCATCAACTGTATATGTAAAGTAGTGAGGACAAGTTTCACATGTAATTTTAACGCCTCTTTTTTTGGCATCTCTTACCATATTTTTTGTTGTTTTTGTACTAATATGACAAATATGTGCTCTTGCATGATTGGTTTCTGCTATGACAATTTCTCTTGCTGCCATAATTTCTTCTGCTTCTGGTAATACGCCATCTACTCCTAGTTGTTCTGCTACTTTTCCAGCGTTAATAGCACCTGTTGCTACTGACTTTTCTTCACAATGTGAAGCTACAAAAGTTCCTAATTTATCTGCTTCTAAAATAGCTTCTCTCATTATTTTGCTATTTACCACTGGCATTCCATCATCAGAAAAAGCAATTGCTCCTGCTTCTTTTAATTCTGCAAAATCTACTAATTCTTCTCCTTTTTCTCCTTTGGATACAGAAGCATAAGGAAGCACATTACATAAATCAACTCTTTTGGCTTCTTCTATGATTTTTTGCAAAACAATAGCGCTATCTGGTGTTGGTTTTGTATTTGGCATTGGACAAATAGTAGTAAAACCACCACAAACGGCGCTTTTGCTACCTGTTTCGATTGTTTCTTTCTGTTCAAATCCAGGTTCTCTTAAATGGCAGTGCATATCAATCATTCCAGGTATGATATTAAAATTAGTACAGTCAATTACTTTGTCTGCTGATTCTGTAATTTCATTTGCAATTTTTTTGATTTTATCATCTTCTATCAAGATATCCTTTTTTTCAAAAGTATTTGTCTTGTAGTCAATCAATGTTCCATTTTTTAATAATGTTCTCATTTTTACCTCCAAAAATTTATTTTATCTATCTTATCATTTTTTTTAATTTTTATCAATATTTTTTGACAAAAAAGAGAACATAATTTGTAAAAGGTTGTCTTTTCGTGTTGACAAATTTATATTTTTTCATTACAATAACTTTTAAGAATAAAATTTAAGGGGGAACTATTATGTCTGATATCATGTCCTATTTATTTGAAACAAAAGCAGTAAAATTTTGTGAAGAAAACAAACCATTTTTCTTGACATCTGGAACTATATCACCATACTTTGTGAACACACATTTTCTTTATGGAAATGAAAAAGAAGCAACTGAATTCTTATCTTACATTGATACTTTATTAGCAGATAGAATCAACTTACCTAAAAAAGTATTTGAAAAAGTATTGGCACAATATGAAAAAAATTCTATTTTTAAATATACCATTGATACTATGATAAAAGCTATTACAGAAAATGTTAATGTAGATGAAATCGATTACATATCTGGTGGAGAAAGAAGAGATTGGTATTTTTCTAACATGATTGCGTATCTTCTAGAAAAGCCACATCTTACTTTATTTAAAGATATGGAAGCTTTTGTTAGTCCTTATGACTTCTCTTCTACTGAAAAAATAACAAACATAGAAGGAAAAACCGTATTAAATGCTTCTGATTTAGTAACAGCCGCTTCTAATTACGTTCGTTCATGGATACCTGCAGTTAAGAATCTAAATGGTAAATTACTATGGACTTGTTATGTAGTTGATAGAAAACAAGGTGGAACCGAAATATTAGAAAAAGAAGGAATTAAAACGATACCACTAGCTTTAGTAGATAATACTCTTTTTGAAAAAGCTTTTTCATTAGGAATCATTAACAAAGGTCAATTGGATATGTTAAAAGGATTTTATCATGATCCTTATGAAACAATGAGAAACTTCTTAATCAATCATCCAGAGTTTATTGAAAATGCTTTAAATTCAACAGATGAAAGAACTTTAAAAAGAGTAAAAACGCTAACAGAAGGTAATCTATATAATCTATAAAAATATCGAGCCAAAAAGGATATTCACCTTTTTGGCTTGTTTTTTGTCATTTATCTTAAACTTACTTAAAAAAGGACTGTCTCTAATGCACCTTAATTTCATTACATTTCACTACTGTAACATTGTCTGGTATATCTGTTAAAACCGTACTATTAGCACCAATTTTTACATAGTTTCCAACTTGAATTGGTCCTAATACCTTTGCTCCTGCTCCTACCATAACGTTGTTTCCGATATCTGGATGTCTTTTATTTTTATCTTTACCTGTTCCTCCTAATGTTGCATTATGATAAATTGTACAATCATCTCCTATGGTTGCTGTTTCTCCTATCACAATTCCCATTCCATGGTCAATAAATAGTCTTCTTCCAATTTTTGCTCCTGGATGTATTTCAATTCCTGTAAAAAATCTTCCTATCTGCGAAATGAATCTAGCCAAGAATAATAGCTTATGACTATATAAGAAATGTGCTATTCTATGAAAAATAAGGATATGAAAACCAGGATATAGAATGATTACTTCTAGTATATTTTTAGAAGCTGGGTCTTTATCTTTTATATTTCTAGCATCTTCGTATAATTCTTTTAAAAATAACATACTTATCACCTTTTATATGATATGTATGTTATTGATTTATGTTATTTTTACAATAATTTCTCCAGTTCTTTTATTTTATCACGTAATTCTGCTGCTTTTTCAAATTCCATATTACTTGCTAATTGCAACATTTGGTCTGTTAATTCTGTAATAACATCTTTAATATTTTCATTTTTCTCCAATTTATATTCTACACTAATATCTTCTATCGTTGTCATAGCAATATTATCACGTACTGATTTTTGTATTGTTTTTGGTGTAATTCCATGTTCTTGATTGTATTGCTCTTGAATTTTCCTTCTTCGATTGGTTTCAGAAATTGCCTTTTCCATGCTGTCAGTTAATTCATCTGCATACATAATAACGGTTCCTTCTGTATTTCTAGCAGCACGCCCTATGGTTTGTATTAATGACCTTTCAGAACGTAAAAAACCTTCTTTGTCAGCATCCAAAATCGCCACTAATGAAACCTCTGGTATATCTAATCCTTCTCTTAAAAGATTGATTCCTACTAATACATCAAATTCTCCGAAGTCTTAAATTACGAATAATTTCCATTCTTTCTAATGCTTTCGTATCTGAATGCATGTAGGTTACCTTTATACCCAGACTTTTCAAATATTCTGTTAAATCTTCTGCCATTTTCTTGGTTAATGTTGTTACTAAAACTCTTTCCTTTTTTTCTACTCTGATGCGTATTTGTTCTAATAAGTCATCAATTTGATTCGTAACTGGTTTTACTTGTATTTTAGGATCTAATAATCCTGTTGGTCTTATAATTTGTTCTACTACATTATCTTGTGCTTTTTCTTTTTCATAATCTGCAGGAGTTGCACTAACAAATATTACTTGATTTAATCTTTGTTCAAATTCATCAAATTTCAATGGTCTATTATCAAAGGCAGATGGTAATCGAAATCCATAATTGACAAGCGATTCTTTTCTCGCTCTATCACCATTATACATGGCTCTTACTTGAGGAATGGTTGCATGTGATTCATCCACTAATAGTAAAAAGTCATCTGGAAAATAGTCAAATAATGTATAGGGTGGGCTTCCTTCTTCTCTACCACTAATATGCCTAGAATAATTTTCAATCCCAGAACAAAATCCAGTTTCTTTCATCATTTCCATGTCAAAGTTAGTTCTTTCTTCTATTCTTTGTGCCTCTATTAGTTTATTTTTTGACTTGAAATATTTTACTCTTTCTTCCATCTCTTTTTCAATGGTTCCAATTGCTCTTTCCATTTTATCTTTCGTTGTTACATAGTGAGAAGCGGGTGAAATTAAAATATGTTTTCTGTTACCGATTGACTTTCCTGTTAGTGGATTAATTTCTGTGATTTTTTCAATTTCATCTCCCCAAAATTCAACTCGAACGGCTGACTCTGATTGGTCAGATGGATAAATTTCTACAATATCTCCTTTGGCTCTAAAAGTACCTCTTTTAAAGTCAATTTCATTTCTTGTATATTGCATCGTAATTAGCTTTTTTAAAACTTGGTCTCTTCCTTTATTCATTCCAACCCTTAAAGATAACATCATTTCTTGATAATCTACTGGGTCTCCTAATCCATAAATGCATGATACAGAGGCTACTATGATGACATCTTTTGTTTCAAATAAAGATAAAGTTGCTGAATGTCGTAGCTTGTCTATTTCATCATTAATCGAAGAGTCCTTTTCAATAAAGGTATCTGTTGATGGTATATAACTTTCTGGTTGATAATAATCATAGTAACTTACAAAGTATTCTACATTGTTCTCTGGAAAAAACTCTTTGAATTCGGAATACAATTGTCCCGCTAGGGTTTTATTGTGTGCTAATACTAATGTTGGCTTTTGTACTTTTTGTATAATATTTGCCATGGTAAACGTCTTACCAGAACCCGTAACACCTAGAAGTGTTTGGAATTTTTTCCCCTCTTCTATTCCTTTGCTTAAATATTCAATTGCCTGTGGTTGGTCGCCAGTTGGAGTATAATCGGAATGTAGTTTAAACATATCTAAATCTCCTTTCGAATGTAATGAACCTCCTACTTTAATTTTTCCTATTTAACATTTATCTATAACAATGTTATTATAAAACAATGTATCTTTTATTTTTCCAGACCCTAAAACTGTGCTAGATATTTTGCTTCCTTCTCATTATATCAAATCTTTGTTTTATTTTAAATAGTTTTAACCATATTTGTGAAAATTTGATTACCTATTTTTTGTATCGATTTAATTTGCTATAAACTAATTGTAAAAAAGATTAGAAACTATTATTTTCTAACCTTTTATATTGAGTCCCATCTATTTTTTCACACAATAATTCTTCCAAATTATTTTCATTGATTAATTCTTCTTTTTTCGCCTTTGTCAATTTTTTGATTCGATATTCCAATTTAGAAGCTAATACTCTAGTTTCTGTTTGCCAAACTGCTTCTAATTTTTTGGCAGTATGTACGTAAGTATATTTCGCACAATTCACTTTATTAAAATGTTCTTTCATTCTGTGTTCTACATCTGTTGTAATCCCTGTATAGATTGAATTATCTTCGCATCTTAACATGTAAATATAATACATTGTTTCACCTCTTCTAATCCATCTCAAACATTCCAAAAGGAAAGGATAGGAATGTTTTTTTACAATTTTCTCATTTTAGCAATAAAAAATCCTTCGTATAATTCATTCGGACATACACACATTGTTCCTTCTATTGTGGTTGGAAGAAGCGGAATCTTATCCATGCCTTTAAAATAAATTGGTACAATCTCTACTTTTTTCTCTTTTAATATTTCTTGGACAATTTCTTCATTTTCACTTGCTAAAATAGAACAAGTTGAGTATATCATCTCTTTTTTAGGTTTTAATAAATTGATAGCTTTCCTTAATAAAGCAATTTGTGTTTCTACTGATTTTTCAATTAGTTTTTTTGTAAAAGTTTCTTCTAACTTACTATTTTGTAAATTGATTGTTCCACTTCCACTACATGGTGCATCTAATAGAATCTGGTCAAAGGAAAAAAAGTCATCTATTTTTCGTGCATCTTCTGTCATAACATATACCTTTGCCCCTTGCTTTTCTAAATTATATTTTAATCTTTCTGCTCGAATTTTATTTTTTTCACATGCAGTAATATTGGCTTTATTATTCGTTATGGCTGCTATTCCGAGTTGTTTTTCCTCCTGGTGCTGCTGCCATATCTAATATATCGATTCCTTCTTTTGGTTGTAAGATAATTGGTGGTAGCATAGAAGATAAACTTTGTAAATAAATTTTTCCCTCTTCATAAATTTCTAATTTCCTAATTTCTTTTTCAGAAACCTCTTTTAAAATGATTGCTTCTTGGCTCCATTCTATTCTTTCATAAGCTATCTGTTTTTCTTTTAAATAACTTGTTATTTCTTCTATTCCACTTTTTAATGTATTAATTCTAAAAGTAGTATTTCTTTTTACTTGGTATCCTTGTATTATCTTTTCTATGTCTTTTTTTTCATATTGTTTTTCTAACATTAGTTTTAAAAATTCTGGTATTTCAAAACTCATTTTTAACTCCTTGTCTTTCTTTAATCATCTTATATAATTTTATATTTACTATAAAACTTATCATTGCAAAAATTACTAAACAAATCAGTACAAAGAATAAATCCAGTTTAATCAATAGGATAGAAAATAGCAAACTAACAAGAGTTTCTCCTATTCTTCTAGATAATTGTAAATAAGAAATGCCTTTTTGCTGTTCTTCCTTTACCATATTTTTTAACAACAAATCTGTTATATATACTTCAGAGGAGTCTCTTATTGCTAAAATCAAATCAAATCCTATTGTCATGAGTATCATTTTTATGATTATCATTGAATTCAGAATGCTTCCTATTAAAACACAAGCAAATGCTATCATAGCTATTACTGGTAATAGCAGATTTACTTTGTCTTTCATTTTGTTATATAACTTTCCAAATATTACATTTCCTAAAATTCTAGCAATACGAGATGATACTAATATAAAACTAAAATATATAGCTGTTGTACTTACATCAAAATGTGCTTGAAGATGATATTGTATAAACAATTTACTATTCGTTTGTCCTAGGCTTATCGTAGTATATAATAAAGCAAAAGATATAAAAATAATAAACAATATCCTTGAAATTTTTATCTTTCCTTTTTTTTGGATAGTATGAACTTTTTCCTCTTTTTCACTACTATCAAAAATACAAAATGATAACAAAACACTTATAATGCAAATTCCAATACATAATAACATCGGCATATAATGATTGATAGCAAATATACTTCCAACAATCAAAGCTATGATTGCCGTTATAATAGCATATATAATTTTAGATTTATTCGCTATTCTTATATAATCGGTTTCTTTTTTTAGATAATTCAAATTATTTTTTAGAATCACGTTATCCATCTTTTTAAATAAAAATGATGTTGTATATATAATATGTCCTATCATAATAATCCAATAATGATTTCCAAATGTCATTAATATACTACTAGTCAACAACATAATTGTACCAATTCTAATTGATTTTATATTTCCTATTTTAGTAATTATTTTTAAGGCTGGTATTTGCAATGCAATATAACTCAAACTTGAAATAGTTGTTAAAAATGATATTTCAGTGGCGGATAGTCCTTTTACTACTGTAAAAAATAGTGTATTGATGGCAATAAAGAACATCAAATCATCTGATATTCCCATAAAATATGGTATAATGCTATTACTTAACATTGCCTTCCTTCTCTTTAGTTTTTCATCTTCCATTTTTCTTTTTTCCCACCTCTTTATAAACTCTTATAAAAATCTTTTCTATTATTAATATGAAATAGAGAACTTTTATGTTCTCTATTTCAATCACGCTTCACAGAATCGACTCCATACCATTGGGGAGAATCTGCTTCATGAAGCATCCTTCCTATGTTACATCGTTTACACCGTAAATAAGGAAAGATTCTTCCTTCATTTAAAGAAAGAAATTCTTCTTCACACTCCTTACATTTATTTTGGAGTGTTTCTTGTTCAACTTTAGGCATACCCTACCTCCCTACTTTATGTATTCATTCTATTATATCACATTTTTTTCACTTTTGCATCTTTTATTGATTAAAAGTTGCACTTTTTCATTTTTTTCTATATAATAATGTAGAAATTGGACAAGGAGTATATTTTAATGGAACATTGGACAGTTGATGATTATAAAAATTTTACAAATGGAAATAGAAAAACAAGTAAATACCGAGCTAATAAAGTATCAATTGATGGACATACTTTTGATAGTCAAAAAGAAGCGGATTATTATTGTGAATTAAAGTTACGATTGCAAGGAAAAGAAATTAATGGTTTTTGCTTACAACCCACCTTTATTTTAGCACCTAAATTAAAATATAAAGCTGATTTTATTGTTTTTCATAAAGATAATTCAACAGAAGTGATTGATGTTAAAGGGGTTAAAACAAAAGAATATATTGCTAAAAAAAAGGTTTTTGAGGATAAATTTAATTTGAAAATAACAGAAATTTAATAAAAGTTCCTATAAAAAATAAAGATTAGTTTGAATTGAAATTAATTGCGTTAGAAATTCTTAATCAGTTTTAGGGAAATAGTTCATGCTTGACATGAAAGGGTGCCCTAAAACTGATTTAGAATTAATACAAAAATTAATGGAACGAAAACTAATCTTTATTTTTTATAGGAACTTTTATTATTTTAGTATTTTTCTAATTTTCTAACAAATTTTTGATTTCTTCATTTCTTTTCACTTTTTTAGTCGTAGTTTTAATCAATTCCTTATCTGTTAAAATCATATTCTTAATATACTTGTATGGTGGAAAAGTTTTATTAATCTCTTTTATCTTTTGCCAAATTACAGTTTCTAATTCTTCTGGTGTTATATTTGGATATTTTTCTTGTACCACATCTTTATCATAAACCACTTTAACAGAAAGTTTTATATCATTTTTATCCTTCTTATCTGGTATGCCATAAACAATACACTCTAGTACTTCATCTAATCGATTAATCACAGTTTCTAACTCATCTGGAAATACCTTTTTTCCGTTTTTTAGTACAATCATATCCTTCTTTCTACCTGTTAAAAATAAATAACCTTCTTTATCAAAATAAGCTAAATCTCCTGTATAGAACCATCCCTCTTTTAATACTTCCTTGGTTGCTTCTTCATTTTCATAGTAACCGAAGCATTACATTAGGACCTTTAACTCTAATTTCTCCAATCCCTTGCTCATCTTGATTGTATAATTCTAATTGTACATTCTCCATTGGAAAACCAATCGAACCATATTTCATTTTCTTACAATTTTCAGCTGCAATTACTGGCGATGTTTCTGTTAATCCATATCCTTGTACAACATTAATACCTAATTCATTAAACCCTTGTGCTACTTTTTGATCTAATGGTGCACCACCAGAAATAACAAATCTTAAATTTCCACCTAATTCGTTTAATATTTCTTGAAATAATTTCTTTCTAACATCAATACCGCAACTTCAATAATAAATTACTTATTTTTTTAGCAATCGCAACCGTTTTTGTCTTTCCTTTTTTGGCAACACCTTGCTCGATTCTTTTATAAATCGTTTCTACCAATAAAGGAACTCCTACAAATACAGACACTTTATATTCTTTTAAATTTTGTGCAATATAACGAAGTCCATCTGGGAATACTGTAGTGACACCAAAGGCAAGCATAACAATCATACAAGTAGAACCAAAAATATGATGGAATGGTAAAAATGCTATATTTACATCTTCTTTTCTAATATCTTCTACCAATTGCATGCTATATACATTAGAAGCTATATTTTTTTGAGAAAGCATAACTGCTTTTGATTTAGAAGTAGTTCCAGAGGTAAATAGTAATATATTCATTTTGTTATTATCAATTGTAGCATTTATATATTCTTTATTTCCTTCTTCTAAAAGTTCTTTTCCTTGTTGTTTTAAAGTCAGTATATTATCATAACCTTCTTGTTTGGTCATGCAAATATAATTCTGTATGTTAGCATTTCCTCTTTTTTTGATTTCTTCAATATTTTCCCTATATTTTTCATCAAATACCAAAATATCTGCTTTACTTCGAACCAAACAACTTTCTAATTCTTCTACTTGTAATTCTTTATCTAATGGAATACTTACCATACCACCTAATAGGTTTGCAAGATGTGTAATCACCCATTCGTAACGATTTCTTCCTACAATGGCAATTCTCTTATTTTGATAGCCTAAATCATAAAATTTTGTTCCTAATTGATTTACTTCTTCTAATAATTTTGTATAACTTACATTTTCATAAGATGTCTCTTTTTCGTTTTTGTATTTTATCACAAAAGCTGTCTTATCATTGTATTTTTTAACAATATCATACATAAGCTCCTTGACATTTTCAAATTCTGTGGCTTCAAAATATTTTTCTCTTTCCATAATTATTCCCCTTAACCTAGTATTGATTACCAGATTATCATACATTAAATATGTTGTCAAGTAGTTGACTAAAGGTTCAAAAGGTGCTATCATTATTGGTATGAGGTGATTTAGGCATGAATAAAGAAATTAAAGATTTTCATCTTCCTAGATGGAATGAACTTCCTAGTATCGATTTATATATAGACCAGTTAGTTTCTTTTTTAGAGCAATATTTATTTGGCTATATAAAAAATGATAATGAAAAAGAAGAAAAAATCATAACCAAAACGATGATTAATAATTATGTAAAACATAGTGTTATAAAACCACCAATGAATAAAAAATATAATAAAGAACATATTGCTTCTTTGTTTGTTATTTTTGTTTTAAAAGAAGTTTATAGTATTAATGATATTAAAAGATTGATTAAATTAGCGATTGAAACTTCTGCTGTTGAACAAGCCTATGATCGATTTTGTTCGGAATTGGAGAAAGCAATTCGTATTGTTTTTGCTGAGAAAAATTATATAAAAAATAGTAAACTTTCACAAGAACAATATATCTTAAGAAATGTGGTTCAGTCTTTTGCTAACAAACTGTATGTACAAAGAGTTTATTTAAAAAAATAGGGGAATTACACTTCCCCATATCCTTTTTCAATCATTGATTCTTCAATTTCATTTACTCGTTTCATAATAGAAATCATCAATTTTGTTAAAATTGGTTTCATATTTCTAACATTCATCTCCATACCTTTCGCCAAACAAGCTTCTTTTAACTGACCATATTCAGTTTTCAAAATAGGTATCATAGATAAAGAAATGCAAACTAATAATTCAATATCATCAAGATTTATTTTTAATAATTTTAATGGCATACAAAGATGTTTAATCGTATTCGCAATTCCTTTTACCGTTATCGTTTTGGAATAAATGTATGTAATGTTACAAACTAACATCAATTTTATAGCAACTAAAATAGCATATTGATAATTAGCTAAAATACAGTTAATTATTACTGTTAAAATAATAAAAGGCAATATCTTAATAATGTTCTCAATGGCATCTATTAATCTTACTCTAAAAATTACCATTGCTAAAATATTAAACAATAAAATGCTTAACAGTAAAGTAGCAGATTCTATAAAAAATATAAAAGTTGCATATAAAATGAAAAGTAAAAAGATAATCACATTTTTCATTTTATTTTATCTAATTCCTTCCTAAATATAGAAATTTAAGTTAAAGATTAGAATTTAACTTGTTCAGTTATCTTCTAACTTTTGATAATTCCCCTTAACTTTGTTACCAACTCATCAATTGAATAGTTGGTTAGATTCATTTCAATTCCTTCTTGTCTTAATTTCTGCACGATTTCTAATACAAGCGGAACTTTTATATCATATTGCTGAAATATATCCAATTTATCTAAAATCTCTTCTTTTCGTATTTCTTCTACTATCTCTCCATTATTTAGTAAAATAATTCTATCAGCCAGCAACATCTCTTCTGCTAAATTTGTGATATAAATGATAGTATATCCTTCTTTTTTCAAATTTTCTACAATATGATATATATCTTCTTTTCCCTTACTGTCAATCATAGTTGTTGGCTCATCGAACACAATCACTTTAGGTTGTTTTGCTAGCACTTCACTAATTACAATTCTTTGCTTTTGTCCTAATGATAATTCATATAAGTCATCTTTTATTTTGTCTGCCATATTTACTTGATGGAGCGAACTTTCTACTCGCTTTTTTATCTCTTCACTACTTAAATTTTTCAGAGCAAAAGTCACTTCATCTTGCACATTGTTAAATATAATTTGATTTTCTGGATTTTGAAAAACGATACCAATTTTTTTTCGTATTTCTTCTTTATTTTTCTTATCTGCCATATCTAAATCATCTAATAAAATTTTTCCTTCTTTTGGTTTCAGAATACCAGAAATCAATTTTCCCAATGTTGACTTACCTGAACCATTTTTTCCCATAATAACAACCGTTTCTTTATCTTGGATAGAAAGATTAATTTTGTTTAGAATATCTTTTCCTCTTTTGTATCGATAAGTTACATTCTCTATTCTAATCATTTTCGCCTCTCAAATAAGTATTAAATGGTTTTCTTAAAACTCTTTCTAAAAAGAGCATCATAATAACTTTAATTGGTACCATTATTAATTCTTTTACCATTCTAGATGCAAGTAGTACCATAAAAGCCTTACCCGTTGTAATGGTTAACCACAAAGTATTTAAACCAATATTAGCAATCACAGTAACTAATACTACCGCTAAAATGGTTCTTAATACAAATTGCTTATCACTATAGGTATCTTCTTCTTTTTTGTATAATAAAAATCCATAAATAGCTGCTGCAACTGCTGTTGTAATTGTATACCCAATAAAAAACGAACCAAAAGGAAACAGAGTTGCTCCAATTAAATCACTCAATATACTAATTAATATTGTCCATTTTGGACCAAGCCATATTGCACATAACATGGTTGGCACAAAAGAAAAGCTAATGGTCAGAATTGGTGTTTTTATCGACAAAAATCTGGATAATACAATTGACATGGCAAGCAATAATGCTGACAATATGATTTTTTTATTTTTCGACATTTTTACTTTCCTCCTTTCTATTATATATTCGCATTTTTATAGTAAAGTTTATTATATTTTTTATAAAGTAACCATTCGGGGAGAGTAACAAATTATAAAAAGTTATCAAATATTGTTAGAAATTTGATTTACAGTCTATTATAAAGCTTAAGCGTTTCTTCATAAAAAATCATAATAAACTTTTTATAAAAAACTAATTATTTAAACTATATTTTATTTCATCTTTTCTTTAATCCTTACTAACGTATTTAGTGCATCAATTGGTGTCAATTCATTCAAATTAACCTTATCCACTTCATGAGCAATTTCGGCTAACTTATAATTATATAAATCAAACTGACCTTCCACTTGTTTTTTATCTTCTTTCTCTTGCTTTTGACCAGTCAAAATATTTTTTCTTTCCAAAGAACGTAAAATCTCATCCGCTTTTTGTGTCACCATTTTAGGAACTCCTGCTAAACGAGCCACATGAATTCCATAGCTTTCATCGGTTCCACCTCTTACAATTTTTCTTAAGAAAATAATATCTTCTCCCTTTTCTTTTACCGCAATCGAATAGTTTTTAATACCTTCTAATTTATCTTCTAATTCTGTCAATTCATGATAATGAGTAGCAAATAGTGTTTTAGCTCCACATTTTTCCTTATTACTAATAAATTCTGCTACTGCCCAAGCAATCGACAAACCATCATAAGTAGAAGTTCCTCTTCCAATCTCATCTAAAATAACCAAACTATTATTAGTTGCTTCTTTTAAGATAGTTGCTACTTCCATCATTTCTACCATAAAAGTACTTTGTCCCATACTTAAGTCGTCTGATGCCCCCACTCTTGTAAAGATTTTATCAACTACTCCAATTTTGGCTACTTCTGCTGGTACAAAACTACCTACTTGTGCCATCAATGTAATTAAAGCAACCTGTCTCATATAAGTAGATTTACCTGCCATATTAGGACCTGTAATAATCGATAAGCGATTATCTTGTTTGTCTAAATACGTATCATTTTCAACAAAAGTTCCTGCTCCTAATATTTTTTCAATCACTGGATGTCTTCCATTTTTAATATCAATTGTTCCTGATGAATTTACTTCTGGCATACAATAATTCATATCTTCTGCCACTTCTGCAAAAGAAGTTAAAACATCTAAACTAGATATTACTTCACTTGTTTTTTGTAATCGTTTTACATTTCTAGCAATTTCATCTCTTATTTTTACAAAAGCATCATATTCAAGACTTACTACCCTTTCTTCTGCTCCTAAAATTTGATTTTCTAAATTCTTTAGTTCCTCTGTAATGTATCTTTCAGCATTTGTCAAAGTTTGCTTTCTAACAAATCTGTCTGGTACTTGACTCAAATAAGATTTCGTTACTTCAATAAAATAACCAAATACTTTATTAAATCCAATTTTCAAATTTTTGATACCTGTTTTTTCTCTTTCCTCTAGTTCTAATTGTACTAACCAGTTCTTTCCTTCTGTTTGTGCCGTTTTTAGGGTATCAATTTCTTCATCATATCCTAATTTAATAATACCACCATCTTTAATGGTCATTGGTGGATCATCTATAATCGCTCCATCAATTAATTGATAAATGTCTTGTAATTCATCTAAATTTTCAGCCAAATCTTTTAACAAATCTGTTTTACAATTCGTTAAACTTTTCTTTACTTCTGGTAATTTTAATAACGAATTTTTTAATGTTACCATATCTCTAGCATTCGCATTTCCATAAGCCATTTTACCAGCTAAACGTTCGATATCATATACTTTTTTTAAGTTGTCAACCACATCACCTCGTAGCATAACATCATTTTTTAATTCTTTTACTGCATCTAATCTTCGATTAATTTCTAATACATCTACTAAAGGGTCATTGAGCCATCTTCTTAAGGCTCTTCCCCCCATTGAAGTTGATGTTTTATCTAATACCCATAACAAAGTCCCTTTTTTGGATTTATCTCTTAATTTTTCTGTTATTTCTAAATTTCTTCTGGCATTAATATCAAGTGCCATATATCTAGATAGTTGATATACTACAATTTTATTGATATGGTCTAAAGTTGTTTTCTGGGTCTGTTCTATGTATTCGACTAAAGCATGAATCGAACTAATTGCTAATGTTTTTTCTTGAAAGTTTTCTATTTTTTGCCCCTTGTTGTTAACAATACTAAATCGCAATTCTAAATTTTCTACTTCGTTAACAAAAAATTTGTCATGAAAGGTTGTGATATAAATATTTTCAAATCTTTCTTTTATTTTTTCAATTTCTTCGGTACAATCTGCCATCATAGAATTTACTACTAATTCAGATGGTGTATATCTTGCAATTTCATCTAGTAGCATCGGAAAATTATGATTATCTTTAATTTCTGCTGAATAGAATTCTCCCGTTGAAATGTCACATACACTAATGCCAAAATAAATGCCAGTTTTAAAAATGGACATGATATAATTATTTTTTCTTTCTTCTAGCATATTACTCTCTACTACTGTTCCTGGTGTTACTACTCGAATCACGCCTCTTTTTACAATACCTTTTGTATTTTTAGGGTCTTCTAACTGCTCACATATTGCTACTTTATAACCTTTATTTACTAATTTAGCTATGTACATTTCAGCTGCATGGTGTGGCACTCCTGCCATGGGTGCTCTTTCAGCTTGTCCACAATCTTTTCCTGTCAAAGTTATTTCCAATTCTCTTGCTACCAAAATAGCATCATCGAAGAACATTTCATAAAAATCTCCTAGTCGGTAGAATAAGATACAGTCTTTATATTCTTCTTTGGTTTCAAGATATCTTTGCATCATCGGTGAATATTCTGCCATTTACATCTCTCCTTTCAAATACCACATATGTTCAGAGATAATTTTTAAGTCAATAATTTTTCCAATTAAATCCTCACTTCCTTCAAAAATAACCACTTTGTTACTATCTGTTCTTCCTGTTAATAAGTCTTTGTTATTTTTACTTTCTCCTTCTACTAAAACCTTTTGTACTGTACCAACATATTTTTGATTGTTTTCTTGCATTTGACTTTCTACTAAAGCTTTTAATCTATCAAATCTTTTGTGTTTTTGTTCCTCTGGAATTTGGTTTTCCATCTTGTCTCCAGGTGTTCCTACTCTTCTTGAATAAATAAACATATAAACTTGTTCAAATTTTACTTGCCTTACTACATCTAATGTATCTTCAAACTCTTTCTCTGTCTCTCCTGGAAATCCAACAATAATGTCTGTTGATAGTGTTAAATTTGGTATTTTTTCTTTCATCTGTTTTACTAAAGCTAAATATTGTTCTTTCGTATATTTTCGATTCATTTCTTTTAAAACTTTACTATTTCCAGATTGTAATGGCAAATGTACTAATTTACATACTTTATTACAACTTGCAATTGCTTCTATTACATCCTCTGTAAAGTCTTTTGGATGTGGTGATACAAAACGAATTCTTTTAATCCCATCAATTTTGTTAATAGCTTTTAGCAAAGTGGCAAAAGAATGAATTCCTTCTTTATCTCCAAAATTAATTCCCTTTTCATGTTCTGCCCTTAAATAAGAATTAACATTTTGACCAAGTAACGTTATTTCTTGATATCCCTGTTTTGCCAAGTCTTCTATTTCATAGATGATATCTTTTGGCATCCTACTTCTTTCTCGACCACGCACATAAGGAACAATACAATAACTACAAAAGTTATTACATCCATTCATAATCGTTACAGATGCTTTAATATTACCCTCTCTCTTGATTGGTAGTCCTTCATAGATTTCTCCATTAATATCTATTATATCTTCTAATTTTTTCTTTTCCTCTATCGTTTTATATAAATTTTCTGGAAATTTATGTAATGTATGAGTTCCAAACAGGATATCCACAAAAGGATAGCTTTGTTTGATTTTATCCGTAATATGCTTTTCTTGCATCATACATCCACCAATCGCAATAATAATGCCTCTCTCTTCTTTTAATCTTTTTAGTTCTCCTAATTTTCCAAAAAGTTTATCTTCAGCATTTTCTCTAACGCAACAAGTGTTAAATAAAGCCAAATCTGCTTCTTTGGAATCTTGGGTTTGTATATATCCCATATTTTCTAACATACCACATAATTTTTCAGAATCATTTTCATTTAACTGACATCCCATTGTTAAAATGGTATATTTAGGTATTTTATTTTGATTGATTTTTTTTACTTTTTCTATATATTGTTCTTGTAACTTTACTTCATTTGCTGTATCCACTTTTAACCTCCATTATACTTGCTTATTTTATTACATTTTTCTACATTTTGCAATCATTTTGTTGTACTTTTTTCATTTCGTGATATAATAAGATTACTGTTCACAACTTAAATAACAATTAATAAAATTTATTAGTATTTTTTCTAAAGCGACTCCCAACAGCGGACAAACTGTAACTAAAGTAACAGTTTGTATCCTTGTTGGTTCCCCCGAATTGTCACTTTAGAAAAAATATAATAAATTTAATATGAAAATTAACAACTGTGAATTGTAGCATAATAAGATTACTATAAAATGAAAGAAGTGAAAAATAAATGGGAAAATTTGATTCTTTATTAAAAACACATAATAGCAAAAGAAAGTACCTATATGATTACACAAAACTTTATAAAAAAGGGCGTTTTGCAACCTCTGTTGATTATGATTATTTTGAAAATCTTTATATGCTAAAACTTTTGGAAGATAATAAAAAGAAAAAATATAATGAAGATTTAATTTCATTATGGGGCAAATTAGATATGAAAAGCTATATTGATTATGATTTGGGAAATACCATTAATTTGTATTTTGTAGATAGTTTTGAACAAATTTCAGTAAGTCAACTAGATGACTATAATTTTATGCATGAAGATAGTAGAAAAATGAATCTTTTAGATATCAAATATATAAAACATTTAACCTTGGAAAATATTCAATTAGAAAATCTCTATTTAGCAACTTTTGAGATTCTTGATAAAGATAATAATTTTCGCCCTTATGTTTTAATTTTTACAAAAGATGAAAGAAATAATTTTATCGAAATTGGTTATGGTTATGATTCGAATGATAATGGAAATATCGAATTGAAAATTCAATCCTTCAATTACCCTATATTTCTTACTACAAATGGATGCATTCTTTTACCTTTAACCAATCGAAAAATAAAATTAAATGTATATGATTACATTACTGATATGGATATTCAAAAAATCGAGAAATCAAATATGGGCTGATTTAAATTCAGCCCACATTTGTATATTCTATGCAAGTCCATATTTTTTCTTGAATTTATCTGCTCTACCACCAACTGTTTCTTGTCTTAAATTACCAGTCCAGTATGGATGACATTTTGAACATACATCTACTTTTAAATCTTTTTTAGTTGATCCAACTTCTAAAACATTTCCACATGCACATGTGATTGTTGTTTGGTTATAATTTGGATGGATTCCTTCTTTCATTTTCAGTTCACCTCTTTCTTGTGTTAAAAATAATTTGACTGTGTTTTATCATAACATATTTTTTTTTATTTTTCAAGTATTATTTTTGATTTTGTTCATTTTGTTCTTCTTCATACATATATTCAGCTGAATAAAGCATTTCTTTGTTAAGAGAAAGTTTGTTGATTAATTTTCCCATAACATTGAAAATACAAGCAACAATTAAAATTATCATTCCGATTCTTTTCCAGTTTCTTTTTAGCATGATTTTTTCTTCCTTTCAAAATTCACAATTAATAATACATATTAATTATACTTTTATTTTTCAAAATTGTCAATAATTTCGCATTTTTTTGGTTATACTATCGTTGGTGATTGAAAATGAATAAGAAAATTTGGATTATAATTGCTATTATAGTAATGCTACTAATTGGTGTTGGCATTTTCTTTTATTTCAAAAATGAAACACCTAAAGAAGATGAAAATAATTATGAAGCCAATCGAACTTCAGCTACTAATACATCAAATGATGAACACAAAGATAACAATTCTACTAATTCAGAACAAGAAAATACCTCTTCGGAAAATAAAGAAAATCTAACAAAAACTGAAAATACACCACCTCCTAAAATAGAAGAGCAAATCGCAACCTTTACCACTAAAATATATTCTACTGATTCTGCTCGCCAAAATAATATTTCTATTACTTGTAATACTTTAAATGGAACCATTGTAAAAAATGGAGAAACCTTTTCCTTTTGTGGAACAGTAGGTCAAGCCTCTACTAGTAAAGGATATCAAGAAGCTGATATTCTTGATAAAAATGGAAATAAGAAAAAAGGGTTAGGTGGTCGGGAATTGTCAAATTAGTTCTACTTTATATAATGCTGTTTTAGCCGTTCCTACTTTAGTTGTTACAGAAAGACATCCTCATAGCAATTATGTTCCTTATATTGAAAAAGGAAAAGATGCTGCTGTTGCTTATGGTAGTTATGATTTTAAATTTAGGAATGATTCTGGAAATGATATAAAAATATTAGCTTCAACAGATAGTGCAACAGTAACCACTACTTTACTTTCTCTTAAATAGTTAAAATTAAGTAATAAAATTTTAAAAAAGTGCCGATGGGCAAATGCCCACAGCACTTTTTCTTTACTTTTCTACAATAAAAGCATTTGGTAAATATCTTTCCCCTGCTGGAGTTGAAGTTTTATTTACGACTTTACCATCATAATACATAGTAGCAGAAGAACCTCCATCTAAATTAGCAGCATTATAAGCCCCATATCTTTCAAATATATTTTGCAGTTCCAACAAATTAGTCCCAATGCTATATCCGAGGTTGTCTACCATCAATTGCTACAAATATCATTGTCCCGTCTTGCTTTTGTCCAATTGCCATTCTAGGATGTAATCCCCCAGCATTTGCATTTTTTATTTGATTATTTCCATTTACAATAATAAAAGGTCCAAATGCAATTGCTGACTCAATTCCTTCTTCTATAGCTTCTTGATAATTGTATTTTCCTAATATCAATTTTCCCTCTTGACTTAATCCAATTAGACTATATCTTGTAGATTTATTACCATACACTAACTTTTTATTCATAATCACCGTATCATTTAATATATTTCCCATACCTCTACCATTTGGGTCATCAAATCCTCCTGCATTAATTCCTGCAATAGCATCTTGATTTTTTACAATCTCGCTTAATTTAGAACCTCTTCCGAGTCAATCTTCCATCTACCAATTTTACTTTAGAAGCATCTGGTACAATCATAACATAACCTACATATCCTTTTCCTGTTATTCTTTCAACTGTAATTTCCTTCTCTTCTTCCAATTCAACTAACAAAATATCATCTGAATCAGAATTTTCATTGTTTTCCACTTCTAACTTTTTCATGATTTCTGCAATTTCTTCATCGGATAAAAACCATGTTGCTAAATATTGATGATTCATAGTGGTCATAGCTGTTTGTACCCATAATTCTTTGTATTCTTGAAATAAAGTCGTTTTAAAAAATAAAAAGATAAATACAATTGCTAAAATAATTAATATTAGTAAAATTTTTAGACACAAAAAAATTTTTCTTCGCTTTTTCTTTTCCTTTTTTGTCTCTACTTTTTCTTTCTCTTTATTCTCCTTTTTTTCTTTATTGAATTGATTAATATGATTTTTTTCTTCTTCATTATTTCTAATTTCTAACTTCATTTATTACTCTCCCTATTTTTAACGTTCTTATTTTATCATATATTGGTTTGTTCTTCAAGTTTTTATCTTATTGCAAGCTTCACTTTCTTCTTAAATTGAGATACTTTACAAGAGAATCCGATTTTGAATAACATATTTTTTATATTTTTGAATATAGTTTACTAACATATTGGAGGGATATTTATGCCTAAATTAAAATTATTTATTTCTTTTTTCTTAATCCTTATACTTTGTATTACTTTTGTACTTCCATGTTTTGCTGAAGAAACCACTTATGTCTGGTCGAGTAGTTCTACTCCCGTAAATGCTAATATAAGTGAAGATAGCACCAATTACACAGATGCAAGCAATGATGAAATAAACTCTACTACTGCAAATGAAAGTGAAACAAATAATAACACCTTAAATTTAGAATCTGCATCAGCAATTTTAATCGAACAATCTACAGGTCAAATTTTATATGAGCATAACTGTCATGAAGCATTACGACCTGCTTCTGTCACAAAAGTAATGAGCATTTTATTGATTATGGAGGCTTTAGATAATGGCACTATTTCCTTAAATGATACCGTTCCTTGTAGTGAAAATGCTGCTTCTATGGGTGGTTCGCAAATTTGGTTGGATCCAAGAGAAACCTTAACCGTGGATGAAATGCTAAAGGCCATCTGTGTAGCCTCTGCCAACGATTGTGTCGTAGCTATGGCTGAATATCTTGCTGGTTCTGAGGAAGCTTTTGTACAAATGATGAATGATAAAGCAAAAGAATTAGGAATGAATGATACCACTTTTAAAAATTGCCATGGATTAGATGAAGATGGTCATGTTACTTCTAGTTATGATATTAGTCTAATGTCAAAAGAATTGTTAAATAATCATCCTCAAATAACAAATTATACTACCATTTGGACTGATAGCTTACGTGATGGAAAATCGGAACTAACCAACACAAATAAATTAATTCGAACTTATAAAGGAGCAACTGGCTTAAAAACTGGTTCTACTGGATTAGCTTTATATAATTTATCAGCAAGTGCTACTCGTGATAATTTGTCTTTAATTGCGGTTATCATGAAAGCTCCTTCCACTAAAGTTCGTTTTGAAGAGGCTCAAAAATTGTTAGACTATGGTTTTAGTAATTTTTCTTTTAGACAATTTGGCAAAAAAGAAGAAGTAGTTAAATCTTTATCTGTTACCAAAGGTGTTTGCTCTTCGGTTGATGCTATTTTACTCGATAATGCAGGTACAATAATTGAAAAAGGAAAAGATAAAAACATTGAACAAAACTTAATTTTAGAAAATACCATTTCTGCACCAATATCTGCTGGTCAAAAATTAGGAGAAGTTTCCTTTGTTTTAGATGGCAAAACTTTATCTACTGTGGATATTGTTGCTAAAAATGATGTAGCTAAAATAAATTTATTTACTATGTCAAAGAAAGTAATTTACTCATGGATTGACTTATTGCGTTCTTAAAGAAAATAGAGTAGTAAAAAATACAAATATATTTTTTACTACTCTATTTTCTTTCATTTCAAAATTCTATATTTTGCGATTTCTTATTATTGAAAAGAAATATATTTATAAACCGCTTCTGCAAACCCACTATTATCGACACTATTTTGTGTTGTATAAGTAGCCACCTCTTTTACTGCATCATAAGCATTTGCTACTGCTACACCAATACCAGAACTTCTAATCATATCAATATCATTTAAATTATCTCCAATTGCCATAACTTCAGAAGAAGAAAGTTTTAAATAATTTGAAAGAATGATTAATGCTTCACTCTTATTCGTTTTACTTGGTGTAATATCTAAATATTCATATTCTTTATTAATAATTCTATCCTTATACTGTTTTGACTTTTTTACCCTAAAAATGGTCAAATCCATTTTTTGATTTATCGCATTTTGTAAATTAACTAAACTAGAAGAACTAGAAATAACGATTTTAAAAACAGTAGGCTTTTTTTCACTTATGTATTCTTCCATATTAGAAATGACTTTGAAATCTAAATTATTGGGAAAAATAGAATCCTTTAAAATAAAATTTCTCAAATCCATATACATTAATTGGGGAGTAATTACTTCATTTTCGGTATAAAAATGAATATGTAGATTTTCTTTTTTAGCCAAATTGATACAAGCTTTAACCTCTTCTTGTGATAAGGTTTTTCGAAAAATTTCTTTTCCTGTTTTTAAATCTATAATTTGATTGCCATTTCCGAAAATTCCATAGCTTGCTTGTAAGTCTTCACAAAAGTTTTTAACCATTGCATATGGTTTACCTGTGCATATTGTAAAATCAATATGAGATTTTTTCATATCATGAATTGCTTTTAAATTTTGAGATGATATCGTATTGCTTTCTCCTATGATAGTTCCATCAATATCGCTTGCTACTAAACGTATCATTGTATCTCCTCATTCTCTATTTTAATTTCTTCAATCATTATATCATTTGATATTTTATTTGTGAACTATTTTTCTATCATTTATCAATTTTTCCATTGAAACATTTCCATCTAATAATGCAAATCTATTAAATATTGAAGATAAAACATCTAATAACGATTGTAACACAAAATATCCTTTGTTATTTATTTTTCTAATATCTATGTAATTCCAGTTTTTCGTTATTAAACAATATGCAAATATTCCTATTATAATTATTACTGCATAATTGACCATTACATATAAGGGACTTTGAAATTCTGTAATATATATTTTATTTATGAAATCTGATATTCCATAAAATAATACTACTCCCCATGAATACATGATAGCTTTTTGTTTTGCTTTTACATTTATCTTTTCTTCATCATTTTTCTTATCTCTTGCTATCATTATAGATACATAGTAAAATGATAAATTAGCATTCTCATTATTGCTATTCTTTTTGGCTCATTATTTGAACATTTCTTAATAGCAATTGCAACAAATCCCCAAATTACTGTTGATAACAAACAGTAATATAACCACATATATTATTTCTCCTAATTTTCATATATATTATCGTTTATTTTTAATATATCTTCCTCTCTATAATCTTTTAAAATTCCCAATTATATTCTTTAGTCTTTTTACCTTTTCCATCATGTGACTATAATCATCAAATGAGTCTTTTGTTAAAATCTGTAGTCTTCTTTTGTCTTAAGTATAATTTCTTCTTGAATCTTCTCTTATAAAAGGTTCTTGCACATTGTTTTTTACTAATTGCTCATAAGCATAAGGTTTTCTATAAGCATCTCCTAAAGTTTCTCTACTCCTATATTCTCTAATTTCATTCATATTAAACTGTACAATTTTAATTTCTTCTTTATCATTCATTACTAACATTTCACTATTTAATTCATGCTTATTTACATTTCTTACTATTGGACTATATGCTGAAGATTTTCCACCATGATTTGCATAGTTTATAGTTACAATACCTACCATATTTTCATATGCCCTTACTTCTAATTGTTTTAATCTTATTTTTGACATATAGCAAGCATTTGGAACAAGAATAATCTCACTTCCTTGTAGCATTAAAATCCTTGCACTTTCTGGAAAATCTCTGTCAAAACAAATCATTGTGCCTAATTTTACTTTTCCTTTTCCATAATCTAACTCACAGGTTTTAAACTCTGTACCAGGTTCAGTATATGCTTCCATTTTAGAATCAACTGTATGTACCTTTGAATATTTTAATACAATGTTTCCATTTCTATCAATAATAATAACTGTATTTCTAGGCTTTTGTTCAGCTTTTTCTAAATAAGTAATTGCTATTGCCATTTCAAGCTCTTTTGCTAAATTTATATATTTATTAATAAACTCATTATCATTTTCTATTGCTTTACTATTCCATTTATTTACCTTTTCTTGTGATATATTAACTTGGTCTTTTAAATCTCCTTCAAATAGCATTTCATATCCAGTATTCCACATTTCTGGAAATACTGCAATATCTGCTCCCATTTCTTTTGCTTTTTTACAATATTCAATACCTTTTAACATATTATTTTCCATTGAATTAGTTGGTCTTAATTGTAATAAGCCAACATTAAAAACATCTGATAAAGTATTAATATAATTTAATATTGTAGTTGATAAAAGTTCTATATCATCAATATTGTCAATAGTTGGAATATGTATAAAAGCAATTTTACTTTTTATATTATTATTTTGTTTAAAACTTAATGCTTTATAAAATACATTATTACATAAATAATTTCCTGCATCACATGAAGTTTCTACTTTATAATTATTACTTTCTAGATTTTCTTTTAAAACACCATAATAATAATCTGTTTCTAATTTAGTATTTTCTAAAATAGCATTATTTTCAAAATAGATGTCTTTAGTATTTGGTTTTGACCCGAAAATTAATACATAATCATAATTTTCTAATAGTTTTTCTTCTATTTGATTGATACTTACTTGAAAATCATTTTCTAAATATAAAACATTTATATTACATTTTTCTTTTATATTATCTAGTAATATTTTTGATGAATTGTTATTTCCTTCAAAACCTGCAATTAATATTTTCATTTTGTCACCTCATTTTTTATTATTTATGGTTACTATATTTTCAAATTTTAAGGCTTTTTTGTAAATTATTTTTACTTTGGTTAGATTTTAGTTAGATGTTGTTAGTAACAGATACTTACTATTGATTCCCTATCATATGTAGAACTTGATTTTTAAAGTACTCATCAATTTTATATTTACTAAGATAATTATCTACAATATGTACTCCTTCATATTATGATGCCCAAATGCTAATAATTTAAAATCAACATTAAATTTAGATAAATCTACATTTTCTGTTATATCTTTCGCTAAAGCCTGTAATTCTTCCTCTCCTAATCCTCTAGCAGTTCTTCTATCCAATGTTCCTGACTTTTCATCATAAGACGCAAAATTCACTCTAAAAGCTACATAGTTATATCCTTCTGGAATAAAACCTGTTCCTAATCCCTCTAGAGTTCCTCTTCCTGGATAATAAGTCTTCGGATTATAGGATAGTAATGCCATACTTCCTGAATCAGACTCTGGTGTTATATTATCATCTATAACTGTTATTAAAGTTTGCTTACCTCTTTTAACTAGTGTATCAAGTGATGGTGTATTGGCAACTTGCAGTGGAGTTCTATTTCCAAGTATTTCTATCTTTCTGTCAGCTGCACCATCTAATATAATCATATAAATCTTCATAATATTTTATCCTTCTTCCAATCTTAAATTTCTTCATCCAAGAAAGTCTTTATTCTTTTATCTAAATTATGTTCAATTATATAATTATAAACAAAATTTGGAACAAATTGCTTCCATTCTTTTCCTTCTTGAATACATTTTCTTATGTCAGAAACACTTATTCCTTTTTCAGCTAATGTAACTCTCCATAAAACTTCAACATCTAATTTTAAATCATTTTGTAAAGATTTCAGCTTTTCTTCTCCCCACTCATCATATATTGTCATATAATATTTGGCATTTAAAGGTGCATAATTAAAAATCTTCTCTGGGAAGTTTATTGGAAATGGCACTATATCAAATTCTTCTTGCTTCACCCCTGCTTCTATCATTGAATATTTAATACATTCCATTCTCTCAAAATAAGTAAGTGGATTTGAACTTCTTTTTGACCTATGAGGATTAGCTTCAGTATATTTAGTTAAATCCACTTCTGGATTACAAATTCCTATTACTAAATGTTCACATCTTTCTTTTCCTGCTAATAAATATTTCATATGGTCATTATGTAATAATTGAAATCTGCCATGTATAACTCCTACTTTATCCATCTTATAAAAACCTCCTTTATCTAATAAATATATCAATTTATTTTGTACTTATCTTACCATAAAAAGTCAAAAAAATAAAGCTGAATTTCAAAATGAAGTCCGACACTTTTTCTATTGACTTTTTATAGCTGGTCATTTTTTATATTTGTAAATTTTTATGCCAGTGTAATTTATAGTGATTTTTAATAAAATTTTCTTGTTTCAATTTCTTCCCTCCTAACAAAAAAACAGAAGTATTTTTTATAAAATGTACCCTTTGTCAAGGACATTTATAAAAAAAGTGTATATTTTATGCGGTCTCTTTAAGAAGATGATTTCTGTACATTACAGGAGTCATCTTCTTTAAATTCCATTGATATCTATAATTATTATAATAATCTATATATTCTTTTATTTCGTATTTAACATCTTTAAATGTTAAGCAGTTATCTAAATGTAATTCATCCTTCATATGTCCAAAGAAAGACTCTTGTGGTGCATTATCCCAGCAATTTCCACGTCTTGACATAGATTGTTCTATATTGTATTTTTCTAATAATTTATGAAATGTCGGACTAGTATAATGTGCACCTTGATCAGAGTGTATTTTTACTTTTTCATTTAATATTATATGTTTATTTTTCTTTAATCTTTTTACTGTTTCAAGTGACATTTCTAATGTTATATTTTCACTTAAATAATATGCTAATATTTCATTTGTTTCAGCATCTTTTATTGTAGATAAATAACATCTTTTATTATTACCATAAAATAGATATGTTATATCTGTTAGTAAGATATTATATGGTATACCTGTTTTGAATTGTCTATTTACTTTATTTTCACAAGTGCTATGTTCTTTAGTTGCTTTCATCATTCTTCTATATGGATTTGCTTTTCTTATTGGACACTTTAAATTATATTTTTTCATTAATCTTCGTATTTTTTTCAAATTAAATTTAATTCCAAATTCATTTTCCAATACCATTTTTATTTGTCTAGCACCCTTATGTCTATTCTTAAATTTGTATGCTTTCAAAACTAGTTCATAATCCTTTTTATCCTTTTCATCTTGTATTAACCTTTTTTCTTCATTTTTTACATAATTGTAATATCCTGATGTTGATACACCTAAACACTTACACAAATATTTAGTCATTCCTTTAAGACCATATTCTTCAATTGCTTTTTTGATGGTTTCCATTTGCGAATGTCTTCGTATGTTAATATTCCTCGTTGTATCATATCGTTTTTTTTAACAATTCATTTTTTGCTTCTAAAAGATGTATTTTGGCTTCAGCACGTTTTAATTTTTTTGCATCTGATAGCTCTCTTACTAAAGGTCTTCCTGATTTATGCTTTCTATTATCTTTTAATTCTCCTTGTTTCTTATACTGTTTTCTCCATCTATGAGTTGCAGTTTCAATTCTTTTAACACCAATTATATTAATATCAAAGCCACATTCTTCAAATACTTGCCTTGGAAACTTTTTATAATTTTCTGTTTCAAATACAACCTTTTCTTTAAATTCATCAGTATATGTTATGGATTTGTTTGAAACATTTCTTACATATTTATTTTTTTTTAGTTTGTTTACTTCTTTATCTGTAAAAACAAGATTACTCATATCAAAGACCTACTTTCTATGTGTCTATTATACACAAAAATATACCCAATGGAAAGACACTCTTTTTTTTGTGTCCATTCCATTGGGTACATTTTATTATTTAATACTTCTGTTTTTTATATATTCAATCTTTACTTTATTATATTATTATTTTAACTTAATGTACTATGTTTGTCAATACAATTTTTCACATTTTCATATTTACATAATTTATTCGTCTAACATTAATTTAGTTTTCTTATCCTTTAATCTTTTTAATTGTTCTCTTTCTACTTGCTTAATACTCTTTGAGGGTGTTGGTAAATCTTCTGGCATTGTTCCTCCAATATCTTCTATTGCCTTTCTTACCTTTGCTCCAACTTCATAATGTGTTGAAGTCGCTTTACTACAATTATGTATCTTATCTTTCTTTAGTTTTTCCTCTGTTTGAGATATTCTAAACAGATTAGCAATTAATTCTGTACTTCCCATAAAGTCTAATATTTTATCATTATCTTTTAACTTTTTTCTTTCGTGTATATCATCTACAGTTAATCCACCATATAATCCCATATATCCTGCATTTTGAAATTCTGCATATTCTTGGTTCGTTATTACACCTGCATTATGAGCTGCTTCTAATAACATTTGATTCCATTGTTTTATATCTCCACGAATCACTAATCGTTTGTTATCTTCATCTAATTGATTGAAATAATCAGCAACTTCTTGCCTTCTAGTTTGAATTGCAAAATAAGTTTGTCCTAGTGCAATTACTTCTTTTCTTGGGTCACCATTTTGTACAATTAAATAACAAGCATATCTTGAAAGTTCATAATCCAATAGTTCTCTTACAGTATTACTGCCTATTTCAACCATTTTCCTGACTTCAGGAAAATGGTCTTGAATCTCAAAACCACTATTATTACAAGCTAATTTTGCTCTATCAATTACTTTAGCAAAATTTTCCCATTTTTTATATTGTAAAACTTCACTTAATTCTCTTGCATTCCAATATTCTGTTCCATCTTCTCTAATCTTTTTTATTTCTTCAAAATTTTTATATTCTTCTGCTTGTAAATTACTCATTACTATCATCTCCAATTTGTTATTTTTTATTTGTAACATTGTATCAAACATTTGTTTATTAATCAAGTAATTTTCAAAAATTTCAATAAAAAAATATGCAATTTATATTTCTATAAAAAACATATTTTAATTCAAGTTTTATCTCTAAACATTTTATTTTCTATTTATACTACTCCACACACCATATCAACTTCTATCGTTACCTTTATTTTATGATTTTCTATTCGTTTAATCTTATTTTTACCTTTTTTCTCAAAACTAATAAAATCCTCAAAAGCACTAAATTGGGCTATTGTATCGAATCTTTTAGATATAGCACCGAGCAACACTCCACGTGGCTGGTAAACAGAAACATATCCTTTATTTCTTATAATCTCTTTCTAATATTTTATTGACCTTTCTATTGGCTCTAATCCATATTTAATTACCAGTCCTAATTTCATAACTGTATTTTCTTTGCTAAAAAATATAGTAAACTTTTTAGTAAAATCAATAAGACTAAACAGTAACTAGTATTATAATAGATGAATAGATCAATCTATTCATCTTCCATTGTTTCATCATATTCAAACTCATAAGTTATTTCTTCTTTTTCGGGTTTTCTAACATTTTGAACCTTTTCCATTTCCTCTTCTATTTTATTTTCAATTGCTTTTTTATCTTCCTCTTCTTTTTTCATACTCTTATCATGTTTATTTTGCATTTCTTTCAAAATTCTATGTGTTGTTTCTTTTTTATTTTGCATACAACGATTCATAATATGATTCGTTTTTTCTATTAAATCTGGCACATAATCCAACAATTTATCTAGAGATGAAGTATGATTAACTGGTATTAATTTTACATTGTTTGATTGAATAACAAGAAAAGCAATCGGATTAATGGTTACACCTGCTCCACTACCACCACCAAATGGCAATCGATATTGAATTTCCTCTTCTTTTTCTCTTTTCGTGTATTCATTTATGGTCTCTCCTTTAAATTCGCTACCACCTGCTGCAAAACCAAATGATACTTTCGAAATTGGAATAATAACAATATTATTAGAAGTTTCAATTGGTTCACCAATAATGGTATTGACATCTATCATATCTTGAATACTATTCATAGCTGTAGTCATAAGACCTTCTATTGGATGTTCGTTCATATTCTTTCACTCCTTTTTTACTAAAAATATAAATGATATTTATAATATGTCTCATTTTTAATTCAAATATACCCGAAATAGATAGATTTACCATATTTTGATTTTGGTAAATTGGCTTTACCGTAAAAATTTGATTTTTGAAAGTTTTCATTTTCTTTCGTAGTCCAATGGCGATAACCGTGCTAATAGCTGGAACAATAAAGGAAGTCAAGCTTGCATTTTCTGTCCCAATCTCTATATGAAAATCAATGCTTTTTATTAGGATATCAAATGCCTTTATTACCCTACCTATTTTTCTATCAAAAGAAGGGCTTTTTTCTAAAATGCTAAAATCTATATTTTTGATTCTTTCTTTTAATTTCATTTTTTCTAGCCTTTGTTTAGTTAAGGTGATTTTTAAAATTGGTAGATATCCAAAAATACACAATTTAATGACTATTTTATAATCTTGATTGATATGTCTTTTAGTTTGTGAACAAAATCTAAAATTAGTAACTTCCATTCGTATTTTTGCATAAAACAAAATAATAACAAACACAATAATTGTTAATAATATAAAAAGAAAAACCAATCACTTCGCCTCCTTTTGAAGCTTTTTATTAGTTTTTCCTTTTTTATCTTTTTTAAACATATATTAACTTACTTTTTTAGCTTTTTCTACTGTAATATCTCCAAACAATTCTTCTTGACTTGTCTCTACTTTGCTTCTTCTTGATAACTCTAATAATCCAGAAAAGGCAGTCATAACTTCTTGTCTATCATGCTTTTTGATAGAAAATAGTCTATTGAAAACAAATCTTTTTTGTTTTACTAAAACTTTAAACATTTCTTTTACTTTACTTGCTACTGTATAATTATCTGTAATTGCAATTTTCTCGATATTTTTAGCATTTTGATTTAACTTGACACTATTTCTTTCTACTAATTTTTCATAAATTTTAGGTATTACAGTTTTTTCATAATCTTTTTCTAATTTCTGTTTTGGTAAAGCAATTTCTTCTTGTAACTTAAAATATCTCCTTGAAAAATCAAGATAATTCTTTTTTAATACCTTGCTGATTTCTTTGAATTTTTTGTATTCGATAATTCTTCGTATCAATTCTTCTTCTGTAATTTCTTCCTCTTCTTCCTCTTGTTTTGGTAACAAATTTTTAGATTTTAAGTATAACAAAGTAGAAGCCATTACTAGAAATTCACTTGCAATCTCCAAATTCAACTTTTCTTGTTCTTTTAAATAATCTATATATTGATCCGTAATTTCACTTAAATGAATATCATAAATACTCATTTTATTTTTGTCTATTAAGTGACACAATAAATCTAACGGACCTTCAAATTTATCTATTTTAATCGCATATTTCTTCGTTTCTAATGTTATGATTGCCATCTTTTTCTCTCCTTGTCTCATTCTGGCTATGGTTAAAGTGGGATGGTTAAATTGGGACAGGCACACTTTAGCCATTTTCTTTTATTCATTCATTGCTTGATTGATATTTTCTAATTTATATCCCTTTTTTAATAAATATTGTTTTATTTCTTTTGGCTCCATAGATATCAACTTTTTATCTATTATATTTTTTGCTGATTTTGTTTCGTATTCCTCTAATTCTTCTCTATTTTCATATATATAATCTTCTATATCGTTTTTATTTAACCCTTTTGCTATTAATTTATACTGTATTTCTTTTATAGATAGATTTTTTAATTGCATAAAATTATTGATGGTTCTTTCAATTAATTCACTGTCATCAATGTATTTTGCTTCTTTTAGATATTCTATGATATCTTCTAACATATTTTCTTCTATGCTACTAACAAATTTTTTTCGTATTTCTTGTTCCGTTCTTTTTTTATACAAAATATATTTTAATACTTTTGTTTTTTCTTTATCAAATTCTTCTATTGTATACATAGCTTTTCCTTTCTTTTTCACATTTTACTACAAACATAAAAAAATAGCAAGACAATTTTAAAGACTAAATAAACAACATATATGTAACATACATATCATTTATTTAGTCCTCACACCTAAACGAACTCTATTCTTCTATTTCATCTTCTTCGTTACTTGGCAATTCTTCTCCTAGACTTTGTTCAAAAGCTTTTGCAAAATCATCCCTTACTTTTGATTCTACTTCTTCTAAAATATCTGGATTTTCTTGTAAATATTTTTTTACATTTTCTCTTCCTTGTCCAATTCTTTCTCCATTATAACTAAACCATGAGCCAGCTTTCTCTATAATATCTAAATTAACAGCCATATCTAAAATGTTACCAGCTTTTGAAATTCCTTCTCCATAAACAACATCAAATTCAGCTTCTCTAAATGGTGGTGCTACTTTGTTTTTTACTACTTTAACACGTACACGACTTCCTTTGAATTCTCCATCTTGTTTAATATTTTCTATTTTTCTAATATCCATTCTAACAGAAGCATAGAATTTTAATGCTCTACCTCCAGTCGTTGTTTCTGGATTTCCAAACATAACACCTATTTTCTCTCTTAATTGATTGATAAAGATTAAAACTGTTTTGGTCTTGTTTAATGCTCCTGCTAATTTTCTTAATGCTTGTGACATTAATCTTGCTTGCAATCCCATGTGGGAATCTCCCATATCGCCATCAATTTCTGCTTTTGGAACTAATGCTGCAACAGAGTCAACAACAATAACATCTAATGCTCCACTTCTTACTAAACTTTCTGTAATTTCTAAAGCTTGTTCTCCTGTATCTGGTTGTGATACAATTAAATTATCGATATCCACTCCTAATTTTTTAGCATATACTGGATCTAAAGCATGTTCTGCATCAATAAAAGCCGCTTCTCCTCCCATTTTTTGTGCTTCTGCTACCACATGTAATGCTAGTGTTGTTTTTCCTGATGATTCTGGTCCATAGACCTCTATAATTCTACCTCTTGGAACTCCGCCTATTCCTAAAGCTATATCAAGGCTTAATGCTCCTGTTGGTATAGCTTCTATTTCCATTGCTTTAAATTCTCCGAAGTTTCATAACTGACCCCTTACCAAATTGTTTTTCTATTTGGCTCATTGCCATTTCTAGTGCTTTCTTTTTTTCTGTATTTTCTCCCATATTTTTCCTCCTTTTTTGAACTTTTGTTTGATATTTCTTATTATATACCAAAAACATGTTTTGTCAATACTTTTTTTATATTTTTTATCTGTATTTTCATTTTTTGTTACAATTCACAGCTGTTAATTTTATATATAGAATTTATTATATTTTTTATAAAGTGACAATTTGGGGAGACCGACAAGATTACAAACTGTTATTTTAGTTACAGTTTGTTCGCTGTTGGGAGTCACTTTAGAAAAAATACTAATAAATTTTGTTATTACTTATTTAAACTGTAAATTATTACATTTCATTCTATTTTATTTATACCAACCTTCGATTCCATAAAACTGATAAAACCAATTTGGTGTAATTTCTCCTACTAAACCTGAATTATAAGCTACTGTATATTTATTATTATATAAACTAATATAAGGAATATCTGTCTTATAAATTTCAGACAATTTAGCATATTTTTCTTTCAAATTTTTTTCATCTGTTGTATTTTTTACTTCATTCATTATATTGGTCACTTCTTCATTTGTGTAATTGGCTATATTACTTTCGCCTAAATAAGTACTAAGATTTGGTGCTGGAGAAAGTGTCATACCACATAAAGCCATATCATAATTCTTACTATAGATGCTACTATTATATTGTTCATTCGATGCCTTTACAATATTTAATCTAATGCCTTGCGTTGCTAGTTGTTGTTTAATGTTTTCAGCAACTGCTACTTTTTGTTCATCACTTGCTTTTACTAAAAGATTGAAAGCTAATCTTTGCGTTTTATAATTTTCTATTTTTTGCCAACTTCCTGAAGTATATTGCCATCCACTATCTATTAAAATTTGTTTTGCTTGTTCTAAATTATAACCGCTACTCACCTCTTGACTTTCTCCTAACCAATTCCCATAATCTAGTGGAAAACTACTAGTAAAACAATTGTTGTTACATACACTAGATACAATATTTTCTTTATCAATAGAATAAGATATTGCTTTTCTTATTTCTTGCCTACTCAAAAAATTGTTCTGCATATTAAGTGCTAAAAAAGTATGCTCTCTTCCTTTTAATTCCTTTGAGCTATATCCTATTGTTCCTATATATTCTTGCAAATTATCATTGGTTGTAGCAATTAAGTCAATATTCCCAATTTTAAAACTATTATATAACTCTCCAATAGAAGAATATAAATTAACTGTAATTTTTTCGATAGTCAAATTTGTTTGCTTGTTCCACCAACTTTCATTTTTTTCTAGAATAAGATAAGATGGCTGAACTTCTGAAATTTTATATTTTCCTGTTCCTATTGGTGAAGTATTTTTCTCTGTGTTTACAAAATCTTCATTTTCATAATAATCTTTGGATAAAATAGGAAAAGTTAGTTGATACTCAAAAAAAGGTATTTCTCTATCTAAATTGATTTTTACAGTATAATCATCTACGATGTCCACACCTGTTACATATTGTACATTATAAGAATAAATAGAAGATATTTCCTTTAAACGGTCAATTGTATATCTGACATCTTCGGCTGTAAATCTTTGACCTCCTGTCCACTTGGCATTTTCTCTTAACTTTATCAAATAAGAATTATCACTTTGCTTTGCCCATTCAATCGCTAAAGCTGGCTCTGCTTTGTAATCTGCAGTTAAAGTAATTAATGGCTCATAAATCAATTTTGAGATATCTTGTACATTTTTATTATTGCTAAGGATAGGATTCATGGTATCTAATCCGTGCAATTCCTAATGTTAATTCTGTATTTTTTTCTTGCTGACTTGTTACATATTCTAATTCTTGCTTTTTTTCTTCTTCCTCTTTTCTAATTTTAAAAATAGCAAATACTAAAATAATTACAATAAAAATAATAAAAATATATTTAATCCAATTTGATTTCATATTCCACCTCTATTCTTTTGCTATCATATCTTAAATAAAAGGATTTTTCAAGAGATTTTTTACAATTTTGTTGAATTTTTGATTGACCCATTATTAATAGAATGTAGCAAGTAATGAAATTAGGAAATAATATATAGAAACATAAAATAAGATGTATCCTAAAAAACACAAAAAGGAGCAAAAGGAAATATCCCCCATGCCCCATTTATTTATTTTTGTTTTAAACTCTTGATTCTACAATTAATTTGATACCAGTTCTGTCTTCTCCTTCTACCTCTACTTCTGCAAATGCTGGTATACATACTAAATCTACACCTGCTGGTGCAACAAATCCTCTTGCAATTGCTACTGCCTTTACTGCTTGATTTAATGCTCCTGCTCCGATTGCTTGCATTTCTGCTTTACTTGATTCTTTTACTAACCCAGCTATTGCTCCTGCTACTGAATTAGGATTTGATTTGGATGAAATTTTCAAAACTTCCATTTTTCTTTTGCCTCCTATAATTTTATTTTTTGTTGCAACTTTTACGATTGTTATTTTACAATATATGGAAATCTTTGTAAAGAGTTTTCTGGAATTTTTTAGGATATTTCATCGCAATTTCTTTGTTATTTCGACAACATTCATCAAATACATTATTGGTATAATCTTTTAATACTTTTTACCTTATTATTAGTATTTTCTATCTCAAAAATCACACCATTAAATATACATTCTCCACTAGCAATTCTATATCTTTCTGGTAAAGTAGTTTCAAATCTTTTTAAAGAAGCCTCTATGTCCATTCCTATTACAGAATGTTTTGGACCTGTCATTCCAATGTCTGTAATATACCCTGTTCCCTTTGGTAAAATCTTTTCATCTGCAGTTTGTACATGCGTGTGTGTACCAAATACAGCAGTAACCTTTCCATCTAAATAATGTCCCATAGCTATTTTTTCAGCTGTTGCTTCTGCATGGAAGTCAACAAAAATCATGTCAACTTTTTCTTGTATTTCTTCTACTAATTCTTTCCCTACAATAAATGGATTTTCAGAAAGTACATTAATATCTACTCTACCAATCAAATTAATAACTGCTATTTTCTTATCTTGGCATGTATAAATGTTATATCCTTTTCCTACAACACCTTTTGGATAATTAGCTGGTCGAATTAATTTTGGATGATCAATGAATTTAAAGATATCTTTTTTCCCCCAAGTATGATTTCCCATTGTGATAACATCTATATTTAATGCTAAAATGTCTTTAAAATTTTGTTCTGTTATTCCCATACCTTCTGCTGCATTTTCTCCATTTACAATGATAAAATCTATCTGCTCTTTTTGTTTTATTTCTATCAATTTTCTTTTTAATTCTTGGATTCCACTTGTTCCAATCAAATCTCCTACTGCTAAAATTTTCATTCTATTCCCTCTTTCTATTTTTTCCTATCATACTATAAATAAAGGAATAAATCAATAAAAAAGTTGTGATTTTTCATCACAACTTTTCTATTATTTGGCATAATCAATTACTCTAGTTTCTCGAATGATATTAACTTTTATTTGACCTGGATAATCCATTTCACTTTCAATCTTTTTAGCAACATCTCTTGCTAGAATTGTCATTTTATCATCTGATATTCTATCTGGTTTAACAATAATTCTAACTTCTCTTCCAGCTTGAATTGCAAATGATTTTTCAACCCCATCAAAAGAATCTGCTATTTCTTCTAGATTTTGTAATCTCTTGATATATGCTTCTACTGTTTCCCTTCTAGCTCCTGGTCTTGATGCTGATATTGCATCTGCGGCTTGTATTAAAACAGCTTCTAGTGTTTGAGGTTCTACATCTCCATGATGTGCTTCGACTGCATTAATAACAAGTGGATTTTCTTTGAATTTTTTAAGAATTTCTACTCCAATTTCAACATGTGTTCCTTCCATATCATGGTCTAATGCTTTTCCAATATCATGTAAAAGTCCAGCTCTTCTTGCTAATTTTGGATCCAATCCTAATTCTTCTGCCATAATTCTTGCTAAATTAGAAACTTCAATTGAATGATTTAGTACGTTTTGACCATAACTTGTCCTATATTTTAATTTTCCAATCAATTTTACAATATCTGGATGAAGTCCAATTACTCCTGATTCTAATACTGCCCTTTCTCCTTCTTCTTTTATAGTTGTTTCCACTTCTTCTTTTGCCTTTTCTACCATTTCTTCGATTTTAGCTGGATGAATTCTTCCATCATCAATTAATTTTTCTAAAGCAATTTTAGCAACTTCTCTTCTTAATGGATCAAATCCTGATAAAACGACTGCCTCTGGTGTATCATCAATGATTAAGTCAATTCCTGTTAGTGTTTCTAATGCTTTTATGTTTCTACCTTCTCTACCAATAATTCTTCCTTTCATGTCATCATTTGGAAGTGCCACAATTGATACTGTCGTTTCTTGTGAGTGGTCTGCTGCACATTTTTGTACGGCATAACTTAAAATTTCTTTCGCATTTTTGATGGCATCTTCTTTTGCTTTTTGTTCTTTTTCACGGATTAATGCTGCTTTTTCAACAGTTAACTCTTTATCCATTTCTGATAACAATTGTGCTTTGGCATCTTCCTTTGTTAAGGCTGCTATTTTTTGAAGTCGTACCATTTCTTCATCATGCAATTTTGCAATTTCTTCTTTTTGGCTTTCAATGTCTTGTAATTCTCTTTCTAATTCTTTTTCTTTCTTTTCATGATTTTCTTCACGTTTTTCTAGATTTTCTTCTTTTTGAATTAGTCTTGCTTCTTGTTTTTGTACTTCGCCTCTTCTTTCTTTAATCTCTTGATCTAACTCTTTTCTACTATTCATAATTTCTTCTTTAGCCTTGAAAATTTCTTCTTTTTTCAAATTTTCTGCTTCTATTTTCGCTAAATCAATTAGTCTTTTTGCTTCATTTTCTGCTCCTTGTATTTTAGACTCTGCAACTTTTTTACGATACGCCATTCCTAGTAACGTACCAATTGCTAACGAGATTAAGACAGCGGCTATCATGATTACAATATTCATAATCATACACCTCTTTCTTATTTAATTTTCAATGTTCGAATAAAATATATATTAGTTTACATTCATATATTTTTTCCTTCCTATTCTATTTTATCTTTATTATTGTAAACTGTCAAGTGATTTTAAATAAAAAGGCGAAAAAATCAAGGATGGAAACTCTTTTAAGTTTTCATCCTTAACTATTATTGGACTATTTAGTTATTTTTTTCAATATTTACTGCTAATACTTCTTTTAACTCTCCTTGTGTAAGATTTTCTGAACCATCTATTTCAAAAGTCAATACCATTTCATCTGAAATTCCAGTCCATATATACATTTTTTCAAATTTCGTTGTATATCCCATACTATCATATTCACAAGAAAGTCTAGCAGCATAGAAAGTTACTCCATTCACTTCTTGTGTTCTTATTTCTGATAAGTCAATATTTTTATAATCCTCTTCTCCTTCATAAAATTGTTTCTCTTTTTCTATTGTTCTATAATATTCATCACTATCTCTATAATCTGTTAATACACTAATAGTAATATCATCTTTTCTTAATACTCCCAAATTATCTGATATACGTCGTTCTAATTGATATCCTTCTGGTACTTTAAAAGTTATCTTTGTTTTATTATCATAAGATATAATTTGATTTTCTTCTACTGTTGTTGTTATATTGTCATCCTCTGTATCATATATATTGTTTTTTGTATCTGTGTCAAGAACATTAGAAGTGCTTGCATTGACATAACTCATGATTAATTCATATAGTTTTGATTTTTGTAAATTGTTCATAACCGTTTGTTGGTCTTCACTTGTTAGTTCATCTATTTTTACACTATTTCTTATCTTTACTTCCTCTATTTCTTCATTAAGTTTCTGACTGTATTCTAGTGTTAGTTTTGCTTTTCCAAAATCTGGTACCGTTAATTCATAAGAAATAATTCCTTCATTTTTATTTTTCTCTTCTATTTTTAATTCTAATGCAGCAACAGATTTATCTTCCCTATCTAAAAAGTCAATTTCATATGTTTTGGATGCTGTTTTGGTAATTGCTATCATACCTGCTTCTTCGTATTCATCTTCAAAGATTATAGTAACTTTTTGTATCTCTTGCATGAATCCTTTTGTATAAATATTTATTTCTATTGTTGATTCATCATCTTCTGCCATCTCTTCTACTTGATCAAGAAGGTTATCTAATATCTCTTCTAGTTCATCTCCATCTTCAAAACATTCAATAAATTCCTTATTGTCTCTTAAATTTATTAAAACTGTTTCAACTTCTTTTTTTAATTGTTTTTGATTCATTTTTATGGTATTTTTAGTTGCACGAATTGTTTTTCCATTAACCGTTATGTCTTCTTTTTCAGTACTACAATATTCTTTTTTTATAACACTTGTTAATTCTTTCTTCATAATTCCCATAGCTTTTCTCAAAGATGCTTTTTCAGAAGATGTCATTTTTGGATTGGTTAATAAATCCTTAAAAGTTGTATAAAATTCATTATCTACCTCCTCTACTTCGATATATTTATCTAGCCAATCTTCTAGTTTGATATAGGTTTTTTCTTCTTCGATATTTGAATACATTTGTATATCTAATAAATTTTCTTTATCATAATCAGCTTCTAGATTCATTAAGAATTGTTTGTCTTCATTATTGGTTTGTAAATCAATTCCTATTTTCGTTTTATTGATTAAATCCATAACATTTTTATCTAATTCATCTGTTTCTAAATCAAATTTTGCTTCTAACTTTAAATTTGTTTTAGATGTTTTATAATCTGCACTTGTTCTAGCCTTTGTATAAGAATTAATTGTACTTTCTATTAATTTTTTATAAACTCTCTCTGGTTTACTAACAACAACAAAATAATAAATCAGAACTACTACAATTGCTAACACTAATAGTATAACAACGATTAATCCTATTATTTTCCCTTTTCCTTTTTTCTTTTCTCCATTTCCTCCAGAAGTTGCTTTAAAAGTTGTTGTTGAGTCATTTGAAACTGGATTTACATTTTGATTTTCTTCTTCCATTTTTTATCCCCCTTATATTTTTATAGGTATAGTATATCACAACACATTTTTTTTGCAATACTAAAAAAAAATGTTATCGAAATGTCATGGAATTGTCATGAAGAAAACGAATTCAAGAATTTCTAAACGATGGCAATCGAAAAGAATTTCTATTAATTCGCATAATTATCTTCTACAGAAAGTTATCATACCATTGATGTCTTTCCTAAAATATAAACAATGGAAAAATCGCCAAAAGATTCTTCTTCTGGCAATTTTTTCTATTTTATAACTTCTACATCTATATTTAAGATTTCACCATTAATATTTGTCTCTGTATAAGAATCCCTATCTTGATTATACATCACCTGCATTGCTAATGTATCATGTTTAATTACTGCTTCATTCTTCTTAATTACTTCTTCTAATAAAGTATTGCCAGCTACATAAAGCTGAATATTATCAAGTACTTCAAATCCTTTGTCTTTTCTCATATTTTGAATTTTTGATAGTACTTCTCTAACATATCCTTCTTCTTTTAGTTCTTCTGAAATATGAGTATCTAATACTACACCAATTTCACCCTCTCCACTAAAGGCAAAACCTTCTTTTCCTTGCATTGTAACTAGCAAATTTTCTGCATTTAAAGCTATTTGTGTATCATCAATTTCAATGTATTCGATACCTCCATTTTTTACAGTATTAGCTAAATCCATTTGATTTTTCTTGCTAATTGCTTGCTTAATCTTTGGAATTAGCTTGCCATACTCTTTTCCTAAAATAGGTAAATTAGGTTTTATTTCAAAATTAACATATTGAGACATTTCTGCTCCTAGTTCAATTTCTTTTACATTTAATTCTTCTTTTACAATATCTGCATAATATTTAGGCAAAGTATCAATTGAAATTAACATTTTAGATAATGGTTGCCTATTTTTGATGTTAGCTATATTTCTGCTACTGCGTCCAAGTTTTACAATTTTATAGGCTAATCCCATTTCTTGTTCTAGTTGATAATCAATTTCATTGTCGTTTACTTCTGGCCATAAACATAAATGCACACTTTCAGGTTGCTCTTTATCTAATCCCACTACTAAATTTTGATAAATTTCATCACTTATAAATGGTACAAAAGGAGCAGCTATTTTTACTAAAGTAGTTAATACTTGATATAAAGTGCAATAAGCACCAATTTTTTCATTATTTAATTCAGTTGCCCAGAATCTTTCTCTATTTCTACGTACATACCAATTAGAAAGTTCATCGGTAAAAGCTTCTATTAATAATGCTGCATTTGTAATATCGTATTGTTCTAACTTGTTATCTACTTCTTTTATTAAAGTATTTAATTTGGATATAATCCATCTGTCCATTATGTTAGTTGGTTCAAAATCAGTATATTGTAATGGATTAAATTGGTCTATTTCTGCATATAACACATAGAAAGAATAGACATTCCACAAGGTACTTAAGAATCCTCTTCCGAGTTTCTTGTACATTATTTAATCCTAATCTTGTTGGAAGCCATGGGCTACTTACTGTATAGAAATGCCAACGAGTAGCATCTGCTCCAACCGTATCTAATAATTCCATTGGATCTACACCATTTCCTTTTGATTTAGACATCTTTTGTCCTTTTTCATCTAAAACGTGACCTAATACAATACAATTTTCAAATGGGCTTCTTCCAAATAAGGCTGTTCCAATTGCTGTTAAGGTATAGAACCATCCTCTCGTTTGATCAACAGCTTCTGAAATAAATCCTGCAGGAAAGTTATTGTCAAACATTTCTTTATTTTCAAATGGGTAATGCCATTGTGCAAAAGGCATTGAACCAGAATCAAACCAACAGTCAATTACTTCTTTAGCACGGTGCATCTTTTTACCGCATTTAGGACATTTTAAATCTACCTTATCAATATATGGTTTGTGTAATTCAATATTTTTTGGTACTTCAATTCCTTTTTCTTTTAACTCTTCGATTGAACCAATACATTCTTGATGGCGACAATTTTCATCTTCACAAGTCCAAACTGGTAATGGTGTTCCCCAATATCGGTCTCTTGAAATTCCCCAGTCAATTACATTTTCTAGAAATTTTCCAAATCTTCCTGTTCGAATGGTATCCGGATACCAATTTACTTTATTGTTATTGTCCACTAATTCATCTCTTAATTTACTCATAGCAACAAACCAACTCTCTTTTGGATAGTAAAGAAGTGGTGTGTCACATCTCCAACAATGTGGATAAGCATGTAGATGTTTTTCTTTGCTAAATAGTTTGTTTTCTTCTTTTAACCATTTACAAATATCTTCATTACAGTCTCTTACAAATCTTCCAGCCCATGGTTCTACTTCTTTTGCAAATTTTCCTGCTTTGTCTACTAAATTGATAAAAGTAATTCCATTTTGTTTGGCTACCAAACTATCATCTTCACCATAAGCAGGAGCAATATGAACAATTCCAGTACCATCCTCAAGATTAACATAGTCTCCATGGATAACTTCAAATGCTTTTCCTTCTACTTCTCCAAAAGGCATTAATCTTTCATATTTGGTTCCTAATAAAGCTTCTCCTTTGAAAGTTTTAAGCACTTCATAAGGTGTTTCTTTTAAGACTTTTTCTAATAAATCTTTTGCTAAAATATAGGTTTCATATTTTGGTTCATCCTCTGTTCCAATATTAGCTTTTATTTCTACATATTCATACGATTTATTCACACAAAGTGCTAAATTAGATGGTAATGTCCAAGGTGTTGTTGTCCATGCTAGAATATATTTATCTTCATTTACCAGTTTAAATTTAGCAATACAAGTCAAATCTTTTACATCTTTATAACCTTGTGCTACCTCATGCGAAGATAAGGCTGTTCCACATCGTGGACAATATGGCATAACTTTATGCCCTTCGTATAAAAGACCTTTTTCCCACATTTGTTTTAATGCCCACCATACAGATTCGATATATTCATTATGATAAGTGACATAAGGTTGTTCCATATCTACCCAAAAACCAACTTTATTTGTCATTTCTTCCCACATAGAAACATAGGTAAATACACTTTCTTTACATTCTTTTACGAATTTCTCTACTCCATATTCTTCAATCTGATCTTTTCCTGAAATTCCTAACTTTTTCTCAATTTCAAGTTCAACAGGAAGTCCATGTGTATCCCAACCAGCTTTACGAATTACCTTATACCCTTTCATTACCTTATATCTTGGAATAATATCTTTCATTACTCTTGTTTCAATATGACCAACATGTGGCTTTCCATTCGCTGTTGGTGGTCCATCATAAAAGGTAAAATATCTTTTCCCTTCGTTCATAGCAAAGTTTTTCTTGATAATGTCTTTTTCTTTCCATGTTTTAGCTATTTCCTGCTCCATTCCTACAAAACCATTTTTCAATTCTACTTTTTTATACATTTTCCTTCCTCCTTTTTATGATTTATTTATTTTTGCTTTCAATTTCTTGTAGTTCAAATCTATATTTCTGCTTTACATTTGGATATTTTTCATGGTCTACTTCTGATAAAAACATGTCTAATGGTCGAACACATAAAGAACCATCTCCATATAAATGTCTGTAGACTACCATTTTTTCTTTTGTTTCACTATCATAAGCAATATCCTCTACTAAATAATAGTCTCCTTTAAAATGTTTGTAAACTCTTTTCATTTTTAATTCTCTCATCTTCTTTTCCTCCTAATTAATTATATATCTAAAACTAATCAAAATTGTAAAATTGTGCAAGATGCTGATTTTCATTTGTTTTAACACAAATAAAGCTACTTCATCCGCTAGGACGAAATAGCTTTATTCCGTGGTACCACCTATTTTAGTAAATAATTTTCATGTTTTTTAAGTACCTATTAAAAAGTTTTCAAAAACAATAATTTTATTTACTCTCTCAATTTTCCTTTAACGCAGATTTACGGCTAAACTTAATCTTACTTTTTTCATTTCAGTTTAACAACTCAACTAAGGTGATAATAAATAATTTTTACTTACCAAAATTCCAGCTACCTTTGGCTCTCTTTTAAGTTATTCTACTATTTATCTTGTCCTTGTTATCATTTTTCTCTTTTATTATTGTTTAATATTATATCATGTTTTTTCGATTTTGCAAGACTTTTTTCAAAAAAAGATAAGACCTCCTTCTATATTGAAAATCTTATCTTTTTTACTATTATATCTATTATTTTATTTATTACTTCATTTTATACTACATCTATTACTACATTTATTATTATACAACTTGATATCCGCCTAAATCGATTTGTTGTTTCCATTCTTCCAAAAATTTTATTCTTGCACTTTGAAAATCAATTCTTCTGTCATGAACATATAATAATTTTCTAAATTCATCATGTTCTACTTCGTTTTCTCTTTTAGCCACAAAAAGTTTGTCAAATTTAGCATCCATATAGTCTCTCATTTCTTTAAACTGATTGTCAATACTTTTTTGCATCGTGTCTAATACAACTAAAATTTCTCTTCTATCTTTTGTTCTTCCTTCTCCTAATGCTATTATTCTTTCTGTATTGCTATCTACTCTTTGGTTTATTTCTTCTAGCTTTTTATCATTTTGTTCCCATCTTTTGTCATTTTGTTCCCAACGTTTTTCATTCTGTTCCCATCTTCTGTCATTTTGTTCCCAACGTTTTTCATTCTGTTCCCATCTTCTGTCATTCTCTTCCCAACGTTTGTCATTTTCCACTCTGAATTCGCGTAGTTCTTTCAAAATCAAGTTAACTGTTTCTGTTTCCATCTTATCACCACCTCTCTTAAAATAATTAAAATACATTTTAGATTAATAAGTAAAATTAACCTAAAATATTTTATAGTCAACATTTAATCATAAGTTCCATTTCTTGTCAAGTAAAAAGCAGAAAAAAATCAAAATTCTTTTCTGCTCTTTTTAGAATGAATTGTAATTTACTTTTACCTACTCAACCAATCCACTATAATAAGCATTATACAACTTACTATAATAACCATTCTCTTTATTTACTAACTCATTATGACTTCCTTCTTCTATGATTTCCCCTTGATTCAATACAATAATTTTATCTACATTAACAATAGTAGATAGTCTATGTGCAATGAAAATAGAAGTTTTTTCTTTTGAAATTTTATCTACCGATTTTTGAATTAATTCTTCTGTTTTAGTATCAATATTAGCAGTCGCTTCATCTAGAATAAAAATGGAAGGATTATGGGCAAATATTCTAGCAAATGCTAATAATTGTTTTTGACCAGAAGAATAAGAACTTCCTCTTTCATTAGAAATTTCTTCTATTCCATTTGGTAAGCTAGCTACAAATTCCTCTGCCGAAGCTAATTCAATTGTCTTCCAAATATATTCATCCGAAAAATTTTTATTTAATTGAATATTATCTTTTATACTCCTAGCAAATACAAATGGATCTTGCAAAATAATTCCAATCTTTTCTCTTAAAGAACGTAAATTAATCTCCTTAATATTAATGCCATCTAAAAGTATTTCACCTTTTTGTATTTCATAGAAACGATTAATCAGATTGGTAATAGTGGTCTTTCCTGAACCAGTTTTTCCAACTAATGCAACACTTTGACCTGGTTCAATGGTAAAGCTAATATCTTTTAAAATCCAATTTTCTCCTTCATAAGCAAACCACACATTTTTAAACTCGATTTTACCTTCCAATTTTTCGAATACTTTTCTCTCTTCGAAGTTTTCCAAATATTCTTTATGTTCTAATATTTCATAAATTTTATCGATAGAAACCAATGCTTCTTGAATCGTTTCAAAGTTTTCTACCAATCGATTGATAGGATTAAATATTTGCTTAATGTATGTAACAAACACATAAACAATACCTACATCAACAGTAGTTCCTATTATATAATTCAGACTAGCCCAAACAATAATACAAACTCCTAAATTTTCTAAAATCATCATAATTGCTACTAAAAATGCTTCTGTTATACCAGTTGGAATCCTAGATTTCCAAAAAGCTGTACATAATTCATCGCATTTTTTCTGCTTTTCATATTGTCGATTAAAAATTTTAATTAATTTCACACCATAAATAGATTCTGCTAAAAAAATATTTAATTTCGTTTTTACCATTTTCGAATATTCTTGTGCTTTATTGGTAATTTTAGTAATGATAATAGAAGTAATAATCACCAATGGTATTACTAAAAAAGATAAAAGTGCCAATTGATAGTTTATCGATAACATCATAATAATAAGAGCTACTATTATCAATATATCCTTTATAAAAGTAGTAATAACCTCTTTAAATAATGTGGTAATATCTTCTACATCACTTGTTATTCTAACAAAAAGTGTCCCTGCTGGCGTTTTATCATGAAAAGGAATATTGGCATATTGTGCATATTGATATAATTTATTTCGAATGGAATAAATAACATTTTCTCCCATCATACTAGTTGCTGTTGTAACAATAAAATTTAAAATATTTCCTAAAATAACAATTGCAATATAACTAGTACCTATGATTCCAATTGTCATAATGCCTTTTTGATAAATATTAGCCGTTAAAAAATCATCAATTACAATTTTTATTAAATAGGGTTTTACCACTTCGCCGACATTAATTAGAATCGCTAAAATAGATATGATTGCTATTGATTTCATTTGCGGTTTTAACATTTTATACATTCTTCGCAAAGTTTTATTTTTCATCTGTTTCTTCCCTTTCTTTTCCCTTTAAAAATGTTAGCATTTCTCTAACTTAAAAAACTAGGTTCTGCTTTTGTCGATTGCTGTTCAAAAAATTCATAATACATTCCTTGTTTTTGTATTAATTCTTCATGAATCCCTTGTTCTACTATATTTCCGTTATCTAATACGATAATTTTATCACTTTGTTTCACATCTGATATTTTATTTGAAATAATAATACAAGTTTTCTGTTTTGTTAGTTCTTTTATGTTTTCTAATAAAGTTCCGAGAAGTTCGATTATCTAATGCAGAGAAGGTATCATCGAAAATTATAATGCTACTATTTTTCAAAAATGCTCTTGATATTACTACCCTTTGCTTTTGTCCTCCTGATAAGTCACTTCCTCTTTCACCAATAGCTGTTTTGATTCCTTTTGGCATTTGACTAATTTCATCATAAATAACTGCTTTTTTGGTACTTTCCTTAATTTCTTCCTCATCATATTCTTCTTTAAACAAACTAATATTGTCTTTCAAAGTAGAGGAAAACAAAAAATTATCTTGTGTAATATAACAAATATTTTCTCTTAATGTTTCAATATTAATATCATTGATATCTCTACCATCTATCATAATTTTTCCATTCGGAATATTATATAATTTAGTAAGTAGATTCATTAATGTTGTTTTTCCACTTCCAATGGTTCCTATAATTCCCAATGTTTCTCCTTTTTTGATTTCAATATTAATATTTTCTAAAGCTTTCTCTAACATTCCAGGATAGTTGAAGGTTAAATTCTTAATTAAAATATCTCCTTGTAATTTTTCTTCTACCTTACTTTCTTCTACTGTTATTTTTTCTTTTTCTAGTGCAAAAACTTTATCTAGTCTTTGGTAAGATATTTGAGCTCTTTTAAATCTAGCAATTAAAGTTGGAATCCAATTAACTGGATTCACAAATAAAGCAATGTAACCATTAAAAGTGACCAGTTCTCCTACTGTAATAGTTCCTTCTAAAACTAAATGAGAACCATAAATAAAAGAAATGGCATAGCAAAGTCCAAAACAAATATCAATACAACTAGTTAATAAATTAGAAAATACATCTACTGCATTATCACTTTGTCTCACTTGCCTATTTTTAAGGATAAATGTTTTTAATTGACTTCCTTCACAAGAATAGGCTTTTGTTGTTCGAATACTATCTGTACTTTCTTGTATATATTCTGATAATTCTGTAAATTTATCTTGTGCTTTTTTAAAATTAATTTCTACATACTTCTTTATTTTAACCACTAGAAAAGTAGCCACTATAATAGGACACAAAGTAGCTAATGTTAAATATAAATTAACTCCTCTTATCATTTGAAAAGTAGCAATTACAAAGATGAATACAATTCTAGAACCATGTGATAGAATTCTATAGATAGCACTTCTAATCTCATTGGTATCTTTTACAAAATAAGACATAATCTCGCCATTTTTTATCTTTTGTATTTCTTTTACTTTTAATTTTAAGAATCTTTCAAATAGCTTAACTTTGATGTCTTTTTCCACTCCTCTTGCAATATATGTTTCAAAATATTTCCAAGCCAATCTTACTAGCAAGTATAAGACACATATCCCTAGCAAGAAATATGTGCTATTTAAAATTGTCTGCTTATTTGCTTCCATATCATACAAATTATCCACAATATCTCCTACAATTTTAGGAGGACATGTCAATAAATATGTATTGATTGCTAATAATATAACTTGTAATGTTATTTGCCATTTGTATCCCTTCAATGCATCTATTATAACTTTTTTCATAAATTACATCCTTTTCGTTTGTTATTAAATTTACATTTTACCTTATTTTTCTATTTCATTATAAATGCTATCATCATTAAATCCAAAACTACTATTTATTTTTTGTTGCTGACTTTCCATTTGATAGTTTAAATTCATAAAGTTAATTTCATCTTGAAAATTAAATTCATCAAAATCAAATTTCATATCCATCACACTTCCTTCTAAAATATTATTTTACTAACTTCAAAGTTTCTTTTGCTATCATTAGTTCTTCATTCGTTGGAATGATATAAACCTTTACTTTGGATTCTGGTTTAGATATGACTTTTTCTTCACTTCTTATCTTGTTAGCCTCAATGTCAATATCAACTCCCATAAACTTTAATTGTTCGCAAATACCTTTTCTAATATTAATTTGATTTTCTCCAATACCACCTGTAAATATAATATAGTCTACTCCATTCATAGCCACTGCATATTTAGCAATATAGCTTGCTATGGCATATTGAAAGCTATCTAATGCAATTTTAGCTCTTTCATTTCCCTCATTCCCAGCATTTTCTATTTCTCTAAAATCTGGCACTAAACCTGAAATTGCTTGCACTCCTGATTGCTTATTTAAAATATTTTCCATTTCTTCTACTGCTAGTTTTTCTTTTTTCATCAAATATAAAAGAATGGATGGATCTAAATCTCCACATCTAGTTACCATAGGAATTCCGACCTAGTGGTGTTAATCCCATACTAGTATCTACTGATTTCCCTCCTTCAACTGCACAAATGCTAGAACCTTGCCCTAAATGACAAGTTACAATTTTCATATTTTCAATTGGTTTATTTTCTATTTCAGCTAATCTTTGTGAAACAAACATATGAGAAGTTCCATGAAATCCATATTTTCTTACGCCATATTTTTCGTAATATTCATATGGAATCGGATAGATATATCTTTCTTTTGGAATCGATTGATGAAAAGCTGTATCAAATACACCTACCATTGGTTTATTTGGCATTACATTTTTGCAAGCCTCGATTCCTAAAATACAAGCTGGATTATGTAATGGTGCTAAATCAGAACATTCTTTTAATACATTTACTACTGTATCATCAATGATTACTGATTCTGCAATTTTTTCTCCTCCATGTACCAAACGGTGTCCTATAGCACTTATTTCCTCTAAACTATCAATTACTTTGTATTCTGGATTGGTTAATTGTTGCAAAGCAAATTCAATTGCTTCTGTATGATTATAAGCAGGATTATCCATTTGTTTCTTTTGGCCTTGTGCTTTATGCGTAAGAAAAGCTTCTTTTTCTCCTATTCTTTCATATTTTCCTGAAGCTAATACCTCTTCTGTTCCCATATCAATTAATTGATATTTTAGTGATGAACTCCCACAATTTAACACTAATATTTTCATTTTTATCTTCCTTTCTTTTCCCCAGTGGTTTCCTAAGTTTAAATGGGGAATTTTTCCCCACTGGTTTCCCTAAGTTTAATTGGAGAATTTTATTTTATCTCCTATTGTTCTAAATTTATTTTTCAATTATTTTATTAATTTCAAAGTTTCTCTTGCTATCATTAATTCCTCATTGGTTGGAATGGTATAAATTTTTACTCTTGAGTCTAAAGTAGAAAGTTCTGCTTCTTCTCCTCTTATTTTATTTTTTTCATCATCTATTTTAACTCCTAAAAATTCTAATTGTTCACATATCGATTTCCTTGAGATAGGACCTTTTTCTCCCACTCCTGCTGTAAAAGTTAAAACATCGATTCCTCCCATAGCTACTGTACATCTTGCAACATAAGAAGCTACTAAATAGTGAAAAACATTTAAAGCTAATTGTGCTTGTTTCCCTCCTGATAAAGCTTCTGTTTCAATATCTCTAAAATCTACAGATACACCAGAGATTCCATAAACTCCTGCTTCTTTATTTAGCATAAAATTCATATCATCTGCTGATAAGTTTTCTTTTTGCATTAAATAGGTAAGAATGGATGGATCTAAATCTCCACTTCTTGTTCCCATAGGAATTCCTCCGAAGTGGTGTTAATCCCATACTCGTTTCTACAGATTTTCCATCTTTGATAGCACATACACTACATCCCTGACCTAAATGACAATTTACTATTTTTAATTCTTTTCTATCTTTTCCCATAATTTCTGCTACTCTTTGGGAAACATATTGATGCGATGTCCCATGAAAGCCATATTTTCTAATACCATATTTTTCATAATATTTATATGGAATGGAATAGACATATTTTTCCTTCGAAATAGTTTGATGAAATGCTGTATCAAATACAGCCACCATTTTCATATTAGGTACTATTTTTCGACAAGCCTCAATCCCTAAAATGCAAGCTGGATTGTGTAAAGGTGCTAAATCAGAACATTTTTTAATTTCCTCTATCACCTCTTTATTTATTATGACAGAATCACTAAACTTTTCTCCACCATGTACTACCCTATGTCCAATTCCGCCCAATTCTTCCAAGCTTTTAATAACACCATAATTTTCGTTGGTTAATCGATTTAATACAAAAGCAATTGCTTTTTCATGATTTTTAGCTGGATGTTCGAATTTATGAGATACTCCATTTACTTTATGTGTTAGAAAAGAATTTGGTTGTCCAATTCTTTCAAAATATCCTTTTGCTAACATTTCTCCTGTTTCCATATCAATCACTTGATATTTTAAAGAAGAACTCCCTGAATTTAGTACTAGAATTTTCATTCTCTTCACTCCTTAATTTTGATAACGCAGTAAGACAATGCTTTTCATTTGATTTTCTGGGCTTGCACAGCAGTAATCGCAATAACCCCTGCCACATCCTTACTACTACAACCTCTAGACAAATCATTAACTGGTTTACTAATCCCTTGGCAAAGAGGACCATATGCTTCCGCTTTAGCCAACCTTTGAACCAACTTATAACCAATATTACCTGTATCCAAATTAGGAAAAATCAATACATTAGCCTTCCCTTTCAAAGGACTACCTGGTGCTTTAAACTCTGCAACCTCTGGTACAATAGCACTATCAAGTTGCAATTCTCCATCCACCAAAATCCCCTTATCCTTTTGTCTTACTAATTTAGTTGCTTCTATTACTTTCTGTGTTAATTCAGAATTAGCACTTCCATAAGTGGAATAAGAAAGCATAGCTACTTTAGGTTCTTTTTCCACCAATTGACTAAAACTCTTACTAGAGGAAATGGCTATTTCTGACAAACTTTCTGCATCTGGATTTTCATTTAACCCACTATCCGCAAAAATAAAAGTTCCATTCTCACCATATTCACAATTTGGTACTACCATAACAAAAAAAGCAGAAACCAATTTTGTGCCGAGGAGCTGTTTTCAATATTTGTAAAGCTGGTCTTAAGGTATCTGATGTAGAATGAGTTGCTCCTGAAACAAGCCCATCTGCCTCTGTTTTATCATCTTTTACCATAAGCATTCCAAAGTAAACGGGATCTTTTATCAATTCTTTTGCTTTTTCCATTGTCATTCCTTTATTTTTTCTTAATTCATATAATAAATTGGCATATTCATCCTGCTTTTCAGAATTACTTGGGTCAACAATTTTAGCCCCTTTTATATCTAAATTATTTTCTTTTGCTTTTCTTTCTATCTTTTCTTGATTTCCTACTAATACAATATTAGCATAATTTTCTTTTAATACTTGATTCGTTGCCTCTAAAATTCTAATATCTTCCGCTTCAGGAAGAACAATTGTCTTAATCTCCTTTTTAGCTCTTTGTTTTACTTCTTCTATGAATGACATTTTATTTCTCCTTCTTCTTTTTTTGCAATTCTATTATATAAATAATTGCAAAAAAGCACAAGTATTTTCTAAAAATTTAGTTAATTATAATACAATCTTTTGTTACGATTCACAGCTATTAATTTTTATGCTAAATTTATTATATTTTTTATAAAGTGACAATTCGGGGGGACCAACAAGGATACAAACTGTTACTTCAGTTACAGTTTGTCCGCTGTTGGGAGTCACTTTAGAAAAAATACTAATAAATTTTATTAATTTCTATTTAAGCTGTGAATTGTTACAATCTTTTCTTATCCTTATTTCTAATTAAATACGATATTTTTTATTTCTTCCTCTTGTCTTAATCGCCAAGACAAAAAATGATAAGCCGATTTGTCTTGTTTTACTGCAATTTCCGCTATTTCTTTATTATCCCTTAATCGATCACTTGCATATTTAATAATACTACCTTTATTTTTAACGGCTACTGTGACAATTTCTTCATCATCTCTTAATTCCTCTGAAGCATAATATAATGCTTGTCCATAACTTTGGCAACTTTCTAATACCAATTCTTTATTATCTCTTAACCTTTCAGAAGCATAACAAATTGTCCAAGGGGCACCTTTTACTCCTATTCTAACAATTTCTTCTTTATCTTTTAGTCTGTCACTTACAAATTCTAGTGCTTCACTATCTTGCTGTAATGCTATTGTTACCACTTCTTCATCATCTTTCAAATCATCTGATACAAAATCTAAAAATTTGCCATTTTCTTTTACCGCTTCTAATATGTATTCTTTGTCATTTTTGTGGTCAATCACATCTTGTATTTCCATATTTTAGAATCCTCCATTTTTTAATCATTTTTATTTTCCAGTTTTGCTATACATGCTTTTATCTTAATTCCTTGTTCAGAAAACATCTTTTCATGTTCTGTCTCAATATTCTTTTCAAAAATGGGTTCTTGATGCAAATCATAAGTTTTTTTCACGATTTTAAAACCACTTTCTTCAAAATAATGCAAACTTGCTTCAAATAATTCATCATCATCTGTCTTGAAATAGATTTCTCCCTCTTTTTTTAGGAATTGTTTATATTTCTCTAATTGTCTAGAATGAGTTAACCTCTTTTTTCTATGTTTTCCTCTGGGCCATGGATTACAAAAATTAATATAAATTCTTTCCACTTCATCTTGCTTTTCCAATATGAGAAAAATTCTTTCAATATCAAATCTTGTTATCAAAATATTTTTAGGTTCTTGATTCACTTCTTGATAAACTTGTTCTATATTCCTTTTGGCTAATCCTAACATCGCATCTACTAAATCAATCGCTATATAATTTATGTTAGGATTTTCTAATGCTAATTGGGCTATAAATTGACCTTTTCCACATCCTAACTCTAAATGCAATGGTTGGCTAGATTGTTCATACTGCTTTTTCCATTCCCCTTTGATTTTTTCTGGTTCATCTATATAAAATTTACTTGCTTCTAATTCTGGTCTTGCCCATTTTTTATATCTAATTCTCATTTTATTTTCTTTTCCTTTCTTTTTCGACTTATCTATTATACTGAATTTCTAATAAAATTTCAAGGATATTGCTTTCTTACATAAAACAAGATATAATAAGCAAAACAAACAAAGGAGTAAACATGAAGCTAATATATGAAATCAAAGAAAACCTTGTAGGAAAAACTATCCATCAAATCTTAATAACTGAATTAAATATTTCTACAAGACTTTTAAGTAAGTTAATAAAAAATGAAAAAATTTCTGTTAATCGACTTAAATGTGATACTAGAAACACCGCTAATTTGGGTGACATCCTAGAAATTAATTTTAATATTATAGAAGATAATTCTAGCATAGCTCCCACTAAAATGAATTTAGATATTGTTTATGAAGATGACTGGTTTTTAGTTATCAATAAATCAGCTAATATGCCTATCCATCCTTCTAGATTACATTATACCGATTCTCTATCCAATGGGATTCGATTTTATTTTGATTCAATTGGTCTAACTAAAAAAATAAGACCCATCAATCGTTTAGATTTAGATACTTCTGGTTTAGTTATCTTTGCTAAATGTGAATATATACAAGAATGTTTTATTCGACAAATGCTTAATAAAACTTTTAAAAAAGATTATTTATGTTTAATACATGGCACTTTAGATAAAAAAATTGGCACAATTAATTTGCCAATTGGTAGAAAAAACGGTAGTATTATTGAAAGGTGTATTGATTACCATACTGGTCATCCTTCCATTACTCATTATGAAGCGTTAAAGAAATTTAACAATTTTAGTCTTATAACATGTAATTTAGAAACTGGTCGAACCCATCAAATTCGTGTTCATCTAGCTAGTATTGGTCACCCTTTGCTTCGGTGATACCTTATATGGTGTTAAATCGAACTTGATTAATCGACAAGCTTTGCATAGTTATAAAATTTCATGTGTCCATCCTATCACCAAAGAAGCTTTAACTTTTGAAAGTGAATTACCAGAAGATATTAAAAATATAATGAAAAACGAATTTAAGAATTTCTAAACGATGGCAATCGCAAAGAAATTCTAGAAATCCCCCTATTTATCTTGTAAGAAAGCAAATTGGGAAGACAGTAAAAAAGTGTCTTCCCAATTATACTAAACTGTACTTTAAGAAACATCTCCAATTGCACCTAAAATTTCACTTTTATCTCTAACACCAACAAAAGTTTTCTCTACTTTTCCATTTTTAATAATAACAATCGTTGGAATACTCATTATTCCATATTCCATTGCTAAATCTTGATTTTCATCTACGTTGACTTTTCCTACTTTGATACTATCTGTTTTTTCTTCTGCAATTTCATCTATAATAGGTGACATCATTTTACATGGTCCACACCAATCAGCATAAAAGTCAATGATAACTGGCTTGTCTGCCTTTAATACCTCTTCTTCATAATTTTCACTACTTATTTTTAATACACTCATTCTTTTTTCTCCTTCCTTATTTTACTTTCTTTATTTTATGCATTTTTTATTTTTCTTATGTATTGAATTGCTTGCATTCCAGCTTTTGTTCCCTCATATACGGCTTTTGAAATTTGAAGCAATCCACCAGTACAATCACCACAAGCATAAATTCCTTTTATGTTTGTTTCCATGTTTTCATTTACTACTATCTTGTCTTTGCCGTGTAATCATTCCTAACTTTTTAGCAAAATCCATACTTCCAGCCGTTCCGTGTTGCTATAAATACACCTTCTGTCTTTAAGATTGTTCCATCCTTAAATTCAATTTCTTCTACTTTATCTTCGCCCCTAACCGCTTCTATTTCTTTGGTATTTAGCTGTATCCCACTTTTATCCTCCAATCTAAATTCTGGCTTTTCTTTTCCATTTGTTAAAATCGTTATATTGTCCACTAAATGGATTAACTCATTTACCTCTGACATGGCATAATTTCCGCTTCCTATTACAACGATACTTTTCCCTCGATAAAAAAAGCCATCACATATCGCACAATAACTAACACCATGTCCCTCAAATTGCTCTATATTTTTTATGTTTGGTTTATTTTTTTTATTACCAGTTGCTAATATAACACTCCTTGTTTGATATATGGATTGCTCTGTCTTTATTTCAAATCCATTTTCTATTATCTGAATCTGAACAACTTCTTGCTTTTTTACTTCCACTCCTATATTTCTAGCTTGTTTTATTCCCATTTCATACAATTCTTTTCCACCAATTCCATTTTCAAATCCATAGTAGTTTTCAATTTTATTCGTTTTTTCTAAAGCACCTTCTTCCTGATAAAGAATTAATGTTTTTAAATTCGCTCTTCCGTGTATATAAACTAGCTGAAACTCCTGCTGGTCCACTTCCTATTATGATAACATCATACATTATTTTTCTTCTCCCATTCTAATAAATATCTCTTCTTTTCCATTCCTAACGCATATCCTACTAATTTTCCATTACTTCCAATTACTCTATGACATGGAATCATAATTGGAATTGGATTTCTATGATTTGCCATCCCTACCGCCCTTGCGGCTTTTGGATTTCCTACCTTTTCTGCTATCTGTTTGTAGGTTCTAACTTCTCCATAAGGAATATCTTGTAGGGCTGTCCAAACTGCTTTCATAAATTTTGTACCTTTAGGATTTAAAGGTACATTAAATTCTCTTCTCTTTCCTTCCAAATACTCCATTAACTGTTTTTCAGTTTCTTTTAAAAGTAGTGTATCTTTTTTGATACATTCCTCTTCTCTCTTTTTATTGATTTCAATTGCTATAATTTGATTTTCCTCTTCTATTATGGTAATCATTCCTATTTTAGTATTCATATTTTTTATGTATTTCATACATGATTGCTCCCTATTTTTTCCTATTATAACACTTTATATTATTTTTGACAATTAATAATATGGATATCGATTATTATTTGTCATAGAACCATAAATTCCAGTTGTAGAAATGGTAATAAATTTGATAGAATAAATATCACAATACACCAAACTGTCATTTTCAAAAGAACGTAACAAAATGTAACTTGCTCCCACATCTTGTAAAATTCCAATTCGATCCACTAAATTGTTTGTTCCAATTAAAAATTCTACTCTCATTAGTTTTCCAATTTGCTCTCTTAAAAAAGCTGGCGTATAAATTGGATTCGTTAAAATTTCTGGTGAATTTTGATTAATCTCTACTTGCCTTGTTTCTCTTTTGTCTGCTCTTTCTTCTGAATTTGCCATAAATACAATCACCCTTTCTATTTTTATGTTCGTGAATATTGGCTAGTTGGACGATAAAAGCAATGGTCTCCTAACCTCGTATGAAAAGTTCCAGATCCATTACTTGGAAAAGTAGAGCTACAAGTTGGTCTAAATGGATTTAAGTACCACAAACAATTTCCTATCTCATTTAATTGATTTCCTGCTAAAGCCCAATCAGCAATATAATAGTGAACTTCGGTTGGATTCATGTTGTAAATATTTTGTGGATTATATTGATTTCGTATTGTTTCTCTAGCACAATCAAATTGCCCTTGTTGAAAAATAATATTTCTAATATTTCCCCCTTGCGAAACTCTAGCATATTCCCCTTCTGAACTATTCACTCGATTCATCGTTACTGTTGCCACTGCTTTCATTCCATTGTCACCTTCTCCTCCAGCTTCACATTGTACAATTCTTGCTAATAATTCTCGATCTGAATATGCCATAAAAAATCACTCCCATACTTAAATTATATTACGTACTATCTCAATTTGTTCCCTTTTTTCAAAATCTATGTTATAATCTAGCTGGTGATAACATGAAAGTATTATTTAAAAACAAAACAACATATACGAAAGCCACCTATGACAAATTTTTAGCCTTTCATAGTAAGAAATATCATTTTTCGTATACTGCTTACACAGCCCTAGTAGTAGCTTTTATTTTATTCGGTCTTGTTTTACAAGTAAAGGCTCATAACTTTACTCTTGCTATTGTACTATGTTGTAGCTTAACAGCTTTTGTTCTTTGGCGATTTTTTCGCCCTATTTCTGATGTTTCCAAAGAATATAAAAGCGAAAAAATTCAAAAAGAAAAACAATTTACTTTTAAGTTTTATCACAAATTCTTTACGATTGAAGATGAAAAAGAATATTCTAAAATGAAATATTATCAATTATATAAAGTTTTTGAAACAGCAGATTTCTTCTATTTATATATTGATAAAACACATGCTCTTTTACTAGATAAAACAAAGTTTAAAAAAAATAATCCTTCTGAATTTTTAGATTTTATAAAAAGAAAATGTTGGTGGTGTTATAAAAAAGTCAAATAATTTTTTCGAATAAATGTTTGACTTTTTATTTTTTTGTGCTATAATATATACAAATGTTCGCTAAAATAAAGGACTGTTATTACTTTATTACTCTTAACACTTGCCTTTCAATTAAATTTGTATATCATAAAAAAGGAAATTTTAAAAATGGAAACCTTAGACAAATTAAAAATTTTAGCAGACTCTGCTAAATACGATGCTTCTTGTAGCTCTAGTGGAAGCAATCGAAAAAATAAAAATAATGGAATTGGAAACGGTAGCATTTCTGGTATTTGCCATAGTTGGGGTGCTGATGGAAGATGCATCTCTTTGTTAAAAATATTATTTAGTAACTGTTGTATCTATGATTGTAAATATTGTATTAATCGTTGCACTAATTCTGTCAAAAGAGCCACTTTCACACCACGAGAAGTAGCTGATTTAACCATCAACTTTTATAAAAGAAATTATATTGAAGGACTTTTCTTAAGCTCTGCTGTCATAAAATCTCCTGATTATACAATGGAATTGTTAATACAAACGATTTCCATTTTACGAAATGAATGTCAATTTAATGGTTACATTCACTGTAAAAGTATTCCTGGATGTAGTAAAGAATTAATCGACAAATTAGGCACTTTAGTCGATAGACTTAGTATCAATATTGAATTACCTTCTAATGATAGCCTAAAACTACTAGCTCCACAAAAAGAAAAAGATGGTATTTTAAATCCAATGACCTACGTTTCTAATGGTATTAAAGTAAATCAAATGGAAAAAAGTAAATGGAAACCTAGTTTTGTTCCTGCTCGGACAAACCACACAACTAATCGTAGGAGCCACTCCTGAAAGTGACTTAAAAATCTTAAAACTTTCAGAAGGTTTATATCAAAAATTGAATTTAAAAAGAGTCTATTATTCTGCCTATATTAGTGTTAATCAAGATAAAAACTTACCTACTTTGGAATCTCCTCCTCTGCTTCGTGAGAATAGACTATATCAAGCAGATTGGCTACTTCGTTTCTATGGATTTAAGGCAGATGAATTATTAGATGAAACCCATCCTAACTTCAACCATATTTTAGACCCCAAATGTGATTGGGCTTTACGAAACATGGATAAATTTCCTATCGAAATCAATACAGCCGATTACTTTACCCTTCTTAAAATTCCTGGTATTGGTGTCATTTCTGCCAAAAAAATTATACAAGCTAGACATGAATTTTTATTAGATTTCGATTCTTTAAAAAAACTCGGTGTCGTATTAAAAAGAGCTAAATATTTTATTACTTGTAAAGGAAAATATTTTAATAAAGTATATCAATTTAATCACAATTTTATTGAAACCAATTTAATCTACCAAGAACGAAATAGCCTACCAGCACCAGAATTTCAACAATTATCTATTTTTGATACTTTACTTCCAACAAAGGAGGATAAAATAAAATGTCTAACTGGAAACTTATGAATAAAATTTATTTATATGATGGTTCTTTAGATGGTTTCTTGACAGTTGTATTTGACTGTTTTTTGACCAAAGCATTACCACAAAATATCTACGAAAAAAATAACTACTCTCTCAATTTTTTAGAAGATACTCTTTTTATTGAAACAAATTCTGAAAAAGCAAAACGAGTTTTTATGGGAATTGAAAAACAAATTAGTTATACCACTCTTTATAACACCTATTATGCTTTTCTTTGCAATGAAAAAAACAAAGAAATCGATTTATTAAAATATCTTTGTGATGGTTTTTCATTAGGACCTAAAATTAACAATAGGCTTACGATTTCTTATGTATTTAAAGTTATGAATATGAAAAAAAGAAGTTTTGGAGAATGTCATAGACTAAAAGGATTGCTTCGTTTTCAAGAAGTAGGAAATAATTTATATTATGCCTCCATTCATCCTGACAACAATATTATAGAACCTTTAGGGCATCACTTTATCAATCGTTTGCCCTCTCAAAACTTCATCATACATGATAAAATAAGAAATATTTGCTTATTGTATAATAGAAAAGAATACAAAATAGTGGATAGCACAAATTTAAAAATTCCTAACATTTCTGAAGAAGAAGAGAAATATCAGGAATTATGGAAATTATTTTATAATACAATTGCTATTGCAGAAAGAAAAAATCCAAGATGTCAAATGCAATATATGCCTAAAAAGTATTGGAAAGACTTGATAGAAGAACCTTAACCTTCTATCATCTGTCTTGTTTTTTCTTTTATTTCTTTGTCTAATGCTAAAATTTCCTCTACCGTATTTAACACCATTGGAGTATGTTCTTTTAACATTCTTTCTATTCTTTTTGGAATTTGGGTATAGGTTATCTTTTTCTTTAAAAAGGCATCCACTAAAACTTCATTCGCTGCATTTAATACCACTTGATAGCTATGTCCTTTCTCAATTGTTTCAAAAGCTAATTTTAAGCACTGAAATTTTTCTAAATCTGGCTTTTCAAATTTCAATTCAGCAATTTCAAATAAATCAATTTTTTCAATCTTATTCATTAATCGATTTGGATAATTTAATGCATACGCAATTGGTATTTGCATAGACTTTGGTCCTAAATTTGCCATAATCGTTCCATCTTGAAATTGAACCATAGAATGTACAATACTTTTTCTATGTACAACAACTTGTATTTGACTGGGATTTACATCAAATAGCCATTTTGCTTCTATTACCTCAAATCCTTTATTCATCATAGTAGAAGAATCTATTGTTACTTTTGGTCCCATTTTCCAGGTTGGATGATTTAAGGCTTGTTCTACCGTTATGCTATCTGTTATTTCTTGATCAAAAAATGGTCCGCCAGAAGCTGTTAATAATATTTTGTCAATCTTGTTTTGTTTCTCTCCTTGTAAGCATTGCATAATAGCACTATGCTCACTATCTACTGTTAACAAAGTTGCATGATATTTCTTGGCAGTATCCATAATTAGCTTTCCACCTGCCACTAGTACCTCTTTATTGGCTAAAGCAACTGTTTTCCCATTTTTTATCATATTATAAGTTGGTTGTAAACCTGCAATTCCCACTAAAGCCGACACACCAATATCAAAATCGGTCAATTTTGATATTTCTTCCATTCCCTCTTCTCCATAGTAAATATGTAAATGAGGATATCTTTCTTTTAGCTGTTTTGCATTTTCTTCGGCTGTAATATATACATTTTTAGGTTTAAATTCCTCAATTTGTTTTTCTAATTTTTCAATATTTTTACCTGCTACCAATGTAACAGCTTCAAACAAATCTGGATTTTCTCGAATAACATTTAATGTACTATCTCCAATCGAACCTGTTGAACCAAAAATAGCTATTTTCTTCATAGTCAAATCTCCTTTTCTATCTTTTTATCTGTTACTATTTAAACTCATTTAGTTTTTTAAAAAAGTTTATATATTTTTTATAAAGTAACAATTCGGGAGGGCCGCCAAATTACAGTCTGTATGAAGGTGGGAGTTACTTTAGAAACTTCTAAATCGAAAAAGCATTAGGATTAAATAGTAACTTGCTCTCTTATTATAATCCTTTTATGAACTGAACGATTGTCTCTCCGACACCAGCATCAATTTTAATACTAGCATCTCCATCTCCTATTGTCTCATTATCAGTTACCTTTTTTCCATCTATTTTAAAACTTCCTAGGCCAGTACTTGCTTTTACTTTATAATCTTCCATATTCCCTATCAAATTTACCTCGACTTTTCCTACTCCACAATGAATATCTGCTGTTTTTGTAATTTCACTTGTTAAGGATAATTTACCAATACCTCCCTCTAATTTTAATTCTTCTATTTTGCTATTTTGAATATTAGTTTCTCCTGCCCCTGCCTTTATTGCAACATATTTAGCCAAAAGTTCTTCCATTTGATATTTTCCTGCTCCCATTTCTAATTTTACTGTATCTGCTTTTAAAAATTCAATATTGGTTTCATTGATTCCTGTTTCAATACTAACTTTTTCAAACCTTATATCTTCTGGTAGATAAATTGTAACTTGTGGAATCTTATCCTCCCTATTAAAAAAGTTGCTATATACTTTTGTATCTCTTATTTTTAGCATACTTGCTTCCACCTGACACTTAAATTCATCAGAAACATTAGAAACATCAACTTTTAAAGTATCTCCCTTTTTTATATTTAATTTACATACACTTAAATCAATATCCATACTAGTAATATCAGAATATTCTTGTTCCCATTTTGTTATCATAGTTGTATTCCTGTCTTCCAACATTTCTAAACCAATTGAAATACCAAAAATAGCTGTGATAGTTGTAAGAATAATACCAATAATCATAAGACATAAATAAATTGCAAACGCTATCGCTCCGTATTTAATTATTTTTTGAAAAGATGTCATTTTATTTCAACACCTCCAAACATAGCTACACCATTAATGTAAATGGTTGGTAAATTTTCGTTGTAATCTGTTTTAGCTTTGTTTTCTACACCACCAAAAATTGGAGTTGATTTTACTTGAATATTGACACCTGTTGGAACTTTTATTTCAATTCCCCCAAAAATAGCATTGGCATTAATCACTTGGTCTTGTTTTATCATTGCTTCTGATAGGTCTAATTCAACACTTCCAAATACAGCATCTAGATTAGCTCCTTTAAATTCTTGTCCAGACAAATTATTTTTTTGTGAACCAAAAGTTGCACAATATTCATCAAAATCTCCTTTGTTACTATTTAATTTTCTTATATTCTCTGTTACTTTTTTATGAAAAGCATCTTTAAAAATAATACTAATTCCTATCATAACTAAAATGAATGGGAAAAATAATTTTCTAACAAGATGAAAAGATAAGATATTTTGTGCACACAATAATAATACCACTCCTATTATGAACCAAATCAAACTCCACATTTTGTTGGCACTTCTAATAAGTTCAATCAAACTTGGAACAATAATAAATAATGTCCACCAACCTTTAAAGAAAACATTAACATTGGTTAAGCCTACTGCATTTAATCCAAAAACGACTCCTATTATAATGAAAACAACTCCCCATAATACATTTCCAAACTTTTTCATTTTACACATCTTTCCTTTCTTTTTTTATATTTTAATATTTATGATTTTTTCTACTTCTTGAAAACAAGCCTCTTCTTCTGTTAATACAATATCATAATTTTGCTGATAAAACTTTAAATTTTCCTTTATCTTCTCATTTAAAAATCCAACTGTTATGGTTCTATCTATCTTTTCTCTACTTATCATTTGTATATCTTCTACAATATCGCCACATAAAATTGCATATTGCTTTTTATCTATCATACTTTGCAGAGTTTCTGGCAATCTTCCTTCTATCTTTTTATTCATAGAATGAATCAGCGAAGCGGTAAATTTTTGCATTTTATCTTCTTTAAACTCAATAAAATTACTAATAATATAGATATTATCATAATAACATTTTTCATTGTTTAAGAATGTTTCTATGGCATTTCCAATACCAGCAGATAATATGATAACTGGCACCTTTTTTTCATATAATTTTTGTAAAAATTCTTTTGCTCCTTTTCTAAATTTCAAAGTTTCTTTTTGCAGTGCTTTTTGCAATTCTGAATGAGTTAATTGGTATTTGTAAAGTAAATCCATACTTTTTTGATACCATTTAGCCATATATTGTTCTTTTACTTTATCCTTTAACCTATAATCTAATTCGATTGGTGCATATTGGCTATTTAACTCTTCTATTTCCTTTTTGCATTCTTCTCCATATACTTCAAAATCTAAAATTGCCATCCAAGAATCTAAACTCGTTTTACTTGTTATTGTTTTGTCAAAATCAAGTATAACATAATAATTGTCTTCTTCTAGCTGTATCTGTTTCAATTTATTTGTGTTGCTATATCTCATTTCTCACCTCTGGTTTCATTTTACTATACTTTTGTTTATATTACAATAAAAAGTATCAAACATTTTTCATAAACAATTTTATACTTTTTATTACTTTTTTCCTATTTTATGATATAATGTAGCTAAATAATAAGAAGAAACTTTTTAGAAAGGAATAAAATCATGAAAAACTTTTTTATCTTATTCGCCATGAAAGTGCTATATATAGGGCTTAAATTAGCTAGAAAAAATGGTGGTAACTTTTTAGGAAAAATTGCTTATGATTGGAATCCAGATATCTTTCAATATTTCAAAATCAATTGTCCTGTTATTGCAGTAACAGCAACCAATGGAAAAACAATGACCAATAATGCAATTGGACATGTGTTTAAAACGGCTAATAAAAAAGTTATCAGTAATATCGAGGGAAATAATATGGAAACTGGTATTTTATCCACCCTTTTAAAGCATTGCACTTTAAACGGAAAAATCAAAGCAGATTATTTAGTTTTTGAAGTAGATGAAGGTTATGTTCCAGTCATTTTTAAAGATTTAAGACTAGATACACTAGTAATACTTGATTTTTTCCGTGATCAATTAGATCGAAATGGTGAAGTAGAATCCTTAATTCTAAAAATCAATGACTTCCTAAAAAACTATACTGGAAATTTAATTTTAAACAATGATGACCCCAATGTAGCAAGACTTGGACAAGCCAATCCAGAAAATCATAATGTATACTATTTTAGTGTCGAAAAATATGCCTATGCAACTGACAATATGACAGAAGCTGGAGAAGGAAAATTCTGTCCTTTCTGCAATACTCGTATTGAATATGAGTACTATCAATACTCTCATATTGGAAAATTCAAATGTCCAAATTGTAACTATGGAAATAACGAAATTTATCAATTGGCAACCAATATCGATTTAAAAAATAGAACCTTTTCGATTGATACTATCACCTATCAAACTAAATTTAATAGTATTTATAATATTTACAATTTTGTCGCAGTTATCGCTTGTGCTCGTTTATATCAAATAGATACAGAAATAATACAAAAAACACTATCCACATTCCTATTAAACAATGGAAGATTAGAAGAACTAAAAATAAACAACATTCCAACCATTATCAATCTAGCCAAAAATCCAACAGGTAGCAATGTTAGTTTAAGAATTCTAAACGAAGATGAAGCTGAAAAAGAATTGTTATTTGTTCTAAATGATAATTTAGCAGATGGACATGATGTATCTTGGATTTGGGATATCAATTTTGATACTTTAAATCAAGTATCTAGAATTATTACATCAGGCACTCGTGCTTATGACATGGCCATTCGTATCAAAACAGCAGGATATCCCATTGACAAAATCGAACCTTACTTAAACTTACACGAAGCAGTGGAAAATCTTTATCAAACTAATACTAAAAAATATGTAATTGCAAACTATACTTCTTTACAACCAACTAGAAACGAAATTTTAAAATTGTCAAAAGAAACAGAAATTTTGGGCAATCAAATAAAAAAGGATGATTAAAAATGAAAGAATTAAAAATATTATATCTTTATCCTGATATTCTAGAACTATATGGTGATTATGGAAATATTCAAGTGCTACGTTATCGATTAGAACAACGTGGATTTAAAGCTATGATTGAACCTTATTCCATAGGAGACACTCCTCCCAATTTTAATGACTATGATTTAGTTTTTGCTGGTCGGAGGTGCTGACCAAGAACAAGGAATTTTAGCACAAGATTTAATCCAATATAAAACTTCTATTCAAGAAGCAATTGCTAATGGTGTGTTCTTTTTATTAATTTGTGGTGCTTATCAATTATTTGGTAAATACTATAAAGATGTAGATGGAAATTTAATTTCTGGACTAGAAATTTTTGATTATTACACAGAAGCCATTCATGATAGAAAACAAAGATGTATTGGTAATATTGTCATTGAAACAAAATTAAATGATAAAAAAACAAAAGTTATTGGATTTGAAAATCATGGAGGACAAACTTTTAATGTCTCTACTCCTTTTGGTAATGTCTTATTAGGGAATGGAAATAAGTTTGGCGATACCCAAGAAGGTTTTTTTATGAATAACGTAATTGCCACTTATTTACATGGTCCTTTACTTTCTAAAAATCCTGAACTTACTGACTATATTATAAAATATTGTCTTGATAGAAAGTACAATGAAGATATTATTTTAGAACCTCTAAATGATGAATTTGAAAATAAATGTAGAGAACAATTATTAAATTAAGTATAATGAGGAAACTTTGGCTCAAAGTCAATAGTTGGGGTGGAAAACTTTCAAAGTTTTCTGCCTCAATATTTTTATGCTTTTTAAAAATACAACACAAAAATAAATTTATGCGTACCAAAAGTTACTCTTTTTAATGTTTTTATCTTATTGTTAAAACCTTCAATTGATCCGTTTGAATATGAAACTTCTAGAGAGTTTTTTATTTCAATAGCCCAATGTTGATATGTTTTATCACAATCTCGAAGTTGAGGAATATTTGATTCAAGATTTCTTTTTATCCATTCACTGAATTGCTGTTTTCGAATGTCATCAGCTTCTTTTGAATGAATAATATCTAATAGTTCTTCTTTTTCTCTATAGGCTATATGTAGATTTTCAGAATAATTAATAAGTATATATTCTAATTCATCTAATTGCACTTCAGTTTTTAGTTTATTTTTATGACAAAGCAGTAGTTTTCTAGAATGTTTAAAATATTTTCTTTCTTTGTCAGGAAGATTTTTTTGAACTTCAATTCTAATTTCATTAACAACATTACAAGCATATCTAGCAAAATGAAAATGGTCCTCAACAATTTTAGCTTTTCTAAAGTAAGTCATACCAATATCTTTATATGTTTCCCATAGATTAGTAACAAGTCATTTAACATTATCAAATTGCTCTTTAGGAAATTTCTTAAAGTAATCGCAAAGAACATGTTTGTATCTACATTTAATAATATCAACAGCTTCATGAGTTTTACCATCAATTAAAGCAACTTGATACTTATAATCACCACTATTTCCCTTAAATTCATCGATGCAAAGGACTTTAGGAAGTTTGGAGTTAGTAACAGCTAGAAAAGGGAGTAAATTAGAGATGAAGCTAGGAGAAACGTTAACTCTTTTTGAGATATCAGAGGCGGCAATTAGACTTCGAAGTTCGTTAACAATATAGGCAGTAAGCCTAGAAGTTTTTCTAGCGTATTTATTAACAATTTCATTTTTAGGATAAAAAGTTTTACCACAATTCTTACATTCATATCTAGGTTTTCTAAAAATCAAAGTAGTAGGTTTTAAATAGATAGGAATATCTTTAACAGGTTGAGTATAATAATCGTGGATATAAGAAGTTTTTGCTTCACAATGAGGACATATTTGTTCAGAAATAGGTAATTCAATATAAACCTCGACAGAGTCTTTTAAATTTCTAACATTTTTTACCATAACCTCTTTAAAATTTAATAAATTTTTGATACAATTATTTTGCACTTATCAACACCTCCTTAAATGTTTTCTAGCAATTACATTTTATCAGGTATTTTTGATAAGTGCATTATTTTTATAGAACCTAAAAATTTAGGAGTAGTTTAAGAAGAGCTACTCATTTTTTGTTATCTCAAATAAATTTATATATATTGTAAGTAGAATCATATTCAAATCCTAATTTTTTTGCTAAACCTACAGACCATAAATTAGCAGCATCCCAACTAATTTTCTTATTTTCTTCTAAACATTTTAATATTAATTTTGAAGCTAATGCTGTTGCTATTCCTCTTCTTCTATACTCATCTTTTACCTTTATATTTACTTCTATTCCATCTTTATAAAATATATTAGATGATGCCACACCTATAATTTTATTGTTATAGATACAACAATAGCCAACTCCACTTTTTTTGTAATTATCAGTAATATTAATAAATTTTTCTTCTTTAATTTTTTCAGCTGTATTTTTATCTATTTCTTGTATTGGATACTCTTTTGGTGCTTTCTCTATATATTCTTGCAATTTTTGCTTATCAAATAGTGGATTCTTTTTTATAGAATATCTTTCAAGTTTATTTATATTATCTTTAAAAATTTCTTCAATAATATTTTTTAAGCTATCACTTGGAATTATTATATATTGTTTTAATTTATTATCAATAAGTTTGTGTAAATTTTCTTTTCCTATATTACCACTCATAAAACAATATTTTCTTACAATAAGAATAGCAAAATTTGGATTAGATATATTATCAGCATATGCTTCTCCCATTGTTCCATCTAAAACACTATGTCCCATATAAAATCTAATGTCTATGAATAAATTTTTAAGTTTTTCTAAATTTTTATTTTCTACTTTTTCTAACATAATTCACTTCCTATCTATAATAATCACTATTATATATAATTATATTAAATTTTGTAAGATTTTACAATAATGAACGTTACAAACAATAAAAACAACTAGAATTTTAATTCCTAATTGTTTCTCATTTTTCATTCAAATACAAGCCTTCTATTTTTTTATTTTAATAAATCGTGTACAAAGCGTGTATGATTGAATTTCAATCTCTGTAAATTGCTATTTCAAGCCATTTTTTTAAAAAGTGGTGCCCTAACTAGACACGTTTGCGAAATCTAGTTGGCAAAAAATATCTATTTTCAACTCTTAAATGTAGTCATATCAATAATTTGCAAGAATTATATTTGCAAATTTATTTTTTGACTATATTTAATGTAACATAAAATAATTAAAATTACAATAGCTAAATCAAAAATAATATTTTTCAAAAATTTGTTTTGTTCGCTTGTATTTTATCTAATAATGTTGTATAGTTGTAGACATAGAAAATGAGAATAAGCGGAGTGTGTTGCCACCTTTGACAACTTAGTGTTTACAAAAACCTCCACAACTTAGTTTGTGAGATTGAATATAGGAGGTGGTTAATATGGTAGAATCAACATTAATAATTATTACATATCTACTTTTCTACGGATTAGTAGCAATGACTATCATAAATGTTGCCTTGTTAATCATCATCTGTTGGTTACTTCATAGGCAATAAAAAATAAACCATTCTGCTTTGGCGAGTGAAATGGTTTATTAA
>JAAWAX010000044.1 GCA_022792395.1 Clostridia bacterium
AAAAGGCTAATACTCAAACTAAACAACTTGATAATACAAGCACAAACATAGATAAAATTTTAGAAAGTTTAAAACCTACCAAACTAAACAAAAATAATATGATTATTTCAAACGAGGATGTCCAGAAAATCAAAAATTATACAAATGATAAAGATAATAACTATAAGATTGTTAGTAATGACCTATATAAAAATGGCATATTTGATAACAATGATAATGAAATTGCAAATAATATTGCTAGAAAAGTAACTATACCAGATGAACACAAGCAAACAAAAAATAAAAAGAAAAATAATGATACCAGATTTTAAAAGGAGGAAAAAAGCTATGAATAAGGAATTACAAAAAACAAAAATTGATGAAAGAACAGGCATTGAATATCGTCTACAAGGAGATTATTATATACCCAATATTGTTACACCTAAACAAGAAAAAAATGCTTTAAATAAATATGGAAGAATGAGATTAAATTATTTGAAAGAACACAAAAAAGCTGAATATACTATAATGCTAATGAACGGAACATTAAATACACATTTAAAAGAAATGCAAGAAACGGCTCAAAATAGAGTAGAACAGATAATTAACCAACTAAAAGAAAAAAGCAATTTGACTGAAGATATGAAAAATACAGATATGCTTTATTGGGTAGGTACTATGAACTCTATAAAACATCAAGCTGAGGAGATTATATATAAAGAGTTGATTTATGTATAAAAGTTGTTAAAGTAAATAAAATTTAGAAATCATTTGATATATCTCGAAACTTAGTTTTTTTTATGTAGATTTTTATAAAAAAATATGCTATAATGTAATTATAAACTGGCATAGCCAGAATGATAGGAGGTAGCACTATGATGAAATGTGCTCGGTGTGGCGGAAAAGGTCAAGTGACCTGTCGTTATTGTGATGGAAAGGGTTTTACCACTAAATCAAATCTAGCTCGTACAGTTCTTCTTTCTCTTCCTATGCTAAATGAAAAGCATACTTGTTCTATGTGTTCTGGAAGTGGTAAGATAAAATGTAGTAGCTGTGGTGGAACTGGCAAAAACTCTGGTTGGCACTACTGATTTAAAGACGAAAAGCGTATGTGTAACAGCATATGCTTTTTGTATTATAAGTGAGATTGTTGTCTTTGAGGAGGAAGGTCATAATTTATTATAGATTATATTACAATCTGAATATATGCAAAACAATTTATAAATTTTATTTGAAATTTATTGCAATTTATGAAAAATATGATATACTTTAATAAATTGATTGATATTTGTATCAATCGTCAAGAGAGCCGAAAAAAGTTGTAGATATCTACGTCAACGGCACCAAACAAAAAAATCATCGAACTATTATGTTTGATGATTCTTTCATTTTCTTAACTACTTTCTTATTTTATACATAGTTTAGTCTATGTTAAAATTTATAGGTAGTTAGTCTAATAATACCACTTAAAATTAATTATTGATATACTTTATAAATTCATACCTTGTAATACCTTTGGGCCAATTTTCTATTTCCGCTATAAGTTTAAATCCTTGCTTTTCATAAAAACCTTTTGCTTGAAAATCTAATGTATAAAGATGTATTCCTACTAAATCTTCTTGTTTACAATATTCAGTAGCTTTATTTACTAAATGTGAGCCTATTTTATTTTCTCTAAAATTAGGATTTACATATAATATATCTATATCTAACCATTGCATTTTTTTATGCGCTATTATTCCTCCTATAACTTGATTATCTAATAATGCATAAAATCCAAATGAATCATTATATCCTTTTTCTCTATATATTTGAAATATTGGATGTTCAGGATGATTTTTATTATTAAAATCTTTTATCCCTTTTCTTATAATTTCTTCATATTCTTTATTATTGCTTATTATTATATTTTGTTCTACATTCATTATTTTACCTCCAAAATTAATTACTATTTTAATATAACATAAAAAAATCGGAATAGCAACTTTGTAATTGTATTTTTTCAAATAATTGTTAAAATGTCAACAAAAAAATCATCAACATAACAGTCTGATGATTTTTTTGTTTTTTACTTTCTTCTAGAACCCTTGTAATAAAACTTATAATATAATTAAACGATTAGCGATTCAATTTATTAATTTGAACTCCCTATCTTTTTAGGTAATTCCTTTTATCTATCTTTCTTCACCTATTTCAGGTTTTTGTGCTGGTAAAACTGCTTGTTCCTTTGAATTTTCACCAGTTTCTTGCTTTTTAATTGCATCCATAATCATAATAAATTTGACCTCACCATTATTATCGCCATTTAACATAGTAAAGTTATTATATTCTTTTGATAATTCAGTTAATTTTTCAACACGTTCACTTACATCTTTTAAATCTCCATTCATATAATCACAAATCTTTTTAATTCCCTCTTCATTGAAAGTTTTAATTCCTTCTGCCAATGTATTAGCACCTTTATTTAGGTCATCCACTCCATTTTTCAATGAATTTGTACCTTCTTTTAAATCACCTAATCCAACTGTCAATTGATTCAATCCTTCTCCTAAAGTATGCATCTGTGTCATTACTTGATTTTGTGCTTCTTCTTTTACCTTATCTGCCACTTGAGTAGCCACTGTCCTAGCGACTTCTTTTGCCATTCCTTTTACTGTTGTTTCAATTGTTTGCGTAATGGATTGACCCATATTGCTAACTTCTTGTTGAATCATTTGCCCAGTAGTTGTTACTGCTGAAGTTGCCGAATTTTGAGCCACACTCAAAACAAGTGCTTTTTCATCATCTGATAAATTATCATAAGTTGGATTTCCTACTAAACTGCTTAATGTTGTTGTCACACTTGAAGTTACAATACCTTTTGCCACATCTGCTGGTATAGAAACTCCTGCTATTTTATTATTTACTAATTTCGCAATATCTTCTCCATTGATAGCTGATGCAGCTGTTTCTCCAATTGCATTCAATGTATTGGCATCTAATGTCTGTCCTCCTTGACCATTCGCTAATTGATTCGTAGCTTTTGTAACTTCTGCTTGTATTTGTTTTGCACCATTGTAAGCTTTATTGCTTCCTTCTTTTAATTCTTTTGTTCCAGAAGCTAATTGGTTAGTCCCTTCTGCTAATGCTGTACTTCCTTCTTGAATTTGATTACTTGCTGTTTCTAAAGTATTTACTTGATTATATATTTCATCTAATTGATTAAAAAAATTCAAATCATCTTCTTCTAAAACTTTTGGCGTTACAAAAGTAACAATATTACCTAATTCAAATTCAGTAGCATCCATTGTTATGTCAATGCTATCTGGTATTTCTAAATCATTTCTATGAATATTTAAACTTTGTTGTAATCCTGGTAAGGCAATCCCCATTACAAATGTTTTGCTTCCATCGTTAATCACTTTTCCGTTGGATATTTCTATATTTTTATGATTATCATTTTGTAAAATGGTTCCTGCCACAGCTACAAAAGGTGTATACATCTTTTCCTTTTTTCCGTTGATACTTACTATATGCTCATCTTTGTTTGTATATTGTATTTTTATTTTTACATGTCCTGTTTTTCCGACTATTTCTTCTGCTTTTACTTCTTTTCCTTCTAATTCGTATTTTACTTCACATTCAATTGGTAAATCTTTTTGACTTTCTCCTTGATAATAGATATCCTTTTTGTCTGCTTCCCAAACTAAATCATTTCCATTTTGTGAAAATTCTTCTTCTCCCTTTGTGTTTTCAATATTTATTAAATCAGAGATATCATGAATCAATTCTAATTCTTCATCATTCTCAAGATGCGTACTTACCATGGTTTGATAATTCTCTCCATAAGCATTCATTTTAGCATACACGGTTTCATCTTTTGTAAAAGCAAATACTGGCATACTATAGGCACACATCGTGCATAATAACGTACTTGCCATAATTCTTCTTTTTCTTTTTAAATTCATTTTTATCCTTCCTTTCTAAACTCTCATTTTACTAGTTGTTTTACAAATTAGTTTATCAAATACGATTAAAAATGCTGGTAACACACTAATTACTACAACCATACTGATGATAGCTCCTCTTGACATTAGCGTACAAAGTGACCCTATCATTTCTATTTTGGAATAAGCTCCCACTCCAAAAGTTGCTCCAAAGAAACATAATCCACTTACAATAATGGAACTAATAGAACTTTCTAATGCTTCACCTACTGCTTCTTTCTTTTCTTTTCCATTTTTTCGATTGCTGATATATTTGGTTGTAATTAAAATAGCATAATCTATTGTCGCACCTAATTGAATCGTTCCTATTATAATAGAGGCTACAAATGGTAATGTCGTATTCGTAAAGAATGGTATTCCCATATTAATAAAAATGGCAAATTCAATCACAATAATTAAAATAATTGGTAAAGAAATTGATTTTAATACCATTATCATGATAATAAATATAACTCCTATGGAAACGATGTTAACACTATTAAAATCATGGTCACTAATTTCTACTAAATCCTTCATTAGTGGTCCTTCTCCTGCTAATATTGCTTTTTCATCATAAGATTTAATAATTTCATTTACTTTCGTAATTTGATGATTTAGTTCATCGGTTGCCATTTCATATTTTGAGTTAATAATTATCATTTGATATTTATCATTTTTAAAATTACTACTAATATCTTGTGGTAACATACTTTCTGGTATGTTTCCTGCTATTTTAGAATAACCTAATGTCCATTCAATTCCTTCTACTTCTTCTATTTTATCTAACATTTCATTTACTTTATAGTCTGGAATATCTTTGTCTACTAACAATACTTCTGCTGATACAATATTAAATTTTTCTTGTAATGCTTGATTAGCTTCTACACTTTTTAAGGTATCTGGCAATGATTTATCTAAATTATAATATACTTCTGTATGTGTATAGCCATAAATGGCTATTGGTAAAATAACGATAAATATTACGATAATTGCTTTATAATGTTTTATCGTAAAGTTTTTAATTCCCATAAATTTAGGCATAATTTCTTTGTGTCTGGTTTTTTCTATTAAATTATCAAAAGTTAGTAGCATAGCTGGTAAAACGGTTATAACACAAATTACTCCCAATAAAACTCCTTTTGCCATAACAATTCCTATGTCTTTTCCTAATGTTAAATTCATGCTACATAGTGCTAAAAATCCTGCTATAGTTGTTAAAGAACTTCCCATAACTGATACCATTGTTTTGCTAATAGCTTCTGCCATTGCCTTGTTTTTATCTTTGTAATTTTTTTGTTCTGCTTTATAACTATGATATAGGAATATCGCAAAATCCATGGTTACTCCTAATTGAAGTACACTACTTATCGCTTTTGTAATATAAGAAATTTGTCCTAAAAAGATATTACTTCCCATATTATAAAGAATTGCTATTCCTATATTAACTAATAAAAATATGGGTGCTACATAAGAGTCTAATGCGATTTGTAAAACAATAATACATAAAATAACCGCTATCACTACATAAATAGCAATTTCTGAATTGGATAAGTCTCTTGTGTCTAATATGGTAGCTGACATACCACTTATTTTACATTGTTCTGTTGTTATTTTTCTTAAAGTTTCAATGGTTTTCATTGTGGTATCTGATGAAATTCCTTCTTTAAAAGTAGCCAATAATACGGTATCTCCATCTTTATAAATTTTATCTTTTATTTCATCTGGTATCATTTTGATTGGAATACTTGTTCCAATAACATCTGCTATTCCTATTACTTTTTCTACATTATCAATTTCTTTTATTTTATCTTCTAATTGTACAATATCTTTTGTTTTCATGTTTTCTAGTACAATCATAGAAAATGACCCCATATTGAACTCTTCAGATAATATGTTTTCACCTTGTATCGTTTCAATGTCTTCGGGTAAATATACTAAAATATCATAATTAATTCTTGTTAACTTCATTCCTATGATAGCTGGAATTAATAATAAGAGTGCTACTATTAATATGACTTTCCTATGTTTGCACACAAACTCTCCTAATTTACGTTGAAACATTTTTACGCTCCTTTCTCTTTAATGACTGTTAGTCATTTTGTATATTATATTACTTTTATGACCATTGGTCAATACTTTTTATTATTTTTATTGCTTATTTTTCTTTTTTATGCCATAATAATTATGATTGGAGGATATTATGGGAATTGCAGAACAAAAAAATGAAAAAGAAAATAGACTATTAAATACCGCTTTTAAGCTATTTACGGAAAAAGGAATTAAAAGTACATCCATTCAAGAAATTGTGGATAATGCTAATGTGGCAAAAGGTACTTTTTATTTATATTTCAAAGATAAATATGAAATCCGTGATGTATTAATTACTAAAAAATCAGAAAAATTATTTTCAGAAGCCTTAACAAAAATGAGAAAAAACTATCTTCAAGATTTTTCTGACCAAATTATTTTCATTATCAATTATGTAATAGATGAACTTGCTAAAAATCCGCTTCTTTTAAAATTTATTTCTAAAAACTTATCTTGGGGTGTTTACAACGAAACGATTATTAAACTGTACGATAAACCAGAAACCAAAGAAGATGGTTTGTATGCTTTGTTTTTAAAAGGAGTAGAAGAAAATCATATAAAATTAAAAAATCCTAAAGTTACTTTGTTCATGATAATAGAGTTAGTAAGTTCTACTTGCTTTGATTCTATCTTGTATAAAAATCCTTTGCCAATCGAAGAATACAAGCCTTTCTTATATGATGCCATTCGTAGTTTTTTAAAATGATTGTTTCCAAATTTTTAAAAACTTCCCCACTGGTTTCTTAAGTTTAAATGGGGAATTTTTTGTAATAATGTTTAATTTGATTAAATACAAAAAAACACCCTCCTTGATATTTTTATCATAGGAGGATTTTTTTACACAACTTTTATAACAATCTTATACTCATTGTATATTTTTATTGTTTAAGTTGTTTCCTTTAATTTTTTTATTTTCGTTTTATTCAATAATATCATCATAATATTTTTCAAGTTTTCTTAATTATGTTATTATTGCTTACCATTAAACTTTACATTTTATGTAAAATATTTTATAATAATATATATAGTATATGTGACAGTCAAGAAACTGTCAAAACATCATAAACAAAAAACAATTTAAGGAGGACTATATTATGATGAACATTGAAAATTTGGTTTCTGGTATTCGTAATGGTAACGAGTGTCTGATTCACAAGGATAGTGTGGGACAGGTTCGTGAGAACTGTGTCTATGCAAAAAACCTAGCTGAAGTTCCTGCTTTCCTATTGGAGGATGGTGCTGTTGAAGCTAATGCTGATGGCTCCATTACCCTCTATGCAGTCGAGTGCCCCGCTACACGTAACTTCCCTGTGTATGTTTGCTATGAGCCTGTATCCGAGGAAAATCGCGATAAGGTACCTGGCAATTACGGTGCTTGGTCCAAGGATAACGGCGATGCTACCCTCCGGGTGGTCGATGGTAGGTGCTATAACTTGCCTACTACTATCAGTGCTTCTCTTATGACCGAAGAAATTCCTGAATGGGTTATTTCTGCTGGCTTCCTTGTGAACCGCAAAGGTAATACCTATGAGATAACCCGCACAGATGCTAATGGCGAGGTACGTACTGGTTGCATTGGCAAATCTATGTGGATGCAGTACAGAAAAGGCAAAGTCAACATACTGAACTTAAATGAGCCTTCTGCCTCTGAATACATTTTAACTCACGATGGCAAGGATGTCGGTGTTCTGGTCGAACTGTTGGCTGACCTAATCTAACCTTAAACCAATCTAAAGGAAGTTTTATTAGCTAAATTTAGGTAAGCACTTTTCCCGATGGAGAAGTGCTTTTTCTTGATTACTTTCTTATTTTATACATAGTTTAGTCTATGTTAAATTTTATAGGAAGTTAGTCTACTTAATAAATAATAATACCACTTAAAATTAATTATCGATATACTTTATAAATTCATACCTTGTACCACTTTTTTGAATTTATAGTTCGATTTTTTAAACTATAACTATAATTCAAAGAATCTTTATTAACTTCATCATACTTTTTATCTTTTTTCATATCATTTATATGAGGTGTTTCTTTTGTTAATAAAGTCATTTAAAATCCAGAAAAATTTAATTATTATTCTAGTTATAGCAGTAATTTTGCTATCTAGTATCACTATTTTTTATTCTTTTGCTACTGATGACACTTCTGATAATACGGAAACAGAAGAAAAAAAAGATTTTATTAAATGGGTAGATTTCAATGTTACTTCTGAAGTTTTAAATTTGACTGCTAAATTAGATATTGATTCCCATAACCAAGAAGATAAAGTTGTCTATCATTGGATTGAATTATTGGCTTATTTATCTTGTAAGAATGGTGGTAATTTTAAAAACTTTAATCAAAAAGATTTAAATGACTTAATAGAAGAATTAAAAAATGGACAGACAATGGATGATTTAACACAAAACATGAAATTTTACAATTATTACTATGATAGCTATTCTGCCGTTTTAGGTGGTTTTATTGGTAATTATTCCATGGAAGTAGCCAATGAAGATGGCACAAAATCTTATCAAGAAAAATATGGTTTAAAAGCTTTTCTTCCCATTGCTAAAAATTATTCTTTTAGCCATTATGATGACTTTGGAAATTCAAGGTCTTATGGATTTAAAAGAACTCATTTAGGAAATGATTTAATGGGTAGCATCGGAACCCCTATTATCGCTGTTGAATCTGGAATCATAGAAAATATTGGTTGGAATCAATATGGTGGTTGGCGAATTGGAATTCGAAGTTTTGATACCAAACGTTATTACTACTATGCTCATTTAAGGAAAAACCATCCCTACGCTGAAGGTTTAGAAGAAGGAATGACTGTAAAAGCTGGTGATGTAATTGGTTATCTTGGTATGACTGGTTACAGCATTAAAGAAAATGTCAATAACATTAATGTTCCTCATTTACATTTTGGAATGCAATTAATTTTTGATGAATCTCAAGTAGACAGTCCTAATGAAATTTGGATTGATGTCTATCATATTATTGAATTTTTACAAAAAAACCGTAGTGAGGTTTATATGGCAAATGAAGAGACAAAAGATTATGAAAGAAAATTTGATTTTATGGAAAATAGTTTAGCCGAATAATTTCCCACTTTCAAACTTCCCCACTGGTTCTGGGTTTAAATGGGAATGATTTCCTCATTTAAACCCAGAACCAGTGGGGAAGTTTGGAAGAAGTTTAACAAAAATCTATTTTTTTCCTAACGCAATTTTTATTTCTTTATTAATTTTTCCTCTTGTTATTTTTAACGTTACCTCTTCACTTGGCTTTTTTGTATAAATATATTGCCTTAAATCATTCATCGTATTAAGAGATACTTCATCAATACTAGTAATAATATCTCCTTCTTTCAACTCTGTTCCATCCGCTGGACCATTTTTCGTAATTTGAGCCACATAAATTCCTTTCTCAAAATTAACATTTGTACCACTATTCAAATAAGGAATCACTTCCTTATCATAAGCATAAATTCCAATCGTTGATTCCTCAAAACCACCTGTACTTTTAAAACTTTCAATAATCGGTTTAATGATATTAATGGGAACAGCAAAACCAATTCCTTCTGCTGATGAAATTTTAACGGTGTTAATCCCTAAAACTTCTCCATTTGGGTAAATTAAAGGACCTCCACTATTGCCTGGATTAATGGTGGCATCGGTTTGAATTAAATCTGTCATATAAGAAGATTTATCAGTTTCCTCAATTTTTATGGTTCTATTTTTCGCACTAATAATTCCAGAAGTTACCGTTCTTCTAAATTCAAATCCGAATCGGATTTCCAATGGCATAAACCATTTCTCCTACTCGAATTTTACTAGAGTCAGCTAATTTAACATACTCTAAATTTTTAGCATTTATTTTAGTAAGTGATAAATCCAAGTCCAAATCACTCCATACTACGGTTCCATCATAGTTACTTCCATTTTCCAATGTAATATAACATTTACTATATTTTTCTCCTGTCACATGTGCATTACTTAAAATATACCCATCTTCTGTTACTATCATTCCTGTTCCTAAACCTAATTCACTTTCTGTTGTCTTTGATAAAATACTATTTCCCATATTCTTTAACTTTGAGATTCCAACTACTTTTCTTGTTGTGTCTTCAATTACATCTGCTACTTTTTTACTCTCTTCTTCTACCTCCTCCACACTTTGTGTACTAGGTGTGGATAAGATTCTTGTCGCCTCATAATTATTATCTTTTACTTCTATGTTATTGTATGTAATATATAAATAAAACACAGATATCCACACAATTATTGCCAAAATAGCAATTATAATTACTTTTCTTTGATTGCTTATTTTTCTTTTTACTTTCAAACTTTTCCACCTCTCCTATAGTATTCCCAATTTTCCTTATTTTAAACTTGTTAATTGTAGGAGACATCCCTTAATTGCCCTTGACAATTTGAGGCAAAAAACTATATAATTTGACTAATATAATTAGACAAAATTTTAAGAAAGATACAAGGTGAAAAAATGAAAAAGGATGTTTATGAATTAACAAATGCACAAAAATCAATTTGGCTTACAGAACAATATTTAAAAAATACTAGTATTGGTAATATTACAGGTAAAATACTAATTAATGAAAAAATTAATGTAGAAAAATTAATCACTTCTATTCAAGAATTTGTACGCAGAAATGATAGCATGCGTACTAGATTACTGGTTGAAAATGGAGTTCCGAAACAATATTTTAACGATTTTTCCAATTTTCCAATCGAAACAAAAAAGGTTAATTCACAAGAAGAAGTTGATGAATTAGCAGCTAAACTTGCTACGACTCCTTTTTCTTTAATAGATTCTAATTTGTTTCAATTTACTATTTTTGTTTTTCCAAATGGTAATGGTGGTATGTTAATTTCTATTCACCATATTATTGGTGATGCTTGGACATCTGGTTTAATTGTTTCTGGTGTTATGGATATTTATGAATGTTTAATTCGCACTAATCAGTTGAACGAAAACACAAATTTCTCCTATCTTAACTATATAAATTCTGAAAAAGATTATTTGGGTAGTCCCAAATTTGATAAAGATGCTGAATTTTGGAATCAAGTTTTCGGTAATATCCCTCTTGTTCCCGAAATTCCAAGTAAAAAGTGCTTGGCATCAAACCAAGGTATTGACTATGCTTCTAAAAGAAAGGAATTCCTTTTACCAAAAGATTTAGTTACTAAAATTAATACTTTTTGTAAAGAATCTAATATTTCTATTTTTAACTTTTTTATGGGAATTTATGCTATTTATACTTATCATATTTGTAATTTAGATGAATTTGTAATTGGCACACCTATTTTAAACCGAACCAATTTTAAAGAAAAATCATCAACTGGAATGTATATTAGTACTATACCTTTTAAGTTTCATATCGATTCTAATATGAACTTTACTTCTTTTGTACAAAATATCTCTCAAGATATGAGACAAGTTTTTAGACATCAAAAATATCCCTATCAAAATATTTTACAGAATTTGAGAAGAATTGACCCTCAAGTTCCTAATTTATATGACTTTCTAATTTCTTATCAAAATATGAGAATGGATACTAAAATAAATTCTATTCCTTATGAAGCTACTTGGATTTCAAATGGTAATATTTCTGATAGTTTAAATATTCATCTTTATGATATGAATGATATCGGTAGCTTAAACATTGCTTATGATTATCAAATTAATAAATATGCACTACAAGATATTGAAAACTTACATTTTCGTATTTTAACAATTATTACTCAAGTGATTGAAAATTCTTCACTTGCTATAAAAGATATTAATATATTGTCAGTACAAGATGAAAAAAGACTTCAAAATAATATTCGTTCGACTAAAGATGAATTTATTTTTTGTTCTAACATTTTAGAACAGATTGAACAAAATACCAAAGAAAAACTTAATCAAATAGCTATTGAAACCGATACCCAAAGTATTACCTATGAAGAATTATTCTTAAGAGTTACTAAACTAGCCAACTATTTAATCGCCAATGGTTTACAAAAAAATAATAACATTGGTATCTTTACCAACCGTTCTATTGATGTTATTATTGGTATTTTAGCTATTTTAAAAATTGGTTCTACCTATGTTCCAATTGACCCAGAATATCCAAAAGCTCGAATTGATTATATGATGGACAAAGCTAATTTAGATTTTATTTTAACAGATAATCCTAATTTAGTTAATTTAGTAGAAAACAGAGAAATTTCTTTCCTTATGATTGATGAAAAGCAATATGTTAATTGTTCTTCCGTTTTCTCTAAAAAAATATCTTATGACATAGAACAAAATTTATACATTGTATTCACCTCTGGCTCAACAGGTAATCCAAAAGGTGTTACCATATCTCATAAAAACATGTTAAATTTAATCTATTTTGAAAAAGAAAAGACTAATCTTTTAACTGGTAAAAATCGCATTTTACAATTTGCTACTATGAGTTTCGATGTTAGTTATCAAGAAATATACTCTGCTTTTTTAAGTGGTTCTACTTTAGTTTTAGTAAAAGAAGACATTCGAAAAGATAGTCATAAATTAACAGATTACCTATTAAAAAAACAAATTGACACTTTATTTATCCCTCCAGCTTATTTGAGATTATTAACAGAAGAACCTACTAATGTAGAAAAATTTAAAACTTATCTTAAAAATATTATTACAGCTGGTGAACAATTAGTAATTACTCATGGAATTGAACAACTTCTTTTGGCTGGTATTACCATTCATAATCACTATGGACCTGCTGAAACACATGTGGCAACAACTTATATTGTAAATAAGGAAAATATAGAAGTCAAACCTCCTATCGGTAGTCCTATTTCTAATACCAATATTTACATTTTGGACAAATGTAATAAAATTTGCCCTCCTTTTACGATTGGTCAAATTGCTATTAGTGGTGATTGTGTTGGAAATGGCTATTTTAATAACCCAGATTTAAGCAAAGAAAAATTCTTAACCGATTTTTACTCTAATAAAAAAATGTACTTAACTGGTGATTTAGGATATATTGATGAATCTTATTGTATTCACTATTTAGGTAGACAAGATTTTCAAGTAAAAATTAATGGTTTTCGAATTGAACTAGAGGAAATTGACAAAGTATTTATGCAGATAAAAAATGTTCAAAATGCAGTAAGTATTATTTTAGAAGAAAATCATAAAAAACACATTGTTACTTATTATACTTTATTAGGAAAAATTTCTGAAACTGATTTATATGAACACTTAAAAGACAAATTGCCACATTATATGATACCTTCTCGTATCATAAAATTAGATGAATTTCCTTTGACTATGAATGGAAAAGTAGATAAAAAAGCACTTCCTAAAGTAAATTTATTAAATACTTCTTTGGAGTTTATTGAACCGAAAACGCCACTTGAAATACAATTTGCTACCATTTGGAAAGAGATTTTTAATACCGACAAAATTTCAACCAATTTCAACTTCTTTGCCATTGGAGGAGATTCTTTATTGGCTATTAAATTATCTGCCAAAATATTAGATAGTTTTCAAGTAGATATTTCCGTAAAAGATATCTTTAAAACGCCTATTTTTTCTGACTTATTGGACTTAATCTGTATGAATCAATCAAAAGCAAAAGCAAAACTTCAAATAGCAGTGGAAAAAGATTTTTATCCTTTATCTTCTGCCCAAAAAAGAATTTATTATACAAATAAGGTAATTGGTGAAAATCATCTTGTTTATAATTTACCTGGTGCTTTGTTAATAAAAGAAGTTTTAGATAGTCAAAAAGTAGAAAATGCTTTTAACCAAGTAATTAAGAAACATAGTAGTTTCCGAACTTCTTTCCATCTAGTGGATAATAAACCAATGCAAAAAATTGAAAAAGAACTCAATATAAAATTGTCAGTAAAACATGAAAATAGTAAAAATACACAAAAATTAGTAAATAGTTTTCCTAGTAGTTTTGACTTAAGTAATGCACCTCTATTACACATTGCTATGTACATTTTAGACAACAAAGAAACCTTAATTTTACTAGATACTCATCATATCATTGTAGATGGTACCTCTTTAAATATCATCATAAAAGATTTTTGTGATTTTTATAATGAAAACTGCACAAATTTTGATAAAACTTTTTCTTATAAAGATTTTGCTGTTTTAGAAAACAAACTAGTTTCTTCTGATAAGCTAGCGACCATAGAAAATTACTGGCTTTCTAAATTTGAAAATAAAGCCATTCCTATTCTTGATTTGCCTTATGACTATGCAAGACCTATTATGAAATCTTACTGTGGAAATAAAATCTCAAAAAAAATAACCAAGTCGAACTTTGAAAAATATGAAAATTATGCAAAATCTCTTGGTATTTCTCCTTATATGTTTTTTTTAGCTACTTTCTTTCTTGTTTTATATAAATATACTAATCAAAAACATTTAATAGTAGGAACACCAACTGCTGGAAGAGAGTTGGAAGAATTACAAAATCTAGTTGGAATGTTTGTTAATAACATTGTTTTATCTTATGAAATGGACAAGGATGATACCATTTCAGCATTTTTAGATAAAATAAAAAACACTACCATTGATGCTTTAACTTATCAACCCTATCCTTTTGACAAATTAGTTAAAAAACTAAATTTACCAAAAGATACCAGTCGAAATCCTTTATTTGATGTCATGTTTATTTATCAAAATATGACAACAGATAAATTTACCATTCATGATAAAAACATTTCATTTATGGAAGCTAAAACGAGTATTTCTAAATTTGACCTATCTTTAGAAGTTATTCCATCTTCTCATGTCATTCGTTTAGAATACGCTTCTGATTTATTTAAAAAACACACGATAGAACAATTTATGTATCACTATTTGGAAGCATTAGAAAGCATGTATCAAAATGGTAATAAAAAAATAAGCGAAATTTCTATTTTAAGTGAAAAAGAAAAGCAATATTTATTAAACGATTTTAATGATACTTATTTAGATTATCCTAAACATGAAACTATTTCTACCTTATTCGAAAAGCAAGTAGAAATAACCCCAGATGCTATTGCTCTTACTTTTCACGATACTAGCCTTACTTTTAATGAATTAAATAAAAGAGCAAATTCTTTAGCTAATTATTTAAGAAATTTAGGCGTAACTAGAAATGACATCGTAGGTATTATGCTACCTAGGTCTTTGGAATTAATAATTTCCATGTTGGCAGTATTAAAAGCTGGTGGAACCTATATTCCAATTGACCCAATGTATCCTAAAAATAGAACAGAATATATGTTAGAAAATAGCCAAGCCAAATTCTTATTAACCTTTTCTAGCTTAAACCAAAATATCCACTTTGAAAATACGATATCTGTTGAATTAGAAAATGATACTATCTATTCTTTACCAGATAAAAATTTGAAAAATATTAATGAACCTTCTGATTGTTCTTATATCATTTATACTTCTGGTTCTACTGGTAATCCAAAAGGTGTGGTTTTAAATCATAAAGCTTTAGTTAATTTGTGTTATCATTTAAATAATTATGTAGACTTTTTAAATGGTACTAGTTCAGCCAAAAATATGCTTTCTGTTACCACTGCCAGCTTTGATATATTCATTTTTGAAACTTTAATTGGTTTGCAAAAGGGATTGAAAATTATTCTAGCGGATGAAGAAGAACAGCGTGTACCTTCTTTGCTAAATAAATTAATTGAAAAAGAAAATGCGCAAATGATTCAAATGACTCCATCTAGAATGCAATTTTTAGTAGATAACAAACAAGAAATTCCTGCTATTACTAAATTACAGTATATAGTTTTAGCTGGTGAACCATTACCAATTAAATTACTAAAAACTTTAAAAAGTTTAGGAATAAAAAAAGTATATAATGGTTATGGGCCTTCTGAAACAACTGTATTTTCAACCTTTACGGATGTTACCAATTATAGAAAAATGACCATTGGAAAACCTCTTGCCAATACGCAAATTTATTTATTAGATAAGGATTTAAATCTTGTTCCACAAGGAGTTGCAGGTGAACTATATATTTCAGGTGATGGTGTTGGTAATGGTTATTTGAATCATCCAGAACTTACTAAGAAAAGCTTTATCCCAAATCCTTTTGTTCCCAATACTCTTATGTATAAGACTGGTGACAGTGGTAAAATCCTCTCAAATGGCGAAATTTATTATTTAGAAAGATTGGATAACCAAGTTAAAATTAGGGGACTTCGAATAGAATTAGAGGAAATTGAAAATAAAATTCTAAAATTCCCTAGTATGCAAAAGGTAAAAGTAGTAAAACAAATGATTCAAAATAGAGAATTCATATCAAGCTATTTTGTTGCTAATAGTAGAATTCGAATTAGTGAATTAAGAAGTTATCTTGCTAAACAATTACCAAATTATATGATTCCTTCTTACTTTACTGCTTTAGATAACTTTCCTTATACACCAAATGGAAAAATCGATAAAAAAGCCTTACCTCTTCCAAAAACGATTTCTAATCAAGAGGCTAAAGTCGAAAAACCTACTACAAAAACACAAAGACAATTAGTAGAAATATGGGAAAATATACTTCATATCTCCCCAATTGGTATTAAAGATAACTTTTTTGAATTAGGTGGCGATTCTATTTTAGCTATGACACTACACATTGAATTACTAAAATTAACCGATAAAATTACCTATGCTGATATTTTTAGTAATCCTTGCCTAGATGATTTAGCTAAATTAATTGACAATCAAAAACGTAAGTCTTCTGAAAAATTAGATGAAGCTTTAAAGCATCAATTTGATGATATCTTAGAACCTTGTCTAACCCTTCCGAAAGAATATCCTTACCAATCTCCAAAAAACATCTTACTAGCTGGTGTTACAGGCTTTTTAGGTAGTCATATTTTAGATAGCTTTTTACAAAAAGAAAAAGGTAATATTTATTGTCTCATTCGAAATGAACCTGGACTTACCCCTCATATTAAATTATTAGACAAACTGCATTTCTACTTTGGAACAAAATATGACCATTTAATCGATAACAGGATTTTTGTCATAAAATGTGATATGTTAGATAAAAATTTAGGTTTAAGCCAAAAATCTTTGAATGACCTAGCTTCTCACGTTGATACTGTCATTAATTGTGTAGCAAAAGTTTCTCATTATGGTTCTTATGATAGTTTCTATGATATTAATGTAAAATCAGTAGATTATTTAATTGATTTTTGTATGAATTATGATAAGAAATTTTACCAAGTATCTACTTTAAGTGTGTCTGGAAATTCTTTTGTTGACCAATACTATGAGGAACAAAATATGACAGAAACCGTAAATTATAGAGAAAATAACTTCTACATTGGTCAACCATTAAATAATGTCTATATCAGAACGAAATTTGAAGCTGAAAAATCAGTTCTATCAGCCATACAACAAGGACTAGATGCTTATATTTTAAGAGTTGGTAATTTAATGCCTCGTAAGTTAGATGGAAAATTTCAACCAAATATTAATGAAAATGCTTATTTAAATAGACTTTTAGCATTTTTAAATATAGGAAGCATCCCAAAAAGTTTATTAAATGGCTATTTAGAATTTACTCCTATTGATGAAACAGCAAATGCTATTTTAAGCTTGCTATGTCATCCTTCTGATAAAAATAGAATTTTTCATATTTTCAATGACAAGCATATTCAAATTTCAGACTTCCTAAATCTATTAAAACTTTATAACTATGTCATAGATATTGTTTCTGATAAAGACTTTAAAGCAAAGGTCAAGAGGATGTTAGAAGATGACTCGCAAAAACAACTTTTGACTCATTTAATAAATGATTTTGATAAAGACTTGAATTTATCTTATAAAACAAATATAATATTAAAATCAGAATTAACAAAAAAATATTTGAAAAATATTGACTTTGATTGGTCAGAAATTGATAGTAATTATATTAAAAATTTAATTAATTGTATCGAACTCTTAAGAAAAGGTGATTTTAATGGATAATGTAATTTCAGTAAATACTTCCACTTTAATATTGTTGCTGATACCTCTTTTATTTACTATTTTTATGGCAATTTCTTTATTACATGTAAAGAAAAAAAATCAACTACATAAAATATTTATCATTGTATTTACTTTGTTAGGTTTATGGTTTATTGGATTAATTGCACAAATTATTTTATGTAATAAACTTGATATTGACCCTATTTATTTTGAATATTTTATCTATATATCGGCTTGTTTTACACCCGTGGTTATCTTCTTTTTAGCTAAAATATTCACTCACACAAAAATAAACATTAGGAGATTGGACTTATTATTATTTGTAATTCCAGTCCTTTCTCTTCTTGTATTATGGACAAATGACTATCATCATTTATTTTATAAATATTATAGTGTATCTATGGAATATTCAGAATTTGGACCCTATATGTTTGTTCATTCAATCTATTCCTATGCTTTAATGATAATTGCTTGTATTATGCTAATTAAATACTCCATTCAAAATTCAGGATTCTTTTCTAAACAATCTATCTTAATTTTTATTGGAGCTTTAACCCCCCTTTTAGTTAATATGGCTGGATATGCTGGAATCGTTAGTTTAAGTGTATACTCTACCCCCATATCTTTTACCATTGGAATTTTGTGCTTTGCTTTATCTGCTTTTAAGCTACAATTTTTTAATACAACCCCAATTGCTTTACAAAAAATTGTAGATAGAATTTCAGATGGTTATATTATTGTTAACGAAGATAACCGAATTATAGATTTTAACAAAACCTTTATTACTATGTTAGATATACATTCTAAAATTAGAAACCAAGACTTTTATGAGTTTATAAAAAACAGTCCTCGAGAATCCATAGAAACTTTTGAAATCATAAAAGAGACCTTTCATCAGATTAAAGAAAAACCAAATCAAACAATTGTGCTTGACCGATTTGATAAAAATCTAAATAAATATTTTTCTGTTGAAATCTCTGGTATTGTTTCTAATCGAAATTTTTTGGGTATTTTGATTTTATTTAAAGATACCACTGAGCATATGCTCGACTTACAAACCATTAGTGACAACCAAGAAACTTTAATGGAAAAAGAACGTTTAGCATCTTTAGGACAATTAATTGGAGGAATTGCTCATAACTTAAAAACACCAATCATGTCAATTTCTGGTGCAGCTGAAGGTTTAACCGATTTAATTAAAGAATACGAAACTTCTATTGGGGATTCAGAAGTAACCATAGAAGATCATCATGAAATTGCCAAGGATATGGCAACCTGGATTGCAAAAATCAAAACCCATACCGAATATATGTCAGATGTAATTACAGCTGTAAAGGGGCAAGCCGTTACCCTTTCTAATGAAGCAGATATTTCCTTTACAGTTGGAGAACTACTAAAGAGAGTTAATATTTTGATGAAACATGAGTTAAAAAATGCAATTGTATATTTAAACATAAAAATGCTAACTGATGAAAATGCTATCATTCATGGTGATGTTAATAGTTTAGTACAAGTTATTAATAATATGATATCTAACTCCATTCAAGCATATAATGGAAAACCAGAACAAAATATTGATTTAATTGTTGAAAAAGAAAATAATGATTTAATGATTTCTATTAAAGATTACGGTTCTGGTATGCCAAAGCATGTAAAAGACAAATTATTTAAAGAAATGATTACAACAAAAGGAAAAAATGGTACTGGTCTTGGTTTATATATGTCATATTCTACCATTAAAGCTCACTTTAATGGTAATATAACTGTCGAATCAGAAGAAGGATTGGGAACTACTTTCTGTATTGTTTTACCTTTATAATATTTGTATTAAAAAGTTTATTATATTTTTTCTTTGTAACTCCCAACATTGCACACTCTGTAATTACATAACAGGCTGTAAGTTTGTTGGTCCACCCGAATTATTACTGCATAAAAAATATAATAAACTTTAAAAATAGAGAGTAAGATAAAATAAATCGTTCATAAAATCAGTAAAATTTTGTAAAAAACTCTTGCTTTTTCCACATTTTATTAATATAATGTGGAAAAAGTAAGAGTTTTCGCATGTTGGGAAGGAATGAGATGAATGAGAAAAGGATTACAAAATTTAGAAAATAATGAAAACAGAAACTATAAAATCATAGCAGTTGATGATGAAGAAGGAATTATTGATTCTTTATCTATCTTTTTAAAAAGGTCTGGTTATGAATTTACTGGTGTAACCAATCCTCAAGAAGCAATTGAAAAAGTCAAAACAGAACATTTTGACTTAATGATTTTGGACTTTATTATGACTCCTTTTCATGGAGATCAAGTAGTAGAAGAAATTAGAAAATTTAATAAAGAATTATACATTTTATTATTAACAGGTCATAAAGATTTAGCCCCTCCATTGGAAACCATCAGAAGACTTGATATTCAAGGATATTGTGAAAAAAGTGATAAATTTGATCAATTATTACTGCTAATCGAATCTGGCATTAAATCAATTGCTCAAATGAACGAAATTAAGAAAATAAATGAGCAATTAGAGAAATCTTATTTAGAAAGTATTGAAACCTTAAGGTATACCGTAGAAGCAAAAGATTCTTATACAAGAGGGCATTCTGATAGAGTTTCTGCTTATTCTGTTTTAATTGGTAAAAAATTAAATTTGTCAGAAGATAAACTAAAAACCTTACAAATCGGTGGATTGTTTCATGATATTGGAAAAATCGGTGTTCCAGATAGTATTTTATTAAAGGAAGGTAAATTGACCGATGATGAATATTCTGAAATAAAAAATCACCCATCGATTGGTGCTCATATTTTATCTACAGCAAGTATTTTCCAAGATATAATTCCTATTGTTAAACATCATCATGAAAAATACGATGGAAAAGGCTATCCTAGTAGGCTAAAAGAAGAAGAGATTCCTTATTTGGCTAGAATTACTGCTATCGCTGATAGTTTTGATGCTATGACTTCTAAAAGAACTTATCGTGATTCTTTGCCGTTAGAGACTGTTATATCAGAATTTGAAAGATGCAAAGGAACGCAATTTGATCCACAACTTACTGATATCTTTTTAGATATTCTAAAAAATCATTTTGATGAAATTAAAGCGATTCAAGAAAAGTATAAATAAAAGATAAAGTTGCCATTAATTCATAAAAAATGGCAACTTTATCTTATTAGAATTTTTCGTTGCCTTCTATATGATGGCAACCACATCGCATAAATTATTCTTCAGAAAATACTTTATCCAGTTCTCCTGCTTCTTTTAAAATGATTTCTCTTACTTTTTCTTCTGCCTTTCCTGGTGCTTCTTTCGCTGATTCATTTAGCTCCTCAATAGTATAATGCCTCTTTGCTTGCACCGCCTGCCTTCCTTTCTCTTTTATTCCTTTTACTAAAGAGTCACTCCACTCCTTCATCACATTTTGAGGTATGTAGGGCTTTTGGAGCTTTACATTTACTACAACGACTCCTAATGTTACCTCCTGTTCCCGAACTTCAAATGAATAAATTCCTTTGCCTTCCTGGTTCCGAAAAATAAGTTTCATTACTTTCTCCTCCTACTTATCTATTTAGATTTTATTTATTCTTTTTTATATTAACATAATTTTTTAAAAAAGTCAATTTTTGAATTAAAAACTATTGAAAATAGTTTTTTACACATTTTAAATCAATTAGAAACACATCTTCAAAATGTGTTTCCCATACGCTAACTTTCTATCCATATTTTTATTCTATCAAAAGCCTATATTTTGTACTATCATTATTTACAACCTTATTCCATTTAAAATATCAAAAAGAATCCATTTACAGTTGCCCCTAAACTTTCATAGAAAGTCCTACTTTTTGTCTTTCTTGGTCTATCTTAATTACTTTAACCTTTACCACATCTCCAACCGATACTACTTCTGAAGGATTTCTAATAAATTTATCACTCATTTCAGATATATGTACTAATCCATCATGTTTTACTCCAATGTCGACAAATGCTCCAAAGTCAATTACATTTCTTACTGTTCCCGTTAGTACCATCCCTTCTTTTAAATCTTCTAATTTTAAAACATCACTTCTTAAAATTGGTTTTGGCATATCTTCACGTGGATCTCTTCCTGGTTTGGATAATTCTTCTATAATATCAGATAATGTCATCTCTCCTAAATCTAATTCTTTTGCTACGGTTTTTACATTAACACTCTTTAATTTCTTTCTTAAATCTTCTAGTTTCTCTTTATCTTTTAAATCTTTTTTGTCAAATCCTAAATTAGCTAATAATTTTTCAGTTACCTCATAACTTTCTGGGTGAACGGCTGTAATTTCTAATGGATTATCTCCATCTAAAATTCTTAAGAAACCTGCACATTGTTCAAAAGCTACTTTTCCGAAGTTTTGGTACTTTTAATAACTGTTTTCTATTTTTTAATTTTCCATTTTCATCTCTGTATTTTACAATATTTTTAGCTATTGTATTGTTAATCCCTGAAACATAAGATAATAAAGATGGTGTGGCTGTATTAACATCTACTCCAACCTTATTAACACTATCTTCTACTACACCTGTTAAACTCTCTGCTAATCTTTTTTGATTCACATCATGTTGATATTGCCCTACACCAATTGCTTTTGGATCTATTTTTACCAGCTCTGCTAATGGGTCTTGTAATCTTCTAGCAATGGATATTGCTCCTCTTATTGATACATTAATGTCTGGATACTCTTCCGTTGCTAGTTTAGAAGCTGAATAAACAGAAGCCCCCGCTTCACTTACAATTACATAGTGTACAGGTCTTGATGCTCCTTTTATCATATCTGCCACAAACATTTCAGATTCTCTAGATGCTGTACCATTTCCAATAGCAATCATATCAATCTTATCTTTCTCAATTAATTTTAAAAGTTCCTTCTTTGCTCCTTCTACATCATTTTGTGGTTCCGTTGGATATACCGTTGTATAATCTAACACTTTTCCTGTTTCATCAATAACTGCTATTTTACAACCTGTTCGATAGGCTGGGTCGAATCCCATAACGGTTTTTCCTTTAATTGGTGCTCCTAATAATAATTGTTTGGAATTTTGACCAAATACTTTGATAGCTTTTTCTTCTGCTTTTTCTGTTAAGTCACTTCTAATTTCCCTTTCAATAGAAGGCTCAATTAATCTTTTATAACTATCTAAAATCGTTTCCTTTAACATTTCTGTAAATTGTGTATTTCCTTTTATCACATCTTTTTCTATATAAGCTAGGATTTTTTCTTCTGGTTTCCCGAATTTTTACCTTTAAAAATTCTTCTTTTTCTCCACGATTAATCGCTAAAATTCTATGACTTGGAATATACTTAATGGCTTCATTATATTCATAGTACATTTCATAATTTGACTTTTCTTCTTCCTTTGCTGCTTTTGTTTCGATTAATGCTTCTCGAAACAAAAGTCTTTTTATTTCTTTTCTATATTTAGCATTATCAGAAATGTCTTCTGCAATAATATCTAGTGCACCTTGAATAGCCTCTTCTTCATTATTTACTACTTTATCTTTATTTTTTCTATCTTCTTCTGATAATTGATTAACATTAATATATTCTTTTGCCATTTCTTTAATTGGCTTTGTTTCTTTCTGCTCTATGATGATTTGAGCTAAAGGCTCTAATCCTTTTGCTTTTGCTACCGTAGCTCTCGTTTTCTTTTTTTGCTTATACGGTCTATAAATATCCTCTACTTCTGCCAATGTTTTCGCAATTGCTACTGCTTGTAAAATTTCATCCGTTAACTTTCCTTGCTCATCAATAGATTTTATAACTTCTTCTTTTCTTTGTTCTAAATTTCTTAAGTAATTTAGTCTTTCTCCTAAATCTCTTAAAACCTCATCAGAAAGTCCACCAGTTACCTCTTTACGATATCTTGCAATAAAGGGAATGGTATTTCCTTCATCAATTAATTTTACTGTATTTTCTACTTGTGATGATTTAATATTTAATTCTTCCGCAATTGTTTTAATAATTTTATCCATTGTTTTTATTCCTTTCATTCTGATGTTTTTCAAAATCATAATTAATATTCTAAAGAATCATCTTCTTCTATCCAGTTTTGTACTTGCTCGATTCGATATTCTGTTTTGGTATCTCTCATAACCACTTCTTTAATTCCGGCTATTAATTAGCATTCTTTTACAAAATGTACATGGCCAATTATCTGTTACATATTCATCATTTCTCTTATTAATTCCTACCATATATAAGGTTGCCCCTATCATGTCTTTCCTTGCCGCACTAATCATAGCATTCTGTTCACTATGTACTGACCTACATTTATCATAGCCTTTACCACTTGGCATATCACTTTTAATGCAATAGCCTAAATCTAAACAATTTTTCCTACCACGTGGTGCACCAGAATATCCAGTTGATATGATTTCATCATTTTTTACAATGATACTTCCATAGTTATTTCGTAAGCATGTTCCTCTTTCCGCTACCGTTTCTGCTATATTTAAATAATAATTAATTTTATCGACTCTTGCCATATTTACTATCATCCCTTTCCTAAAGCTCACATTTAATTAGAAAAGAATTTGATATTTGGCATCGAAATTTGACAATGCCAAATACCAATTATTTTTCAACTATTCTACTCCTAAATATTCGTTGTAAGTAACTTCTCTATCGATAATTTGTCCATTTTCTTTGATGTCAATCACTCGATTTGCTACGGTTTGCGTTAATTCGTGGTCATGTGAAGTAAATAAGATGTTACCAACAAATTTTTTCATCCCTTCATTTACAGATGTAATACTTTCCATATCTAAATGATTGGTTGGTTCATCAAAGATTAAGAAATTAGCTCCTGATAGCATAATTTTTGATAAAACACATCTTACTTTTTCTCCTCCAGATAGTACTTTTACTTCTTTTAAAGCTTCATCTCCAGAAAATAACATCCTTCCTAAAAAGCTTCTTACATAAGTTTCATCTGGATCTTTTGAATATTTTCTTAACCATTCTGTTACATTTTCATTGGTATCGAATAAATAATTATTATCTTTTGGAAAATAATTTTGTGTAATCGTTGTTCCCCATACTAATTCCCCTTCATCTGGTTCTAATTCCCCACTAATTATTTGGAACAATATGGTTTTAGCATTCTCATTGTCTGCTAAAAAGGCTATTTTATCTCCTTGTTTTACATCAAAAGATATTTTATCTAATACTTTTACGCCATCTACTGTTTTTGATATATTTTTCACTTGTAAAATTTCTTTTCCTGGTTCTCTATCTGGCTTAAAGTCTACATACGGATATTTTCTATTAGATGGTTTAATCTCATCTAATTCTATTTTTTCTAAAGTCTTCTTTCTTGAAGTTGCTTGTTTCGATTTAGAAGCATTGGCACTAAATCTTGCTATGAAGTCTTGTAATTCTTTTATTTTTTCTTCTTTTTTCTTGTTTTGTTCTCTAGCTTGTTTTAAAGCTAACTGGCTTGATTCATACCAAAAGTCATAGTTTCCTGGATATACTTTAATTTTCCCAAAGTCTACATCCGCAATATGTGTACATACTTTGTTTAAAAAATATCTATCATGTGATACAACAATGACTGTATTTTCGAAATCCATTAAAAAGTCTTGTAACCAATTGATACTTTTTAAGTCTAAATCGTTCGTAGGCTCATCTAATAATAAAACATCTGGATTTCCAAATAAACTTTGTGCTAACAATACTTTTACTTTGTCTTTGGCTTCTATTTCTTTCATCAATTTATAGTGATTTTCTGGTACAATTCCTAAATCGTTTAATAGAATAGAAGCATCTGATTCTGCATTCCATCCATCTAATTCTGCAAATCTTTCTTCTAGTTTTGCTGCTTTCATTCCATCTTCTTCCGAAAAATCTGGTTTCGCATATATTTCATCCTTTTCTTTCATGATGTCATATAATTCTTTATTTCCCATTATTACTGTGTCTATTACAGAATATTCTTCATAAGCAAAGTGATCTTGTTTTAGCATAGATAGTCTTTCTCCTTTGTCTATACTAACATCTCCTTTGCTTGGTTCTATCTCTCCTGATAAAACTTTTAAAAATGTTGATTTTCCAGCTCCATTGGCTCCTATTATTCCATAACAGTTTCCTTTTCCAAATCGTATGTTTACTTCTTCAAATAATACTCTCTTTCCAAATCTTACTGTTACATTGTTTGCACTTAACATGATATAATCATCCTTTCTCACGATACAAATCTACTTGACTTCGTTATTATACAACATTTACCATCTCTTTTCAAGTAAAATTCCATTTGTCGTGTATCCTATTTTAGGAAACACTAAAAAACACTTTTTAAGCAATTACCTAAAAAGTGTTTTCTCTATTTTTTCAACTAAAGTTTTAATTAACAATTCCTACTAATTTAGGGTTAATCATCAAATAATAGTTTAATTCCCCAAATTCCAGAAACACCAACTAATCCATATATAATCCTTGCAATGATTGTCATGTTTCCAAAAATAGCTTCCACTAAATTAAAATTAAAAATTCCTATTAATCCCCAGTTGATAGCCCCAATGATAATTAATACTAAAGCGATTTTATCAATTACTTTCATGGTTTTCCTCCTTTATCTTTACTATATAAAAATATTCATTTTCATTAGTATATGTTTTTTGTCGAAATTTATGCATTTTCTTGAATTTTTTTATTTTTTGTGATAATTTGTCATTAAAGTAAATCAAAAACTTCCCCACTGGTTCCGGGTTTCTTTGGGGATAATTTCCCCAAAGAAACCCGGAACCAGTGGGGAAATTAAGAAAGGAATTTTAGTATGCGAAGGAATAACAGAGGAAATAAAAGGTCAAAAGTTTTTAATACGGCTCATTTTGATAAAAAATTTATAAAATATTTATCCATTAGTGTCATCATTCTCGTGATTGTATTATTATGTGTAGCCATTTTTTATCATGTTAATAAATTTATAGAACAAAAGCAATTTTTGGAAAATGTTGATAAAGATTTAGAACAAATTGCTTCTAGTTTTGATTTATCTGATGATGAGCAACAAGAAGACGAAGAAACAGATACAACTTTTACAATGACTGCCATTGGAGATGTTATGTGTCATAATACACAATATTTTGATGCCTATCAAAAAGAAACTGATAGTTACGATTTTTCTTACGTTTTTGAGGATATTAGTTCTTACATTAAAACAAGTGACATTACCATTGGAAGTCTGGAAACTAGTTTTGCTGGCAAAGAGCGTGGATATAGTAATTATCCTACTTTTAATTCTCCTGATGCATTAGCTTATGATTTAAAAAAATTAGGAATCGATGTTTTATCAACTGCGGGAAATCATTGTTTGGACATGGGATTTTCTGGGCTTTCCAGAACGATTGATGTTTTAAATGATGCTGATATTTCACATTTAGGAACTTACCAAACGCAAGAAGATAGGGATAAAATTTTATTTAAATATATAAAAGGTGTTAAAATCGCTTTTGTTAATTACACTTATGGAACAAATGGTATTCCAGTTCCTTCTGGAAAAGAATTTTGTGTTAATTTGATTGATAAAGATTTAATAAAAAAAGATATTGAAAATGCCAAATCACAAGATGCTGATATAATTGTTGCTTGTATGCATTGGGGAACGGAATATAGAACAACCGCCAATTCAGAGCAAGAAGAACTAGCAGATTTTCTTTTTCAAAATGGTGTAGATATTATTTTAGGTAATCATCCTCATGTATTAGAGCCAATGGAAAAGCGTACTGTTACTTTAGAGGATGGCACCATAAAAGATGGTTTCGTTATTTATGCTTCTGGAAATTTTATTTGTGACCAAAATGCTGAAAATACTAGAAATTCTATCATTTTAAATTTAAAAATAACAAAACATGTAGATGGAAGTATTAGCATAGACCATGCCGATTATATTCCTATTTATATGTATAAAGAAAATTCTTCTAACTTAAGAAGAATGAAATTATTAGATATTGAAAAAGTTATTTATAATTATGAAGCTGGTATTGATTCCTCACTTGGTCAATCTACTTATGAAAATTTAAAGGTTCAATTAGAAAAAATAATAAAAATTGTTGGAGATGAATTTTAAGAAAACAAAAATTAAAAATTTATAAAATAAAAAATTCTATTTTTCATAACATAATAAAAATCTGAAAATTAGCTTTAACTAGCATTTTTCAGATTTTTTAGTTATTATTTTATTAATTTAACATATCTTTTCTCTTTAGCCAATAAGTTACTAATAGTGTCAATATCACAGATATTAATATCATTACTACAAATCCAAAAGGGCTATCTTGAAATGGCAAACCAACATTCATGCCCCAAAAACTAGAAATCATAGTTGGCACAGCAAGTACAATAGTAATAGAAGTTAAAAATTTCATAACTCCATTTAAATTATTCGAAATAATAGAAGCATACGCATCCATCGTTCCATTTAGAATATTGCTATATATTTGCGACATTTCTATCGCTTGTCTATTTTCTATAATAGCATCTTCTAGTATTTCTTCATCATCTTCATATAATTTTACAATTTTTCCCCTCATTGTCTTTTCCATGACAAGTTCATTTGACTTTAAAGAAGTAGTAAAATATACTAAACCTTTTTCTAAACTTAATAATTTTAACAATTCTTTATTTTTCATTGAATTTTTTAGTATCGATTCTGCTATTTCTGTTTCCTTATTGATTTGTTTTAGGTAACTTAAATAATAAGATGAATTTAAATACAAAATTTGAAAAATAAATCTTGTTTTTTTAAAGGTCTGAAAGTTTTTTATTTTTTTCCTTTCAAAATCCTCAATTATTTTATTTTTTTTCAAAGAAACGGTTACAAAAAAATCATCCCTTACCACTATCATTCCTAATGGCATAGTTGTATATATATCATTGTCTTCACTTTTTTCTATAATAGGTACATCTACAATAAAAAGAGTAGTATTGTCATCCTCTTCTTGATCAATTCTTGCTTTTTCTTCATAATCTAAAGCATCACGAATGAATCCCTCTTCTATGCTGATATTTTCACAAACTTTTTTGATTTCGCTTTCCGATGGATTTACTAAATTAATCCATGCTCCTTTTTTGAATTCTTTTATTTCTTCAATTTTATTTGTTTCCATATTTGTACAATATATTTTTAGCAAATCCATCACCCCTTTATTTTTATCCCAATACTATTATTTTAGCCTTTTTCTTAACTTTTGTCAATTGTTTTTAAATATTTACATAAAATAATTATAGCAATTTAAATGATTCTATTTTTGCAAAATTTATTATAGTATTTCAATTAGAATGAACATTAATGTATAAATTCAAAAAAATTATAAAAAACTATTGACAATTGAGTGTATATTCAACTATAATAAAATTACAGTTGAGTGTTGATTCAATCGTTATGTAAATATAATGATGGGAGGAATTTTAAATATGTCAAAAAATGAGTTTATTTGTGACTGTAATATCATTCATCAAGATATTGTAAATCATACCTTAAAAAATATGGCTGATGAAGACGTTTTTAATAAACTAGCCGAATTTTTTAAAATATTAGGAGACACTACTAGAACTAAAATACTTTTTGCTCTCGACCAAAATGAAATGTGTGTATGTGATATAGCTAATGTTTTAGGTATGAGTAAATCTTCCATTTCGCATCAATTAGGTACCCTTCGAAGAAGTGGCATTGTAAAATGTAGAAAAGAAGGGAAAGAAGTTTACTATATGTTAGATGATGACCATGTTAAGCAATTGTTTGAGGTAGGACTTGAACATATTGAACATAAAGTTTAAAAAAATAAAAGGAGTGAATTAAAAATGAAGTATACATTTAAAATAAAAGGATTAGATTGTGCCAATTGTGCCACACAATTAGAAAATGCCATTCAAAAAATAGAAGGAATTGATAATGCTTCTATCAACTTTATGATGGAAAAAATGATAATAGAATGCCAAGAAGAAAATAAGCAAGAAATTATGGAAAAACTAAAGAAAACTATAAAAAAAGAAGAACCAGATGTGAAAATAGAAGAAATTTAGTCTCACAATTTAAAACTCAATATTATTTATAATTAACAAATTTATTATATTTTTTATAAAGTGACATTCGGGGGGACCGACAAGCTACAGTCTGTTATATAATTACAGACTGTGTGCAGTTGGGAGTCACTGACATAAAAAATATAATAAATTTGAATATAAAATAGTTATTTTTTAAATCATTACTTTTTTAGGAGGAAACTATGAAAAAAAGAACCATTAAAATATTAATTGCCCTAGTTATCTATATAATTGCTTTTTTACTACCTTTTCAAAACATTTGGAATGCCTTGATAATTTGTCCTATTCTTTATCTTTGTAGTTATTGCATCGTAGGAATAGAAATTGTATGGAAAGCTATGCGCAATCTTTTAAGAGGGAAGCTATTTGATGAAAATTTCCTTATGACAATAGCAACATTAGGTGCATTTGCCATTGGAGAATTTCCAGAAGCCGTAGCAGTTATGCTATTTTATCAAGTAGGAGAATTATTTCAAAGTTATGCTGTTGATAAATCTAGGAAATCCATTAGCAGTTTAATGGATATCAGACCAGACTTTGCGAATGTAAAACGAGACAATAAAATTACCAAAGTCAATCCAGAAGAAGTAAAATTAGGAGAAATTATAATTGTAAAACCTGGAGAAAAAATACCTTTAGATGGAATCATTGTAGAAGGACACTCCCTATTAGACACTTCTAGTCTAACGGGTGAATCCCTTCCAAGAGAAGTCCATTTAGAAGATGAGGTATTAAGTGGCTGTATCAATCAAAATGGTTTATTATCAATAAAAGTAACAAAAGAATTTGGAGAATCTACTGTTAGCAAGATTTTAAATTTAGTAGAAAATGCCAGTAGTAAAAAATCAAAATCTGAAAACTTTATTAGTAAGTTTGCTAAATACTATACCCCAACCGTTGTTATTATTGCTTTATTACTAGCCATCATTCCTCCCTTATTTTTAGGCTTTTATACTTTTACGGATTGGTTGTATAGAGCTTTGTCTTTTCTAGTGGTATCTTGCCCTTGTGCTTTAGTAATTTCCATCCCCTTAAGTTTTTTTGGAGGCATTGGTGGTGCTTCTAGAATAGGAATATTAGTAAAGGGAAGTAATTATTTAGAAGCCCTTGCACATACTGAAATAATTGTTTTCGACAAAACAGGTACTTTAACAGAAGGAACTTTTGAAGTACAAAAAATAGAAGCTATTGATATTTCACAAGATGAATTATTAAAATTAACTGCTCATGCTGAAAGTTTTTCTAATCACCCTATTTCTATATCCTTAAAAAAAGCTTATGATAAAGAAATTAATTCTGATTTAATTTCTGAAACCAAAGAATTATCTGGATTAGGAATAGAATCAGTAATAGAAGGAAAAAATATATTAGTTGGTAATGAAAAACTAATGGAAGAAAATCACATTTCCTATACAAAATGTAATGAAATTGGAACAATTTTATATGTTGCCATAGAAAAAACGTATGCTGGATTCATTGTAATAGCTGATAAAATAAAAAAAGATGCTAAACAGACAATTACCACTTTAAAATCAAATCATATTAAACAAACCATCATGTTAACTGGCGATAAGAAAGTGGTAGGAGAAAATGTAGCTAGCAAATTAGGAATTGACACCGTTTATAGCGAATTATTACCAAGTGGAAAAGCAGAAAAATTAGAAGAGATTATGAAAAACTCTTCACCTAATGGAAATGTTGCTTTTGTTGGAGATGGTATCAATGATGCTCCTGTTCTAGCTTTGGCTGATATTGGAATTGCTATGGGAGGTTTGGGAGCTGATAGTGCTATTGAAGCGGCTGACATTGTTATTATGACAGATGAACCTTCTAAAATAAATCATGCGATTCAACTTTCCAAAAAGACTATGAGAATTGTAAAAGAAAACATCATTTTTGCTATTTTTATAAAAATTGCAGTCTTACTTTTAAGTGCCATAGGGTTATCCACTATGTGGGAAGCTGTTTTTGCTGATGTTGGTGTATCTGTGATTGCTATTTTAAATGCTTTAAGAGTCTTAAAAAATAAGGAGCCATAAGCAATAATCTGCTTATAGCTCTTTCTTTATTTTACCTCAATATGACACATCTCCATTGCTTTCAAAGCATTTTTGTGACTTTCTGGTGTTACTCCTGCACAACAAGAAGAATCTACTGAAATATTTATATCTGGAAATTTTGCTTTCATTATCATAGCATTTGATATCACACAAATATCTGTACATAACCCAATTATTTCTATTGCACTAACATCGAATTCTTCCATATAGTTTGCTAATTCTAATGACCCAAATGTAGGTTTATCTATAATTTTATCTTCATCATAAACTTGTATTCTAGAAGTAATTTGCCATCCTTCTGTGTTTTTCTTACAATGTAGTACTGGCAATTTTTTTCCTTCCATTGTATCAAGATAGTTCTCATCATGTGTATCTCTTGTAAATATGATGATATCTTCAGCATTTCTATAGGTTGTAATTTTCTGATTAACTTTGTCAACAATTGCTTCCGCTTCTTTTGTTCCAAGTGTTCCGTTAATAAAATCATTTTGCATATCGATTACTAAAAGTACTTTTCTATTTCCTTTCATAATGTTTCCTCCCATACATTTTCTTCTTTATTATATCATAAGCATAAGCTTACATATAAAAAACAACTTAACAAAACTTTGTAAGTTCGCAAGTTGTTATCATTTGGTGCGCCATAGAGGGGTCGAACCTCCGACCATCAGATTAAGAGTCTGCTGCTCTACCAACTGAGCTAATGGCGCAAATATGAATTTGAAACTTTTTTAATTATAGTACCTTTTTTTTTACTTGTCAAGGTTTTTACTAAATTAAAAGACTCTATGTACATTGCATTCTAAATCTTAATGATAGTTTATGCTACTTTTATTTCTTCTTGATAAGATTATATCATATTCAAATATAGCAAAGGTATATTTTGACAAATAGGTGTTTTTCTGGTATACTAAATATATCAGTCAACATAAAAAGTGAAAGGGAAAGGTGGTTTTTATGAAAAAACGGATACTAATACTGACTGGAATTTTAGTAATGGTAGTTGTTTCATTCACAGCTTGTGGTTCCAAGTCTAGTTCTTCAGAACCTAATTATGAGGAACTACAGGAAGATATCGCGGAACTACAAAATCAATTAAATGAGGCTCTCACGTACAAGGAGAAAAATGATATTCTGACAAAAAATGTTGAGGAACTTAATGAAAAAGTTGAAAGACTTCAGGAATCGAAATCAAATTCAACTTCAGCTTCCTCTTTGGAGTCAGAGGCAAATTCAACTTCCTCTTTTCAAAAAAGTAAGGAAGTTCCAAGCAATAATCTCGTAGATTTGCTTTTCTGGGAAGCGGATGCTCCCTATGAGATGAAGGATAAAAATTTTCAATTCTATTCCGACAAATCTTGCGAAGAAAAGTTTTTAATCAAAGATGCGCTTACATTTGCCAACTATTTCGACTATGAAATAGTCGTAGTCGATTCAGATGGCGAGACACATAATGTCTACATCTCTATGTCTCGTGAAAAGGGACTCGTTTTTTCGAAAGAACGCCCCTATTTCAACGAAATTGAGCAATAAAATCACTTCTTGCCCCCTGTGTGTTTTTACAGGAGGCAAGTTTTCTTGTATTTATATTCTTTTAAAAGGTTTAACTATCGGTTATTAAAAAGTTAAATTTATTATAATTATAATGTTTTTATTCTATTGTAGGATTGGTTTCAGGTATTGCAGGTATCTCTTCAGAAGGAACTTCTGGTGTTTGTTGCTGAATTGGAACTTGTGGTTCTGTCGATTCTTGCATTGTAGTATTAGTTCCTTTTATCACAATTCTTGCCATAGCATCATAAGTATCTTTTGAAAGTAAGGTGGTTGATATTACTTTTCCATTTAACATTTTAGTTATATACGTTTCTGTTTTTAATCCATTCGCACCCTTTTGTTTTACAATTTCCGTTCCCTCTGTCAATGTTGCATCTTCTTCATATTTTGTAGTAAATGGAATCGAACCTACTGTTTTTGTACTAAAGCTAAATGTATATTCATTTTCCTCTTTGATTCCATACATAGATACTGTAGCAATTCCATTTCTAGCACTTGCTACAATTCTAACTGGATATTGTCTTGTATTTTTAAATTGAAAATCTGTCAATCCATATACTACTGTTGCATCTCTTCCTGCTGGTAAATAAGAGGTTACAAATTGATGGTTTCTTCTTTCTACAATTTCTAAATTAGACATTAAAACTGTATTATATAAAGTAGAAGATATTTGGCAAATTCCTCCTCCAATTCCATCTACTACTTCCCCTCCAGAATAGATTTTTCCATTTCTATATCCAGCAGCTGCTGTTCTAGGTCCTAATGCTTTATTATAAGAAAAAGTATCTCCTGCTAATATTACTTTTCCATTTATTTTTTGGCAAGCTATTTCTAAATTAGTCGTTCTATTTACATCACTTGCATCATATCTAGTTGTAAATGTTGCTAATTGATCTGGAAATGCTTCTGCCCCAATCTTATCAAGTGTTATTTCTGGTTTTGTTATAGTAAGTTTGATAATATATTCTTCTTTTTCTTCTTTTAATTGCTCCCTTGCCACTTCTACATCAAAATCAATTCCTTCTACTTCTGGATAAATAGTAAATGGGTCTTTGGTATAATAAGCATCTTTTGCTTCTGTATAAACTTCTTCATGTATTTTATCAATATCAATTGGCTCTGGTTCTTTATGTTCAACTAGTATTTCAATATAATCTTCTTTTCTATTGATATCATTTAAGTCTTCTTTTACTTCTTTCCATAATTCCTCTGTATTAATTTTAATTCCTGCTTTTCCTTTTGTTATAATTAATTCATCTTCTTCTATATCATGACTTGATTCTATGATAACACCTGGTAAGTTCACACCAATGTCTTCTATAGCTTGTTTTGTTACTCCTTCATTTAATGTCATATTAACATCAACATTTCTATTTTTTATTAATGTAAATAAAATTTTATAATTATTAATAAATATATTGTCTTTTTTTCCTATTAAAAATGCTTCTTCTACCGCTTTTTCTACTTCATAATTCACTTCCATTAAACTTGGATTTAATGTAGCTTCATATTCTTCATATTTAACATTTATTTCTTTTTCTTTTTTCTGTTGATATATATCTGTTATTTTTTCAGTTGCTTCTTCTTTTGATAAACCAGATACATCGATTCCTGAAATCGAAATACCATTTATTATTTTTTCATTATTAATATTAATTAAAGCAAAAATAGTTGAACAAAAAATAAGAACAATTATTACTATACTTGCTATTACCGTAGGTATAATCCATTTTTTCTTTTTATCTTCACTCATACTTTTTACTGTCTTTTTTACTTCCTTTGATTTTCCTTCTTTTTTTTCAAATTTTTGATTCTTATTTTCTTTTTCTTCTTCCTTGTCTTTTTTTCCGTTTTCTTCTATTTTTATATCACTTTCTTTATTTGCATTATCCTTTGGCTTACGATTCGTTTTTTCATCTTGCTTTTTATTCGTTTTCTTTTTTGATTTACTATTTGTCTCCTCATCTTGCTTTCTATCTGTGTTTTCTTTTGATTCATTATTTGTCTTCTGGGCTTGTTTTTTATTAGTCTTTTCTTCTTTTGGCTCATTATTTGCTTTTTGGGTTTGTTTTTTATTGGTATTCTCTTTTGACTCATTATTTGCTTTTTTAGTTTGTTTTTTATTGGCATTTTCTTTCGGCTTATTATTTGCTTTTTTGGTTTGTTTTTTATTGGTATTTTCTTTTGTCTTACTATTTATTTTTTCACTTTGTTTTTCTTCTACTTTTTCTTCTGCTTTTTCCACGTTTTCTTTTTCCTCCAAATTTTCTTTTACTAACCCTTTCATAGTGAATTTCCCCTTCTTATTATTCTACTTAAATCTTATCACAAACTGCTCTTTTTTACAACTATGTATGCATAAATTGTTTATTTAATATTATGTTTTTTATTCTTTATTATTCCTTTTTGACAAAATCTTTAATTTTTTTCAAATTTTTTCACAAAAATACTTGAACATTGTAAAATTTAATATTATAATGTTGAAAGCAAAAGATAAATAAGGAGAGAAATCACATGGAATTAACTAAAAACATATTTTTTAATACCGATAAATTAGTTGAAAATAGTAAAGTAAAAATATCTTATACGGGAAAACTTTTTCAAGAATCTTCTGAAGAAGTTTCTATTCATTATGGTTTTGGATTAAATTGGGATAATGTAAATGATATAAAAATGGAAAAAACAGATTTAGGATTCCAAGCTGAAATAGAGTTAGGAGAAGGAGAAACTTTTAATTTTTGTTTCAATAATGGAAATGACTGTTGGGATAATAATGATGGACAAAACTATGTTTTTCCATTAGAAAAAGTACAATCTGAATTACTTGTTTTAGAAGATGAACCTGTCGCATTAGGTTCTGCTAAAAAATTAAGAAGATCTTATTTATGGAGTAAAAAAGTCCGTTTAGCAGTTTATAAAATTATTACTTATCTTCCAAAAATAATTTCTGGAAATTATAAAAGAAAATTAACCAATACCGAAAATACTTAAAAACGACTTTAAAAAGTCGTTTTTTTGATAATTTTTGTTTTTAAAAAGATTTTCCTAAAAACTTTTTTATACAATTGCCCAACCTCCATTAATAGAAATAACTTGACCTGTTGTATAATTATCTTCTATTAACCATTTCACACATTTTGCAATATCGCTTACATGTCCAATTTTTTCTAATGGTATTTCCTCTTTTATTTCTTCTAATTCCTCTTTTGAAAACTTGTTATTCATTTCTGTCTGAATCATTCCTGGTGCAATGCTATTTACTCTAATATTAGAAGGTCCTAACTCTTTAGCCAATGCCTTTGTCAGTCCATTCATTCCCGCTTTAGAAATAGAATATAATACTTCTAATGAGGCACCTATTATCCCCCATATCGATGATATATTAATAATGCAACCTTCTTTGTTATGTATCATATTAGGTATTACTTCTTGTGACATAACAAATGCAGAATATAAGTTAGTATTTATGACTCGATTCCAATCTTCATCTGTTTCATCTGTAAACATTTTGTATTCACTAATTCCTGCATTATTTACTAAAATATCTATTTTTTTGTATTTTTCTAAAGCAAATTGAACCAATTTATGTGCTTCTTCTCTTTTTGATATGTCTGCTTTCACGATATCTATTATGATATTTTCTTTTTCTAATTCGTTTTTTAATTCCTTTGCTTCTTTTTCAGAGTGATTATAATTTGCTATTACTTTTATTTCGCTTTTTGCTAATTGTTTTGCTATTTCTCTTCCAATTCCTCTGGATGCTCCTGTTATGATAGCAACTCTTTCCATATTTTATGCCTCCTTCTCTTTCTTTCATTATAGTAATTTTCTCTTTTTATTGCAACTCTTTTCCACATTTTAATACTAAATTGTTGATAAATTTTTTAACATCATACCGAATCCTTTACTTGTAATTATTTTCGTTTTATCTTATTTTTATTTATCTATTTTAGCTTACGGATACTATTATTTGATTAAAATTGGTACATAAAAGAAAATATTAATCTAGAAGCTCATATTTGCTTGACATAATATGTAAAATATGGTATTATTATAAGTGGATAATATTGTAAGGGAGGTGGCTCTATGACAGGCTCGGAGATTCGACAAAAAATAAATGATACTAAATTTGGACAAAAAGCAATTGCTTTTAGCAAGGAGCTATTTTTGAAATTAGATACTCCGGCTTCGGCTTTAGAATTTTTAACTTTCTATTGCGTGTTACTATCATCTAAAGAATACCAAGATGATGAAGACAAATTATATGAGCATAAGTTATTCAAAACTTATTCTCTTGTCAAATCGAAATTAGAAAATAATGGCCGGATATGTTCTACAGAGTTCTTAAAAAATCCACCGGAGAATATTGTTTTTAATCTCCAGGACAACACTTGCTCTATTTCAGAAGAATAGAGCTAGCGGTTTGCAATTTTACATTTGCAAACCGCTTTTTCATTGTAATCTTAACCAATTTCTCTTTGATCACTTTCTCTTGCAATTTTATACTTATCTGTATGTTGCAATCTATTAGCCTCTTCAACATTTTTTGATACTCTTTCAAACTCTGCTACCTCTAATTCACATATTCTTCTATTTTTCTCTTCTGGTGTTAATTGGGGATCTCTCATAATATTATCAATTAATACTTGACTAACATCATAAACCGTGAAGAATTTTTCTATTTTACTGTTTTTGGTATCATTTCCTTTTAGAACTTGTATTGTTGATAAAGCTCTTCTAGCTTCTGATGGTGTAAGTTCTAAAGCTCCAGCAGCATAGTGAACAATTTTATTAGGAATGGCTCCATTGTTTCTCTTAAACATAGAATCATATACATCCATAATACCATTTTTTTCATATTTTTTATAAGATGCTTTCGCTCTCTTAAATTCTTCTTCACTAATTTCATATTCATTAAGAGCACTTTTTTTATCTTTACTATTTTCGTTTACTTGGCCAAGTGCAACATACAAAGAAAAATTTTCTATTACAGCTACAGCATCTAAATCAGCTTCCTTAATTTTTTTATCATTTTGTGTTTCATAAATCACATCACTTACTATTTTTCTACCTTTTTGAGTTCTTATATCTCGTAAATCTAAATCTGGATTTTCTTGTTTTATTCTCATTATGGTAGAACTAAATTTTTTAAATCTTTCCACTAAACTTTTTCTATTTTTAAATTCTATTCCGTTCTTTTTGTATAAATATGCTAGTTTAAATAGGCCTCCTATTTTATCTACACTATTTTCTTGTGTATACTCCTCATATATAGCTAATTCAGACAAATACGTTTTGTATTTATCATATGCCTTTCTATCTTCTTCATCGATTATTCTATCTCTAGCATTCTTTATTTTTCTCATACGTATTCACTTCCTTTATACTTTTGTATCCACATTACCATTTTACCATATTTTAGCCCAAAAATCAATCATATTTATATACTCATATAACATTTTTTAGTAAGAAAATATAAGTTAAAGTAAAAAAGAAGAAATAGATCCTCTTAAGAAAAAATCTTAAAATAGACTGAAAAACCTTCTAAATTTATGATATAATCGATTGAGGAGGAAAAATTATGAAACCACCTACTAAAATTCAAATAATAAAAGCAATATGGTATGTAATTATATTTATACTAACAATATTTTTTACTTTAATGATAGCACCTAATATTAATAAAATTTGTTTTAAGTTAATTGAAAAGTTTTCGTTGATAAGTGATTCTTCAAGATTAGCAGTCTTATTTGTCCCAATTGTAATTTATGGAGGATTATTGTTTATTATGGATCCAATAGTAATAATACAACTTATTAAATTAGTAAATAAATATATCATAATTTATAAAGAAGATAGTGACACACAAAAGATAAAAAAAAGAATTAGATTATTGTTCATGATTGGAATTTTTATAATTATAATTCCCGTAATATTTATTTTGTATTTAGCAACACATGTTTCGTTTTTTCATCCCTAAAATCAATAATTTTGAGCATTTTTACTTAAAATTTTTAACCAATTAAAAAGTTGAGACAAGAATCTTCTTAAGTATCTCACCCCAACTATTTGACTTTGAGCCAAAAAATATTGGTATTTTTATACCAATAAAAAGTTTAAAAGTCAGCAATCAAGACTATTTCAAGACTACTGACAATATTGGAGCCACTTCTCAGATTCGAACTGAGGACCCCCGCATTACAAAGTAGTTTTGCTGACTTTTTCTATTATTTCTTCACTGATACTACTATCAGTATATCCTCTTGTTTCTTATATTTCAACGGTTTTCAAAAAATTTATTATAAATTAAAATGAATTAGAGAAAGTTATTTAGAATTATTTTAAGTTATGTTTTTTGGTAATAATTAGGGACTAATTTTGCTATTTCCCAGTTATTTTGATAATTTTGAAAAAACTTTGTAAGTATATAGATAGTTTAAAATAAAAATGTTATAATAAAAATAACTTTTATACAAGGAGAAAAAAATGGAATCTTTTTGCTATCATGGAATTGGAGAAAATTTATTAAAATATGAAAGTATAATGAAAAATGGAATTTTATCAACACAGAGAGCTCAAAACATTGATGCTTATAATAAAAATGGAGGCGTAAATCATAATGGAAATGATAGAATTTCTGTAGCTGTACCACATGATATCAATCAATGGGGAGCATTAAATTTATATATATTAGAAAATGGGATATCATTTAAAGTACAAGACTGTCCCTATACTTTAGCAAGTGCTACTAACAATTCTTCTGAATATTTTGATGAGGCATTTATAGATGAACAAATACCAGTAGAAAATATTTCAGGAATAATAGTAAACAGTGAACTAAGAACAAAGAAAATTAGAGAACTTTCAACAATTGGCTCTCCTGCTAACAATGAAGTAGTAAATATTTCTAAAAATATAATACGACAATTACAAGCACAAGGCATTAAAGAAGAAGAATTTAATGATGTATATGAATTAATTGATGAATATACAACAATATTTAATAACACTAATTTGGATTTTTTAGAACAAGATAAACAATTACTGCTTATACGAAAAAAAATTGATTCAATAATTTCAATGGCTGTTGAAGAATTATATAAGCAGAGATGTGGAAAAGAAGATGTAAGTGTTTTAGATATAATAGAATTATATAATGATAAAAATTTACCAATATATGACGAAAATGATATTATAAGAGAATGTAATGGAAAAATTGTAAAAGAATTTTCTGCTAATGAACTAGATACTACCATTAATGAAAACCAAGAAGTAGAAGAACATAAATTAAATGCAATTATAGAATCTGAAAAAAAACCTAGTTTAGAATATGAGACAATCCAATTTCAGGAGCAAGAAAAATCCTTAACAGTTATCCCAGAAAAAAAACGAATTACTACTTGGTTTAAAGAAAAATGGATATTGATTAAAGAAAGATTTAGTAACCATAAAAATATAATGAAAAAACATGATGAAAAAATAGAATCTAATAATAGTAATAAAGGTATAACAAGTAATCTAAAAAATTTAAAAGTTAATAATAAAAATAATCAAATAGAAAAAAAGGCTTTGGAATCAATAAAAAGGAAAGAACAATTTGAAATTGCAAAGAAATTAGCAAAAAAGAAGAATATTGAAACAAATAATGAAAAAGATGAAAGATATTAAGGTTTATAATATTAGTTGGGGTAGATAAAACTCCAACTATTGACTTTGAACCACAAAAAAAGCCAGCAATCAAGACTATTTCAAGACTACTGACAATATTGGAGCCACTTCTCAGATTCGAACTGAGGACCCCCGCATTACAAGTGCGGTGCTCTGGCCAACTGAGCTAAAGTGGCATATTAAATTGGTGAACCGAACCGTTTAACAAACGTAAACGGGTCAGTTACTAAATTACTTTCTATATCTTACACCTGGTCTATGTTTAT
>JAAWAX010000045.1 GCA_022792395.1 Clostridia bacterium
AAAAGAGTTGCGAAAAGGAGAGTTAATATGCAATGGTTTAAAATTCCAGAAAAAATATATTTTGAAGCTGGATCAATTGGGTATTTAGAAAAGATGCCGGAAATTGAAAGAGCATTTATTGTAACAGATGAAGGAATGATAAAATTAGGATATGTTGATAAAATCTTATATCATTTGAGAAAAAGACATCAATATGTGCATTCTGAAATATTTAGTGAAGTAGAATCTGACCCATCTTTTGAAACCGTAAAAAAAGGTGTAGAAGCTATGAAAACTTTCAAACCAGATGTTATTATTGCAGTAGGAGGAGGAAGTCCAATTGATGCTGCCAAAGGAATGTGGTTATTCTATGAGCATCCAGATGCTGATGTAGAAGGATTAAAATTAAAATTCATGGACATTAGAAAACGTACCTATAAATTTCCAAAATTAGGAACGAAGTGTAAAATGGTTGCCATCCCAACTACTTCAGGAACTGGTTCAGAAGTAACTTCATTTGCTGTTATTACCGATAAAGAAAAAAATAAGAAGTATCCATTAGCAGATTATGAATTAACACCAGATGTAGCAATTGTAGACCCAGACCTAGTCATGAGTTTACCAAAATCAGTAACAGCAGATACAGGAATGGATGTATTAACCCATGCAATAGAAGCTTATGTATCTAACATGGCATCAGACTATACAGATGGTTTAGCGGAAAAAGCAGTTGAAATTGTTATGAAATATTTGCCAGAAGCATATGAGGATGGAACCAATCGTTTAGCAAGGGAAAAAATGCATAATGCGAGTACACTTGCTGGTATGGCATTTACCAATGCGTTTTTAGGAATTAATCACTCTTTAGCACACAAAATTGGAGCAGAGTTCCATTTGCCACATGGAAGAATCAACGCAATTATATTACCTTATGTAATAAAATATAATAGTTCAAAACCAACGAAGTTTGTATCTTTTCCAAAATATGAATTCTTTATTGCGGATGAAAAATATTATGAATTAGCTAAAAAAGTTGGTTTGAAAGCTGATAGTAAAGAAGAAGGCATTGCTAGTTTAATTGCAAAAGTACAAGAAATGAATGAATATTTGAATATGCCAAAATCTTTACAAGAAGCAGGAGTAGAGGAACAAGAATTTTTAGCAAAAGTGGATATGTTAGCAGATAGAGCCTTTGAAGATCAATGTACAACAGCTAACCCAAGATTACCACTTGTTACTGAATTGAAACAGATTTTATTAGATAGCTATTATGGAAAAGAAATACAGTAGAACAAGAAAAATTGCCAAAAGGACAAAATACAGTCTTTTTTGGCAATTTTGAGTTGTTATGATAATTGGTAAGAACAATATTATAAGTTGGATATTTTTTAGGTGCAAAGTTTGAAAATTTATGTTAAATATGCTATAATGAAAAAGGAAGTAACAAATTCAAAGCAGAGATTCTTGGCAGTATACTGTTAAGAGAAGGAGGAAAAATGGAAGAAGCAATTAACAAAATAGCAATTAACATGTCACTGGATGAATTAACAGAAATTATAAGAAAAGAGGCTCGGATATTTAAGAGAAATCACTGGAACCATACAATTATTTGGGCTAGGGAACAGATAAGGAAATTGTTTCCTTACACAGATCCAGTAACAAGCAAGCCAGAAAAAGAACTGTCGCCAAAGGAGAAAGTTCTAAAAAGAAAAGAGGAAAAGATAAAAAAGTGGTTTGTGAACAAATTTGAAGAAGAATTTAAGAAACTTTAACTTTTCAGAATACTAAAAAGCCATCGGAATAGCTAGTATATTCCGATGGCTTTCCTCATGGCAAATTTTCAATAAATTGAAAATATTATAATAAGAAATTTTGAAAAACATCATCCTATTTCTATGGATTAAAATTCACAATTTTTTGGTGTTCTAGGGAAAGGGATTACATCACGAATATTTTGCATACCAGTCAAATACATAATAGCCCTTTCAAAACCTAGACCAAATCCAGCATGATTACAGCTTCCATATTTTCTTAAATCTAAATACCAGTCATAATTATCAATAGGCATATTTAATTCTTTCATTCGAGTTAATAATTTATTGTAATCTTCTTCTCTTTGGCTACCACCAATAATTTCTCCAATACCAGGAACCAGTAAATCACTTGCTGCTACTGTTTTGCCATCTGGATTTTGCTTCATATAAAAAGCCTTAATCTCTTTTGGATAATCGGTTACAAAAACTGGTTTTTTAAAGATATTTTCGCACAAATATCTTTCATGTTCTGTTTGTAAATCAACACCCCAAGAAACTTTATATTCAAATTCATCATTGTGTTTTTCTAGTTCTTTTATGCTATCAGTATAACTGATTCTTACAAAATCAGAAGTAATAACATGATGTAATCTTTCTAATAAACCATTGTCGATAAATTGATTAAAAAATGCCATTTCTTCAGGACAATTGTCAATCACATATTGAAAGATATATTTAATCATATCTTCTGCTAAATCCATATCATCATTTAAATCAGCAAAACAAATTTCAGGTTCTACCATCCAAAATTCGGCAGCATGCTTTACGGTATTAGAATTTTCGGCACGGAAGGTAGGTCCAAAAGTATAGATATTACAAAAACTTTGAGCAAAAGTTTCACCATTTAATTGACCACTTACCGTTAGATGAGTAGATTTTCCAAAGAAGTCTTGTGAAAAATCAACTTCTCCTTCTTTATTTTTAGGAATATTGTTTAAGTCAAAAGAATTAACATTAAACATTTCTCCCGCACCTTCTGCATCACTTCCAGTAAGAATAGGAGTATTTACATACACAAAGTTTCTTTCTTGAAAGAACTTGTGAATAGCATATGCTAAAACACTACGTACACGAAATACGGCATGGAAGGTATTGGCTCTTGGTCGCAAATGTGAAATAGTTCTTAAGTATTCAAAAGAATGTTTTTTCTTTTGAAGTGGATAGCTACTATCAGAAAGGCTTTCTATTTTAATAGCGTTGGCTTGTATTTCAAATGGCTGTTTTGCATTTTCGGTTACAATAAATTTTCCACTCACTTTGATAGAAGAACTGATTGTTAATTTGCAAATTTCTGCGAAGTTTTCTAAAGTGTTATTGAAAACAATTTGTACATTTTTGAAAAAAGTACCATCATTTAATTCAATAAATCCAAAGGTTTTAGAGTCTCTTACGGTTTTTACCCAACCTTCTAGGGTAATTTCTTTTTCTACATAAGTATTAGTGCTTCGATATAAATCTTTTACAGTTATGTTTTTCATGTTATTTCATTCCTCCATTTTTTTATGAACCTATTATATGATATTATGTGGAATTTTTCAAGTAAATATAATGAAAAGAAAATAATTTCTAAATTCACTTTTTACGTAAAGAAGACATAATATATACCAATAAAAGTGAAAGGTGGGAGTCGAAATGTCAGAATACATAATCAAAGGAGGAAAAAAAGTAGAAGGGGAGGTGGAAATATCTGGGTCTAAAAATGCCTCATTACCCATCATAGCAGCAAGTATCTTGAATCAAGGAAAAACAACGCTATATAATGTACCTAATATACATGATACGCAAATGATGTATGAAATTTTAAAAAAATTAGGAGCAGAGGTAACGAAAAAGAAAAACAAAGTAATAATCGATACCAGCAAAATTTGTAAATACGAAATTCCAGAAGAACTAATGAGACAAATGCGTTCTTCTGTTATATTTGTGGGAGCTTTAGTAGGAAAATATGGAGAAGTTACATTTTCTTATCCAGGGGATTGCGATATTTGGTGGATACATCGGACAAGTTTAAGATAAATGAGTGGATTAGAGAGTTTGAGAATTAGTAGGAGGTTTAATTACCTTCTATTTTTATATTCTACAGAAAACTGCTTTGCAATTTTCGCAGACGAACAAAGACGAGGCATATATGTTTATTAAAAGGTCAAAAAACTTTAATCATGCCTCTTTTGTTCTATTCAAAATTAAATTTAAGAAAGTGAGAGTGATATTTATGAAAAGAGAAGAAATTATAGAATCAATTAAGAAAATTGAAAAAATAAGTAATGAAGTAGTGCAAACAAAAGAAAAAATAAAAGATGAGGAATTAGAAAAATATTTTTGTAAACTAGAAAAAGTAAGAATGGATATGTATGATGCAGTAATGCAAGAAAACTTATGGAGAGATTTTATGGGAGATGAAGTAACAGAATTCATAGACTATGATTACAAAGCAAAAGTAGAAGATGACATATTAAAAATACATATTCCAGAAAAAATCCCACCAATAAAAAAAGGTGCAAACTACACTCGGAAAAAGAATTACTAACAATATTTCAAGAATAGTAAGAAAATATAAAGAACTATTTTATGATAAATATGTAATGGTAATTATAAAAATATATGATAACACAAAAATATGGGATGCAGATAACAGAAATGTAAAGCCAA
>JAAWAX010000046.1 GCA_022792395.1 Clostridia bacterium
GGTGCTATTCAACAATGCAAATAACAGATGTACTTTTAAGAAAATTAAATTCAGAGAACAGAATGAAAGCTGTTGCTTCTGTAACATTCTATAATGAATTCGCAGTACACGATATCAAAGTTATCGAAAGCCAAAATGGATTATTCATAGCTATGCCAAGTAGAAAAACTCCAAACGGAGAATTCAAAGATATAGCTCATCCAATCAATGCTGAAACAAGAGAGAAAATTCAAAAAGCTATTTTAGAAGCTTATGAAGCTCCAGAAACAGAGGAATCAGCAGAATAATTGATAAAGGTATAAAAAAGCACTTTTAAGGTGCTTTTTTTGTTGGATAGAAAAATTTTCCTATATAACAATGGGTATTCAAATTTTCTTTAAGTGTTTTTTGCTATTTAGGAAAATCCAAGAAAAAGCTTGAAAAAAGGCAAAAAAAAAGTTAAAATAAAAGACAGTAAAAATATTTAGAAAAGTATTAGGAAGAAATCTTTAACGGATGGAATCGTTAAAAATAAAAAGAAAGTAGGAAAGACAAGCATGTATTTAATAGTAGGATTGGGAAATCCAGAAAAAGATTATAGCAGTACTAGGCATAACATGGGATTCAACACCATTAATCAATTAGCCAAACAATTTGAAATTGGGGTTAATAAAAATAAATTTAAAGGATTATATGGAAGTGGAAGCATCGAAGGGGAAAAAATAATATTATTAAAACCACAAACATTTATGAATTTAAGTGGAGAAAGTGTAAAAGAAATCGTACAATTTTACAAAATAGAAATGGAACAAATTATTGTTATCTATGATGATATTGATATCGAACCAGGTAGCATTAAAATAAGAAAAATGGGAGGACCTGGAACACACAATGGAATGAAATCAGTAGTACATGAATTAAACACGCAAAATTTTAAAAGAATAAGAGTTGGAATTGGAATGCCAGAAAAAAAAGAGAATTTAGTAGAATATGTACTTGGAGCCATTCCAGAGGAAGAAAAAGAAAAATTAGAGCAAGGAATAAAACAAGCAAAAGAAGCTGTAATTGAAATCATAAAAAATGGAATTGATATAGCCATGAATAAATTTAATTAAGCAAGAAAGGAACTAATAAAAATGACAGAAATTATCATACAAACACAAAATGAAAAACAACAAATACTATTACTTGAAAATGGAAAATTAATAGAATATTATGAGGAAGATAAAGAATATAGAAGAAGAGAAGGAAATATTTATATAGGAATTGTGAAAGACATTATAAATGGTATGCAGTCAGCCTTTGTTGATATTGGAACAGAAAAAAACAGTTTTATTCATTTAAAAGATATTCTACCTAAAATAGATGAAACAAAAGAAGAACAAAATCAAAAAATAAACATTAATCAAGTAATAGAAAGAAATCAAAGATTATTAGTACAAGTAAAAAAAGATAGCAATGAGAAGAAAGGTGCTAGAGTATCAACACATATTAACTTGCCAGGTAAATACATTGCATTACTTCCCAATACTGATATTGTTACCGTTTCACAAAAAATTTTAGATAAAAAAGAACAAGAAAGATTAATCAAGTTAGTAAAGGAAAATTTAAGTGAAGGAAATGGAGCGATTATAAGAACTTCAGCCCAAAATAAAGAAAAAGAAGTAATAGAAGACATAAAAAGAGTAGAGAAAAAGTGGGACAATATTATCCAAACTAGTATTAATCCAGAATGGGAAGAACCACAGTTATTATATAAAAGCGAAGATATTATAGAAAGAATGTTAATGGATTTAGCAGATAGTTCGATTCAAAAAATAACAGTAAATGATGTAACAATCAAAAAAGAGTTAGAAAATTTTAAAAATGAAAACTATGAATATGCGAATTTGAAAATAGAAATGAAAAAGAAAGAAAACATATTAGACATTTTTGATTTAGAAAAACAGATAGAAAAAATAGAAAGTAGAAAAATTTGGTTGAAATGTGGAGGTTTTATAACAATTGATAAAACAGAAGCATTGACAGCTATTGATGTTAACACAGGAAAATATACTGGAAGTCAAAGTCTAGAACAAACAGTTTTTAAAGTAAATCAAGAAGCCACAGTAGAAATTGCGAAGCAATTACGTTTAAGAGATATAGGTGGCATTATCATTGTGGACTATATTGATATGAAAGATAATGAAAACAAAGAAAAAATTCAGAAACTGTTGGAAGCAGAATTAAAAAAGGATAGAAGTAAAACACAAGTGGAAGGATTTACCAAGTTAGAGTTAATGGAATTGACTCGAAAACATATTTGTAGCCACAAAGATTGACTTGAAAATGTTAGACCGTGTCTATCCTTAAGTTGACCAATTATCCAGAAATTAGAAAACGGTTAAGTTGTGCCTGTCCCAGGTTGACCATTAGCCAGAAATTAGAAAAATGGTTAAGTCGTGCCTGTCCCAGATTGACCAATTAGCCATGAAGAGAAAGAGGAAGCAAAAAATGAAAGTAGGATTTGTACATTTAGGATGTAGCAAAAATTTGATTGATACAGAAGCAACCATTGGACTATTTAAGAAAAATAAGTATGAGATAGTAAATGATGAAACCAAAGCAGAAGTAATTGTTATTAATACTTGTGGTTTTATTGATAGTGCAAAAGAAGAAGCTGTTAATACAATCCTTGAAATGGCAGAATACAAAAAAGATAAATGTCAATACTTAATTGTAATGGGATGTTTAGTACAGAGATATTATGAGGATTTAATAAAAGCACTTCCAGAAGTAGATTTATTTATCAAAATAGATGAATATGATCAATTGTGGAACCAAATAGAAGATTTGATTCAAAGAAATATGGTTAAAAAAAGTAAAGCGAGAGCTAGTAAAAAGATATCAGATATTCCTACTATGCCGATGTTATTACAAGAAGAATTTTTGAATCGAACCATTACCACAGGAAAAAATTATGCGTACTTAAAAATTGGAGAAGGTTGTAGCAATAAATGTACTTATTGTGCGATACCTTATATTAGAGGGCCATTTGTTAGTAGAAAAAAAGAAGATATCATAGAGGAAGCAAAAGGATTAGCAAAGCAAGGAATCAAAGAGCTGATTGTGATTGCACAAGATACAACGAAATATGGTGTAGATTTGTATGGAGAAAGTAAATTAGCAGAATTATTAGAAGAGATTAGCCAAATAGAAGGAATTAAATGGGTTCGATTTCTCTATACCTATCCAGAAGGAATTACAGATAAGCTATTGGAGGTAGTAGCTAAAAATCCTAAAATTGCGAAATATTTTGATATACCAATGCAACATATTTCTGATTCTATTTTAAAGAAGATGAACCGTAAGACAAATCAAAAACAAATACAAGAATTAATCCAAAAAATAAGAAATAAAATTCCAGAAGTAACGTTAAGAACTACTTTAATTGTCGGATTTCCAAGCGAAACGAAGGAAAATTTTGAAGAATTATTAACCTTTGTACAACAAGCCAAATTTGATAAATTAGGGGCTTTTATGTACTCAAAAGAAGAGGGGACACCAGCAGCTAAATTACCAGAGCAAATTCATGGGAATACGAAAAAAGCAAGATATGATAAGATTATGAGAACGCAACAAGAAATTTCAAAAGAAAATTTAGCAAAGAAATTAAACAAAGAGTATGAAGTTTTAATCGAAGCTATATCTTTTGATGGAAAATATTTCATAGGAAGAACCATGCAAGATGTACCAGAAATAGATGGACTAGTGTATGTTAAAGCAAAAGATTCACAAATTAAGATAGGTGATTTTGTAATGTGTAAGATTACTCGGAATTAGTAATTATGATTTAATGGCTGAAATAAGTGAATAGAAATTTCCCTACTGGTTCCGGGTTTAAATGAGGAAATTTATCAAATGTCCCCATTTAAACCCGGAACCAGTGGGGAAAATCCTAGGAGGCAAATAATGAAAGAGGTGAGAAAAATACAGATTTTAGGAAAAGAACAAATACAAGGGAAAGAGAAAGAAATATTGCTACTAGAAGAAGATGCGCTTTTTAAATATTATACTTTAGAATTAGTAGGTGCTTATACACCTCAAATGAAAGAACAGAAAATTATTTTTAAAAAAGATATAGATTTTTTAGAAGAAACAAAACTAGAAATTATAAAACTAGTCAATCATAAAGTAACATCCCAAATGCTACAAGAGAAAGAACTTCTTCAAACATTAGGACAAGTGGAATTAGAAGGAAAACAAAAAGAAATAGTCATCAAAAATGAAGGAGAAATTTTTAAATATTATTATTTGAATTTAATTGGTGTCTATACGCCTAAAATACCAGGAGAAACTATCATTTTTAAACAAGATACTTTAGAAAATGAAGTAGCGAATGATATAAAAGATAATCAACAAAGAAACCAAATATCACCTTTAGAGAAAGAGAAAATACAACAGTTATTACAGACAATAAAAATAAGGGATATTTTAGATCGATTACAGATGAAGCAAAAAGGTGTGCAAGAAAGAACGCAATATAATAGAACGATAAAAACAAAGGAAACAAAACAAATTCAAAGACAAGAACAACAGAAAAAAGTAGAAAAGGAAGTATTACAAAAGCAACAAAAATCACCAGAAAAAATAGAAAATAAGCAAAAGGATATCAATATTAAACAAGAAGTAGATATGGGAACAAGGGTTACAGATATGAGTAATCTAGAGCAAGTTTTACAAAAAAATGGTAAAATGCCAGAATTGGAACATGGTGATGAACCTTTAAAAATGGGGATTGTAGAATCTGATGATTTGAAGGATTTAAAGAATGAAAAAGGACAAAAAGAGCAAGGGCATAGTTCTAGGTATGAAGCAGTAATTATGACAAAGCAAGGTAAAATAAAAACATTAGATTTAGAGAATGATACACAAGAGGGTACGAATCCATTAGAAAAAAATTATCAAGTAAAACAAAATGATACCGTAAAAAATGGAGATGTATTAACTAGATTAAAAGTAGGAGAAGGAACGATTGGAGTTGAAAAAGGACAATATGGAGAGGTAGAAGTTTATCATTCGCCAAGAAAAACAATTGGAGGAAAGGGCGTAGAAGGGAATAAAAGTTTAGATAGACAATTAGAAACATCGAATGCCAAAAATACATTAGAAGGAACTGATATAGAATCTTTAAAATTAGCACAAGAATATAATGATGGATATCGTTCAGTGGAAGAAGGATATCAAGAGGTAAAAGAGCATCAAGAGAAACACTCGGAATGTGAACCGAAAAGTGCAAAAGATGTAGATGGCGATAGGAATACAGTTTCACATACACATGATACAGAAGATTTTGTGGAATTATCTTCAGGAGAAAAAGTTACTTATGATGAATTAGCGAGTAGATGGGGATTTTATAAAGATGGCAAACCAGATGCTACTTATGTGAAAGAAAAATTCACGGAAAAAGAACAAGGAGATAAGAAGCCTGAAGATGTGATAGAGGAATTGGATGAAGAATATGAAGATCCAAGGGTAACAAGGAGAGATAGATAAAAGTTTCAAGAGTTTCCCCACCAGTTCCGGGTTTAAATGGGGAAATCTAATAAATTTCCCCATTTAAACCCGGAACTGGTGGGGAGAAATAAACTTGTTCTAATTTTTATTTATAAAAATTAGATAATTTCTAATGTTCCCCAATTTTTTAAAATACTTTTTGGAATATTTAAGTTTCCTCTACCTATGCCTAGTTTAATTCCTGGCTTGTTATTAGCATGGTAGTCTGTGCCACCAGATATAAGTAGATTATTTTCTTTGCAATAATTTAGTAAAAATTGAGTTTGAGAATTAGTAAAAGAATTATAATAACATTCTATACCATCTATTGGATAATTTTTTGTGAAGATTTCAAAAAATTTTATAGAATTATCACCATACATATAAATATGAGGTATAAAAACTAAACCACCAGCACTTTTTATCAAATTAATAACTTCACTAATGGAAGGATAAAAATTAGATTTATCGATAAAAAATTTACTTTTAGAATTTGTCATACATCTTCTGTAAAAAGTATTACTATTTTGCCAAGAATCTACATCATCAAAGAATTTTTTATTTTCGGAATTTTTAATAATTTCTTTCCAAATAACATCGCCACAAAATTCATTATCAAAATTAATTTGTATCTTATCATAGTTAATTTTGACTCCTAATTTTTTGCATATTTGTAGCAACTGTTCATATTGATATTTATTATCTTCAGATTCACTTTGATATATTTTAGGAAGTTTATCATTAAAAATTTCAGTGTCTATATTATAAGCTAATAATTCGACTGTTTGTCCTTCTATAGATGTATAAAGTTCACAGCCCTTGATAATTTTTCCAGAGAAGTATTGCTTTACATCTAAAGTTTTAAGTTCATTGTATCCTTCACATGTGACATGGTCTGTTATAGATAATACTTCTATGTTCGATTTTTCAGCATTTTTAAGAAGGGTTATTAGATTATCAGTACCATCTGAATAGGTAGTATGTGTATGTAAATCAATCATATTGACACATCATCCTTTCGCTACAATATAAATATAATATATCATAGTAAGAAAAAAAAGGCAATTCTACATAATGTGTTGAAATTTGGTAAAAAATGTAATATAATATTGTACAGATAATAAATAGAAAGGGCGATATAGGAAATGGAAGAAAAAACTGGATTATTTGTAGATAGCTTCCCTATACTACATTCTGGATATGAATTATGTATAAAATATGCGTTGCAACAAGTAGATAGATTAATAGTAATTGTTTATGATAATAATGAAACAAAAGTGCCATTAACAATTCGAGCTAACTGGATTAAAGAATTATATCCAAGTGTCGAAGTATTTGAATCATGGTCTACAATGGAGGGAAAAGATTTAACAGCAACAGGATTTCAAAAAAAAATTATTGATAAAGCATTAAATGGAAGTCAATTAAACAAATTTTATTCAACACAACCAAATATGGGGCATTTAACAAATACTTTAGAGTGTAGAAATGAAATAATAAGTAGTATAGCTGAAAAAATGAGAAAAAAGACTATGGATATTCAAGCAAATAATTATAAAAATATATCAAGAATGAGCCCAAATGTATATAAAGATTTGATAACAAGAGTAGCATTTGTTGGAGCACAGTCTACAGGAAAATCAACAATAACAGAGGCTATTGCGAAGAAGTATAACACGGAATATATGTTTGAATATGGAAGATATCATTGGGACATTTATGAGCAAGATAGAATAGAAACATTGGAGCAAATTTTAGAGATAACACAAAGACATTTACAAATGGAAGATGAAAGAGTTATAAAAGCTAACAAATATTTATTTAGTGATACATGTCCATTTGTAACACTTAGATATGCATATGATTGGCATGGAAAAGCGAATCCAGAAATTCTAAAATTAGCTCAAGAGGCACAGTCAAGATATGATATTATATTTTTATGTGGAGATGACATTCCTTATGCAGATACACCTGAAAGAGATGGGATTGAGCAAAGAGATAGTTTTCAAAGACAGATAAAATATGAGTTAGTATCAAGGAAAATACCGTATATTGAACTTAATGGTTCACTGGAAAAAAGAATAGAAAAGGTAGATACAATATTAAATCACTATGAAAAATATTCAAGTTTAAGTCAAACTATTAAGAAAATTGAACAAGAGAAAGTGAAAAAAGAAAAATTAGATATTGAGAGGTAAAAATGTTGGAAAAGTATGATATAGTAATTATTGGTGCAGGTATTTATGGAATGCATATTGCATTAAATAATCTTTTTCATAATAAAAAAGTATTAATAATAGAGAAAGATAACGAAATGTTAACAAGAGCATCTTTTGTAAATCAAGCTAGACTTCATAATGGTTACCATTATCCGAGAAGTGAAATAACAGCAAGAAATTCAGCTAGATATTTCGAAAAATTTTATAAAGATTACCAATTTGCTATCAATAAAGAGTTTAAAAGCATTTATGCTATATCTAACCACGATAGTTATACGACCAAAAAAGAATTTGAAGAATTTTGTAACAATGTAAATATTCCATATAAAGAGATTGATAGTAGCACCTATTTTAATGAACAAGAAGTAAGTGCAACTTATGAAACCAAAGAATATGTTTATGATATTAATTTAATTAAAAACAAATATGAAAAAGAAATATCAGAAAGAAATAATATTGATATTTATTATAATACATATATTGAAACTGCAAAAATACAAGGAGAGGAATATTTATTAGAATTAAGTAGTTTCGATGAAATAAAAACAAAACGTGTAATTAACACAACTTATGCAAGTGTTAATCAAGTAAATGAAATATTTAATATAAAAAAATTTGATATTAAATATGAATTAGCGGAAGTTGGAATTGGAAATGTAAGTGAGAATTTAAAAAATACAGCAATTACAATAATGGATGGACCTTTCTTTTCAATAATGCCATTTGGAAAAACAGGAAAATATTCGATTACATCAGTTTGTCATACACCACATGAGACTTCTTATAGAGAGTTGCCAGAATTTAAGTGCCAAGAAAAAAATCTCAAATGTACTAAACAACAATTGGAAAATTGTAATAAGTGTGAATATAAGCCAAAATCAAAAGTTGATAGCATGCTGAAATTATATAAGAAATTTGTGAAAGATGAGTATGAATTTTTATATAAAGAGAGTTTATTTGCTATAAAACCAATATTGAAAATGGCTGAAAACGATGATGCAAGACCAACGATTGTAATTAAACATAGAGAAAAGCCCGATTTTATATCTTGTTTATCAGGAAAGTTTAATACAATCTATATTTTAGATGAGTTTATAGAGAAAAATTTAAAATAAGAGGAGAAAAAGTAAAATGATTGAATGGGAAGATTTAAGTAAATTAAATAAAAAGTATTTTAAATTATTACATAAAGATATTGATGTACTTGATAATAGTGGTCATTATTCAATGGGAGAATATGTGAAAAAATTTGAGGAAAAATGTAAACAATATTTTAATTCAAAATATGCAATAGCTTGTGGAAATTGTTTAGATGGATTAACAATTAGTTTAAGAGCTTTAAATCTTCCTAAAAATTCAGAAGTAATTGTTCCTTCTAATACATTTTATGCAACTGTTTTAGCAATATTACGAAATAACTTAATACCCATATTTTGTGAACCTAATATAGATACTTTTAATATAGATGAAAACAAATTGGAAGAGAGGATAACAGAAAAAACAAGTGCAATTGTTTGTGTGCATTTATATGGTAAGCCTTGCAATATGAACAAAATAAATGAAATTGCCAGAAAGTATAATATAAAGGTTGTTGAAGATTGTGCACAATCCTTTGGAGCAATTTACGAAGGAAAAAAAGTAGGAAATTTATCAGATGTAGGAGTGTTTTCGTTTTATCCAACTAAAAATTTAGGAGGTATAGGAGATGCTGGAATCATAATTACTGACAATGACAAAGTTCATAATTTCTGTGTAAAAGCTAGGAGTTATGGTGGATATAATTATAAATATGAAGTTAATGGAATTAATAGTCGTATGGATGAAATTCAAGCAATGTTTCTGTTAAATAAATTTGAAGATATTGAGGAAATTAATAAAAGGAAAATAGAAAATGCTAATTTATATCTAAAATATATCCAGAATGAAAAAATTGTTTTGCCCAAGATAGACAATAATGAAAAGCATGTATTTTACATATTTGCTATTAGGTGCAAAGAAAGAGATAAATTGCAGAAATATTTAGAAAGAAATGAAATACAAGCATTAGTACATTATCCAATTCCATTAAATAAACAGCCTATATTAGACATTAAAAGGAATGGATTTGAAATAGCTACAGAAATAAGTGATACAGAGTTAAGCTTGCCATGTTCAGCTATGCATACAGAGGGAGAGATAATGAAAGTAATAAAAGTTATAAATCAATTTAGATAATAATTAGGAGAAAAAATGAATTTATATGAATATTTAGAAAAAAATATTGATAAGGCGAAAATTCAAGAATTTAATGATGATGAATATGAAATCGCTTTAGTCAGATATGTGCTAATGCAAACTGCTAGGATTTTTTATAGAAATAGATTATTTTTTTTAGATGAGGAACAAATTAAAATTAGACATTTAATATACAATGAACAAATAGATATTAGAAATATAAATTCGTATGATATAGTTTGCTCAAGTTATTGTAGGATTTTACAAGAAGTTTTGAAAAACAAATACACAATACAAACAGAATTATTAGAAGCGGATAGAGATGAATTTAAACATATTGTAATGAGATTGATAACTTCAAAAGGGAATAGATATTTAATTGATCCATTAATGGATTTAACAAATATGAAGACTAGAATGAAAACACATAATTTTGCAACAATTGAAAAGGATAGCAATAATCCTTATATAAGAATTCAAATTGATGGATTAAAATATATAGATGACGGAACAATTAGGAGAATTGATGAAAAAATTGGATATCTTGAAAATAATAAATATAAGGATGATATACAAGACAAAGAAATATTAAATGCTTTAGAAAAAATACAAAATAGAAATAGAGGATTATTAATTGAATGTGGTGATATAGTTATAGCATTTTTTATGAATAGCATGAGATATTTAAAGATAGATAAAGTTAAATGGAAGAGATTGGAAAAAAATAATAAGATATTTGTAAAAAGAAAGATATTAATTAATGAATATAAATATCTGAATGAATTAGAATTGGAAACGAATATTTTAGATCATAAGGAATTTTTAAAGATATTTAAAACAATAGAAGAAAAAGCAATAAAAAATTCTGATAATATAGGAGAATTCATAGATGTTAGTAAAAAGAGAGATAGCATTGCCATTAATTATGATAAATTATTGGAATTTAAGATTGAAAATAATTTTTTAGTTGTGTTTAATAAAACAGATTCTATTAAGACAATAATTGAATTTACAGATGAAGGAAGAAAAGTTCAATATCATACTAGTAAGTTTTTAAATGGTTAATTTGCATAAATTCAATAAAGGAAGAATCCCATAATTCATTTGGAATATGAGGTTCTATTTTAATATTTTCCTTTTTGGCTTTGTTTTGTACAAAGGTAATAAAATCACAAACATAGTCTTTTCCTGTTTCATTTGTGTGAATTAGAAGGTTGCACCATTGATTATTATTGAAAAAGAAATCATGGTTAGTATAATAATTTCTCATATTTTCTAAATTATAAGTAATACTTCTCGGGGTATAAGTTAATGTATTTAAATCAAGTAAACCATATTTTGAAGAAGGGCTATCAGCAGGTAATATTAAACTACCTGGATTAATAAATATTTTATTTTTATATAATGTGCAAAAAGCTTCATGGGTATGTGCAAATAAATAGACATCACAATTATATGCTTTGATTAAGCTATCAAAGATATTATAACTATTGAAAAATACAGATTGCCTTGGATTATTAGGTGTTCCATGAGATAAACAAATTCTTTTATTATTTAAATTAATAATTTCATAGTGTTTTAAAGTTTTTAAATATTCTATATTATCTTTAGTTAAAGAATTATAAGTATAAAGCAAATTTTGAAATTGTTTTACTTGATTCCAAGAATAACCATCATAGTTACAAATAGAAAGTTCACGATTTCCAGCAATTACATACTTGTATTTCTTTATCAAATTTAAAACTTCATTATTTTCAAAACCATCACTAATGTAGTCACCTAAAAATAAAACAGTATCAATCTTTGTTACAGATAATTCATCTAATATAGTTTTTAATAATGGATAATTTGAATGTACATCAGCTATAATAGCAATATTTTTTGACATATTTTCATATTCCTTTCTGTGTTTACAATTATATTACCATGAAATGGAAAAAGAAGCAAGAAAATATAAACAAAAACAGATGTTTATATTATAAATTAGATGAAATTTTAAAGTCAGTTAATTATAAAGGATGTATTTTTTTTGAAAATCAAGAATTAGTGGGTATGGTTTAAATGGGGAAATCTAATAAATTTTCCCATTTAAACCCGGAACCGGTGGGGAAATTAGTTAGGGGATTTTTAGATAGGATTAACATGGACAATTGTTTTATAAATTTTATCTAAAGCATTTATATTATTTTCCAAACTATCTGCTAATTCATGACTTTCAAAGGTAGATAGATTGCCATCTAAAAAAATAGTTAAAAATACAAGATATTTATCTCCAACAGGAGTAGAAATAACCTCTTCTACATTTTTAATTTCTTTATAGCTATGAGCAATATCTAAAATTAAATCTTTGGTTTTATCATCTACACTAATATCCATTAAAACATTATAGCTTTCGATAAAAATAGTAATACCTGTATAACAAATCCAAATAGAAATACCAACACCAACGATACCATCTAACCAATAAATATTAACTAAAGTAAGTAAAATAGAAACTAAAGTACAAATAGTTACGATGCAATCATTTTTATGATCCTTCATATTAGCTTGTAATAATATATTGGGATGTTTTGAATAGGCTTTTTTTGTATATAAGAAAAGGCATAATTTTATAAAAATAGTTGCGATACAAACAAAAACTAAAAACCAAGAGAATTGAAGTTCACTTCCAAAGATTAGTGTCATAACAGAATCATATAGCAATTTACTAGCTATTAAAATCATAGAAATACTGATAAACATAGAAAAGATATATTCTGCTTTTCCATGTCCTAAATTATGATCTTCATCATTAGGAACACTTGCTATCTTATTACCAATAAAAGTCATTAAAGAAGCAAAAATATCCCCTGCACTATTGAAACTATCTGCTATCATAGCTTGACTATGACTAACAAAACCAACAATAGCTTTTGTGATTAATAAAAAGATGTTTCCAAGAATTCCATAGATACCAGCTTTTTTTGTCATGACAAATTTCTTATCCATACAATCAACTCCATTTTCCTAGTTTTTTACATTCTTATGATTATAACATAGTAAATAGAAATGATAAAGATAAATTTTGAAAAAATTCCCAACTGATTCCGACTTTTTTTTCACTGGTTTCCTAAATTTAAATGAGGATATACAACAAATGTCCCCATTTAATCCCAGAACCAGTGGGGAGAACTGATGAGGAAAACCGGAATCAGTTGAAAAGAAGTATTGCAAAAAAATGTTAAACATGGTATAATTTAAAAGTAGTACAAAAGGAAAGAACCAAAAAGAGGTGTAATAAAAATGACAATATTCACAATTATATATATATTAATCTTTATCATATTTGCATTAGTAGCATATGCAATATTACAGATTAAATTATTTGGGATAAGGGTAAAAGATTTTTGGACATTTATCGAAGCCAACCAAATGTTAGACAAATTGTACAAATTTGCAAAACAATATGAGAATATGTCACCACAAGAACAATTAATTTATTTAGCAGAAGCAGAAAAAATATTTAAAGCTTTTGATAAAGTGCCAGATAGTTTGTGGGAAGAAGAATATGATAAATATAAAACAGTTGTATCAAAATATAAAGATATAAAAATGGTACGTTGGGTAGAAGAAAATAAATAATGTTTAATTGGGGACAGTTCTTTTTGCACATTTGGTGTAGTTAACACTAATATGCAAAAAGAACTGTCCCCAATTGAATGACAAACCTAAATATCAGATTCTAATAATTAACAAACTTAAGAATACATAAGCATAACGAAAAGCTTGTTTTCGAAATAGATGAGATTGAAAGACATCAAAAGATTCAGATAAGGCACAGTATTTATCAACTAATGTTAAGACAAATCCTTCGATTGATTTTGGGAATTCAATGGTAACTGGCCACATGTGTTTTATGATAATATCTTTTTCTTTTTCATTTAAATCAAATAATTTGCAGGCATTTTCACAAGCTTTTTTACCATGGGTAAAGGCATGTAATCCTTTTCTATCTGGTTGTCTTACTCTCCAATCATATAAGAACAAATCATGTAGCATCGCAGCTCTTGTGGCAGAAAGATAATCTAAATGATACTTTTTACAAATTAAGTAACAGTAATAGGCTGCTGTATAGCAATGATCAAAACAAGTTGTTTCGTAGTGTTGTCTATAGTTTTTCATTTGTTGAACGGTTTCATTATTAATTAATTCTTTTATAATCATTTGAAATTCTTCATCTTTATTCGATAATTCTTTCATAAATGGTTTCATGTATATCCCTCTTATTTTCCTATGTACTTCAAAATTAATTATAGCATAGAAGAAACAAATAATGCAAATTTCTACAAAAAATTAAGAATTATTTAATAAGTTTTTCTAATATTTGGATGGCATTAGTTGCAGCACCTTTTCTCAAGTTATCAGCTACAACCCACAAATTCAAGCCATTTTTAATACTAAAGTCACGGCGAATTCTTCCTACAAAAACTTCATCATTTCCATTGGATTTACTAGCTAATGGATAATAATTTTTTTCAGGATTGTCTACTACAACAATTCCTGGAGAATTTTCTAATAATAAACGAATATCATAAATATCAAATTCTTTTTCTAGTTCTATATTGATAGATTCTCCATGGCAGTTTACAATAGGAACTCTAACCGCGGTTGCTGTGATTGGTAAATTAGGATGATGTAATATTTTTCTGGTTTCTTCTATCATTTTGTATTCTTCCTTGGTATAACCATGCTCCATAAAAACATCAATATGAGGAATACAATTATTATAAATAGGACAAGGGAATTTTTGTAGATGATTTTCATCTGCTCTATTTTCTAAATCTTCTATTCCCAATCGACCAGCTCCTGAAACAGCTTGGTAAGTAGAATATACAATTCTTTTGATAGAGTATTTTTGATCAATTGCTTTTAAAGGAAGCATAGCTTGTATGGTAGAACAATTTGGATTGCTAATAATTCCATTATGTGATAACAAATCTTCTGGATTGACTTCTGGAACAACAAGAGGTACATCTTTATGCATACGAAAAACACTACTATTATCAATTACAATACATCCTTTCTGAACAGCGATAGGGATATATTTTTCGGAAACACTACTACCAGCACAAAAGATAGCATAATCAAAATGAGAGTCAAAAGATGTTTCATTCAATTCACAAATAATGTAATCTTGGTTTAAAAATCGAATTCTAGAGCCTGCAGATTTGGCAGAAGAAAATAGGGTATAAGTGATGTGAGGTAAATTTTTTTCTTCTAAAACTTTTAAAACAGTTCTTCCGACTAATCCTGTGGCTCCAACGATGGCAACTCTATAATTAGTTGACATGAAAAGACCTCCTTATTTTAATACTATTATAAAATATGCAAAATGAATTTGATTGCTACTTTTAAATGTGATAAAATGGTTTTGATGGTAAAATATAAAGAAGTTTAAGAAAAATAGAACCAAAAAATTCTTAAAAAACAATTAAATTTTGAAAAAACATTGCATAAAATTAACAATAATAGTATAATAAGAAATGAAGCATAATAAAATTAAATAAACAACAATAAAACGGACTAACAAATTCTAAATACAAAGTTATTAAGAATTTGTAACGTTGGCATAATTTATTTCTATGTCAAGTGCTAAATAGCACTTTCCTAGAACTAAAATAAAAGAGAGGTAAAAAAATGGATTATTTATACATACTACGAGAAGCACTTGTATGGGTAATAACCATATTTTGGTTATATCAAATCATGGTAAGTTTATGCTCATTAGTAAAAATTAAAGACAAACCATTAAAGGTAAACAAAGACCATAGATTCATGGCAATCATACCAGCACATAATGAAGAAGCTGTAGTGGGGAATTTAGTAGAAAGTTTAAAAAAGCAAAATTATAATAAAGAATTATATGATATCTATGTAATAGCAGACAATTGTACCGATGGCACAGCAAAAGTAGCAAAAGAAGCAGGAGCCATTGTATATGAAAGATTTAATAATACACAAAAAACAAAAGGATTTGCTTTAGACTGGTTCTTACAACAAAAAATCGAAGAAGAAGCTCCTTATGATGCCTTTTTTGTATTTGATGCTGATAACATTGTAGATTCAAACTTCATTAAAAACATGAATAAAAAACTATGCCAAGGAGAAGATGTTGTACAAGGATATAGAGATATCAAAAATCCAACCGATAGTTGGATAACTGCAGGATATGCTATTTTCTATTGGACAATGCATAGATTTTATCATTTGGCAAGATACAATTTAGGATTATCACCATTATTAAATGGAACAGGGTTTATGGTAAGATTTGATGTCGTTAAACCAGAAGGAGGACTAAAAACAGTCACTTTAACAGAGGACATTGAGTTTTCATTAAAAAGAATCATAAAAGGAAGAAAATTAGGATGGGCAACAGATGCTATTTGTTATGATGAACAACCAGTAGATTTTAAACAAAGTTGGTCACAAAGAAGTAGATGGACAGTAGGTCACATGCAATGTATCAAAGAATATACGAAACAATTAGTAGTAGCTGCTAAAGAAAAGAAAACGATGATGAATTTTGATGGTTTCCTATATATTGTAGGAAGTATACCAATATTTATTATTACATTAGTATTATTAGGAACAAATTTCTTGATGTATGCTGCTAATGGAATGACAGAAATGGAACTAGTTATCAATATTTTAAGATATTTAGTACCAACCTTTTTCTTACCGATTGGAACAGCAATTATTGTAATGCTATTAGATAGAAGACCAATTACACCAATGTTAAAAGGATTAGCATGTTATCCATTATTTATGGGATCTTGGTTATTAATCAACTTTAAGTGTTTATTTAAAAGAGAAACGACATGGGAAAAAATCGAACATGTTAGAAACATCAAAATTGGTGAAACAGAAAAAACAGAAGAAACCGTAGAAATTTTAGAAAAAGTTTAAAAAAATATAAAAAATGCTTGCATTTCTGCCAAAAATTGGGTATAATAATGCAAGAAACATAAATACAGCAAGAGTGGGAACGAATCCCACTCTTAACTTTTGAAAAAAAACGAATTTAAGAATTTTTAAGCGATGGCAATCGCAAAGAAATTCTAGAAATTCCCATATTTATCTTGTACAGAAAGTCCTCCTACTAGGAGAACTTTCCTACAATATAAAAATAAAGGAGGAAAATTTTGGCAAGTATAGAAGAAAGAGTAGAAACATTACTGAAAGGTACCATTGAAAAAATAGGTTATGACTTATATGATGTAGAATATGCCAAAGAAGGAAAAAATTATTTCTTAAGAATATTCATTGATAAGCCAGAAGGAATTGACTTGACAGATTGTGAAAAAGTAAATGATGCGATTAATGATTTACTAGATGAAGCAGATTATATAAAAGAACAATATTTTCTGGAAGTATCATCTCCAGGAATCGAAAGGATTCTAAAAAAAGATAAACATTTAGAACAAAATATAGGAAAAGAAGTTCAAATCAAGTTATTTCAAAAAGATGAAAAAGGAAAAAAAGAACAACAAGGAATTTTAGAAGAATATACAGAACAAACCATAACGATACAAAATGAAGTAGATAAAATAGAAATAGAACGTAAAAATGTAGCGCAAATAAAAACGGTATATCATTGGTAAAAGGGAGGAATTGGAAAAAATGAAGAAGGAAGCGATTAATAACAAAGAATTAATATTAGCATTGGAGGAATTAGAAAAAGAAAAAGGGATAAAAAAAGACTATTTATTAGAATCAATTGAAACGGCATTAGTAACAGCATATAAAAGAAATTTTGATTCTCTTGAAAATGTAAAAGTACAAATGGATCAAAAGACAGGAGCAACCCATGTATATGCTTTAAAAGAAGTAGTAAAAAGGGTTATGGACAAAGAAACACAAATTAATATTAAAGAAGCACAAAAAATAAATCCAGATTTTAAAGAAGGCGATATGGTTGAAATGGAAATTGTACCAAGAGATTTTGGTAGAATTGCAGCTCAAACAGCAAAGCAAGTTATTATACAAAAATTAAGAGAGGCAGAAAGAGAAGTTATTTATACAGAATTTAATGATAGAAAAGGTGAAATTGTTTCTGGTTTAGTGCAAAAAGCGGATCATAATATTGTGATAATGGATTTAGGGAAATTAGAAGGAGTAATGCCTTCGAAAGAACAAATTCCTACAGAACACTATCATGTAAATGATAAAATAAAAGGATATGTAGTAGATGTAGAAAAAGGAGCCAAAGGAGCACCACAAGTAATTGTATCAAGAAGTCATCCAGATTTTGTAAGAAAATTATTAGAATTTGAAATACCAGAAATTTATGAGGGAGTAATTGAAATTAAAAGTGTTTCAAGAGATGCAGGATATAGAAGTAAAGTAGCTGTCTATTCACCAGATCCAAACATTGATCCAGTTGGTTCTTGTGTAGGACAAAAAGGTGTTAGAATTCAAAATGTAATTAATGAACTAAATGGAGAAAAAATTGATGTAATTGAATGGAATGAAGACCCATCTATTTATATTGCATCTAGCTTATTACCAGCACAAATTTTAGCAGTTGACATCAAAGAAGAAGAAAGATTTGCACAAGTAATTGTTCCAGATGATCAATTGTCATTAGCGATTGGAAAATCAGGTCAAAATGCAAGATTAGCAGCAAGACTAACCAATTGGAAAATAGATATTAAATCAGAAACACAATTTAGGGAAATGTTAATGAATTCACAAAATGAAGAAGAACAAGTAAGCGAAGAGATAGAACCAGAAGCAGAATAAAAAACAAAGATAAACATACAATGAAAAGAGGACAACATTAAAAATAACCATTCTTTAAAGAAATCGCAAAGAAAGGAAGAAACATGAAAAGTCAACCACAAAGAACATGTATGGGATGTAATAGTAAAAAGGATAAAAAAGAATTGATTCGAATTGTAAAAAATAAAGAAGGAAAGATTAGTATAGATAAAACGGGAAAACAAGAAGGAAGAGGAGCTTATCTATGTGATAATAGACAATGTTTAGAAAAAGTAATTAAATCCAAAAGACTAGAAAGAGTATTAGATACAAAAATATCAGAAGAAATATATGAAGATTTAAGAGGTGTCATTCTTGAGCAATAAGAAAATATTAGGTTTAATAGGGTTAGCAGCTAGAGCAAGAAAAATCTATTTTGGAGCCGATAGTGTAGAGCTAGCGATAAAAAAGAAAAAAGTTCAATTGGTAATAATAGCAATTGATGCATCTGATAGAACGAAAGATAAATTTAAGAAGATATGTGAAGAACAAAAAATACCAATTATGATAGAGGGGGAAATAGTAATTTTAAGCAAAGCAATTGGAAAGTCCAATAAAGCAATTATTGGAGTAGAAGATATTAATTTAGCAAAGGAAATACAGAAAATAAAAAATGGGGGTGAACTTATTGGGTAAGGTAAAAATACATGAAATAGCAAAAAAAATAGGCTTAGCCAGTAAAGAAGTGTTAGATGTGGCAAACAAACTAAAAATTGAAGTAAAAAGTCATATGAGTGGAGTGAGCGAAGAAGAAGCTGAACAAATAGAAAAAAAATTAAAACAAAAAGAAGAAAATAAAAAAGAAGAGAAGAAAAAAGATAAGGAAAAAGATGTGAAAAAAGAAGAAAAAGCACCAGTTATTATTAGAAGAGAAGTTATTATAGCAGAAGAGAATGAACCAGAAAAGAAAAAAGAAGAAGTAAAAAAAGAAGAAAAGAAAAACAATGTTGGTTTTGTAGAAAGAAAACAAAACAAAGATTATAATATTGTTTATCGTAATAAACCCAATAAGCCAATGACAGTAAGCGAGTTATTTGGTCTTAAAAAAGATACGCCAAAACCAGTAGAACCAGAAGAAAAAGTAGAAGAAAAAATAGAGGTAGTAGAAGAACCAAAAGAACAACCAAAAGAACCAGTAAAAGAAGAGACAATAAAAGAAGTTGCACCAAAAATGAATAAGCCAGAACCTCAAACTAATAATACACCACAAAGACAAAGAAATTTCAACAACCAAAATAGAGATAGCAGAAATAATAACTATAACAATAATGGAAATTATAATAATTATAATAACAACAGAAATAGAAATCAAAATAGCCAAAACAATAATAATTTTAGGAACAATAATTTTAATAGAAACCATAATAATAATGACAATAGAGGAAATAATAATCATTATAATAACAACAATAATGGCAATAATAATCGATTTAACAATAATAGAAATAATGGTGGTGGAGATCGATTTGGAAAAAGACCATTAGATGAAAAGGGAATTGAGAAAAACATTAAAAATATCATGGCAGTAGAGACAACTGAAAAAGAAAGTGTAAGAGAATATAACAGAGGGCAAGACAAACAAAGAAATAATAATAAATTTGATGAAAATAAAAATAAGAAAAATAAGACAAGAAGAAATAATACAGAAAATAATTTTGATGAGGGAAAATTAAAAACACTAAAACAAGCCAATCGATTATCCAATATGTTTGATGAACAAGATGGAGGAATGCTTGATTATTACGATTTAACAACAGAACGTGGAAGAAGAGGAAAGAAAAGAAATAACAAGAATCAAGAAGAGAGAGTAAAACAAAAAATCTTCCAATTAACAGAAATTGAAATTCCAGAAAATGTAACGGTAAAAGATTTTGCGGCTGAAATGAAGAAGACAACAGCAGAAGTAATCAAAAAGTTATTAGGTTATGGTATTATGGCTACCATTAATAATGAGGTGGATTTTGATACCGCTTACCTAATTGCACAGGAATTTGGAATTAATGCCGTTAAGAAAGAAACTGTAACAGAAGAAGATATCTTGTTTGATGATTCAGAAGATAGAGAAGAAGATTTAACAACAAGACCACCAGTTATTGTTGTAATGGGTCATGTAGATCATGGAAAAACATCATTATTAGATGCCGTTAGAAAAACCAATGTAATAGAAGGAGAAGCAGGAGGAATTACACAAGCAATTGGTGCCTATAAAGTAAAAGTAAAAGACAGAGAAATAACTTTTTTAGATACACCAGGACATGAAGCATTTACTGCGATGAGAGCAAGAGGGGCACAAGTAACCGATATTGCTATTTTAGTGGTGGCTGCTAATGATGGAGTAAAACCACAAACGATAGAAGCAATTAACCATGCCAAATCAGCAGAAATTCCAATCATTGTAGCAGTTAACAAAATGGACTTACCAGACGCTAATATTGATAAAGTAAAACAAGAATTGATGGCATATGAATTAGTACCAGAAGAATGGGGAGGAGATACTATTTATGTACCAATTTCTGCTAAGAAAAACGAAAATATTGATCAATTATTAGAAATGGTATTGCTAGAAGCAGATGTTTTAGAGTTAAAAGCAAATCCTAATAAACAAGCCAAAGGAACTGTAATAGAAGCTAGATTAGATAAATCAAAAGGTGCAATTGCTACAATGTTAGTACAAAGAGGAACTTTAGATGTAGGAGACACCATTGTAGTAGGTTCATCCATTGGTAGAATAAGAGCTATGAAAGATGATAAAGGCAAAGTAGTAAAAGCTGCTGGACCTTCTACACCAGTAGAAATTATGGGATTAACAGAAGTACCATCAGCAGGAGATACTTTCTATGAAGTAAAAAATGAAAAAATGGCAAAACATTTAATTGAAAAGAGAAAACATCAAGAAAGAGAAAAAGCAATCAATGAAACAACAAAAGTAACATTAGATAACTTGTTTAGTCAGATGGAAGAAGGAAAGCTAAAAGTATTAAATCTAATTGTAAAAGCAGATGTACAAGGGTCAGTAGAAGCGGTAAAACAATCATTAGAAAAATTAGCCAATGAAGAAGTTAGAGTAAAGGTTATTCATGCAGCAGCAGGAGCAGTTAATCAATCTGATGTTACACTTGCTAAAGTGTCAAATGCTATTATTATTGCGTTTAATGTAAGACCAGACAATATGGCAAAAGAATTAGCAGAAAAAGATGAAGTAGAAATTAAGCAATATTCTATCATTTACCAAGCAATTGAAGATGTAGAAGCTGCTATGAAGGGTATGTTAGATCCAGAATTTGAAGAAAAAGTAATAGGAAATGTAGAAGTAAGACAAACTTTCAAAATATCAAATGTTGGAACAATTGCGGGAAGCTATGTATTAAGCGGAAAGGTAGAAAGAAATGCTGGAGTAAGAGTGATTCGTGAAAATGTTGTAATTCATGATGGCCATTTAGCAACTTTGAAGAGATTTAAGGATGAGGTTAAGGAAGTTGGGAAAGGATTTGAGTGTGGTATTCAAATTGAAGATTACAACGATATTAAAGAAGGCGATATGATTGAGGTCTATATTATGGAAGAAATCAAAAGATAGTAAAAACGAATTAAGTTAGCTGTTCGAACGAAAGTGAGTTACAGATAACTTATGCAATCGACCAAAGAGAGATTGTAAACAATAAAAGCTGTTCGAACGAAAGTGAGTTACAGATAACTTATGCAATCGACCAGAGGGAGATTGTAAACAATGAAAGCATCTGAACGAAGTAGGGAGGAAAGAGAATGCCAGAAAATCAAGCACGATTAGGTCGTATCGAAGAAGAATATAAAAAGGAACTTAGTCAAATTATTGGTTATGAATTAAAAAATCCAAATGTAACAGGTTTAATTAGTGTAACCAAGGTAAAAGTTACGAATGATTTAAAATATGCGAAAGTATATGTTAGTATATTAAATTCCAAAAACCAAAAAGAGACATTAGCTGGGTTAAAAAAATCAGCAGGTTTTATTAGAAGTGAATTAGCGAGAAGAGTTAATTTAAGAAATACACCAGAATTAATCTTTGAATTAGATGATTCTCTAGAGTATGGAGCAAAAATTGATACTATATTAAAGGAGATTATGCCTAAAAAAGAGAATTAAATTTGAAAAATAATTATCATTTGGCATTGTTGCACTTCATTTTCAATTTAATCAACGTACCAATGTACACCTCATAAATTGAAAATTTGTGCACATAGCCCAATAACAATTCTTTTACAAATTGAAGAGAAGAAATTTTAGGAGAAAGGAAAGAGAATGACATTAGATGAAATTTTAGAAGAAATAAAAAATGCTGAAAAAATAGTAATTTTAACACATGAGTCACCAGATGGGGATGCGATTGGTGGAAGTTTAGCCATGAAGCTTATGGTAGAACAATTAGGAAAAAAAGCAGATGTAATCATTCCAGAATATCCTAGAATGTTTCAATTTTTACCATCAGCAAAAGAAATAAAAATTGAATCTGAAATGGAAGGAAACTATGATTTGACCATTTCAGTTGATTGTGCTAATTTTAAAAGATTAGCTAAAAATGAATATTTTGAAAATGCTAAAAAGACCATTGTAATTGATCATCATGGAAGCAATAACATGTATGGAGATTTAAACTATGTCAATCCAGTTTCACCAGCTTGTTGTGAAATATTAGCAAGTATGGCAGAGTATTTTAAAATCAACATTTCAAAAGAAATAGGAACTTGCCTTATGACTGGAATTATAACAGATACAGGTGGATTTCGATATATGGGAATTACACCAGATACTTTTGAGTATACAGCCCAATTACTTCGATTAGGAGTAGACATTCCAGATATTTATAAAAGAACCATGGGAACGAAAACAAAAGCTAATTTTGCATTAACCAAAAAAGTGATTGAAAGAATGGAATTATTAGAGGATGGTAAGGTTGCATTTTCTTATATTAGCACGCAAGATGAATTGGAAGCAAATGCAGAGCCAGGTGACCATGAAGGATTAGTAAATATAGGAAAAGATATTGAAGGTGTTTTAGTTTCTATCTTCATTAGACAAAAAGAGGAGGAAGAAGCATATAAAGTATCGCTACGTTCAGAAGATGGAATTAATGTGTCTGATATATGTTTGCTGTTTGGTGGAGGAGGTCACGCAAGAGCAGCAGGAGCTTTAATTCAAGGGAATGTCCAACAAGTAAAAGAAAAATTGATGAAAGAAATAAAAAAATGGATGGAATAATAATAATTAATAAACCAAAAGATTGTACATCTCATGATGTGGTACATAAAGTAAAAAAAATAACTGGTGAGAAAGTAGGTCATACTGGAACACTAGATCCAATGGCAACAGGAGTGTTGCCATTATTAATAGGAAAAGGAACATTATGTTCAAAATATTTGATGAATCATAATAAAATTTATGAAGTTCAATTAACATTAGGAAAAAAGACAGATACAGCAGATGCAGAAGGAACGACAATAGAAGAGAAGGAAATTCCTCAAGAGGTCTTTCAAAAGGAAAAAATAGAAAAAGTTTTAGCTTCTTTTTTAGGAATACAGGAACAAATGCCACCAATGTATTCAGCGATTAAAGTAAATGGGAAAAAGCTATATGAATATGCTAGAAAAGGGCAAACAGTAGAAGTTAAGCCAAGACAAATTGAAATTTATGAGATACAGTTATTACAAATAAAAAAGGAACAAAAACAAATTAAATTTCAAGTTCATTGTTCGAAAGGCACTTATATAAGAAGCTTGTGTGAAGATATCGCTAAAAGGTTAGGTACAATTGGTTATATGTCAGCATTAAATCGAACACAAGTGGGAAGGTTTTCTATCAAGCAAGCAATTGCTATTGAACAAATAAAAGAAGGAAATATACCTTATATTACGATTGAGGAGTTATTTCAAGGGAAACCAAGAATAGAATTAGAAGAAAAAAGGTTACAACCGTTTTTAAATGGAGTAAAATTGACAATGAAAAAGCCAGATGGTGTTTATCGAATTTTTGTTAAGGAAAGATTTATTGGGATTGGTGAACTAGAGAAAGAATTTTTAAAGAGGGATATTGTGTTAGATTTTTAAGCTTTACTTATGCTATGAAATAAAAATGAAATTTATGATAGGAACAAAATAATCATAAAGAAAAATCACTTTCATATACTTAAATAGAAAAGGAATGAAGGTGATTTTATTGTATTATATTCAAGAAGCTGACAAGCCTAGCTTTCTCTTTAAAATATTTCATATTATAAAATTAGAAGGAAATAAGATTATACTACCCATTGATGAAAAAACAACAGAAAGTAAAAAGTTACAAAAGTTAGCACGAAAGACTAAAAGAATATTTGAAAAAACGAGAAGTAAAAAAATAGTTTTAAGTAAAATTGTACAAAAACAAGAAGAATATGCTAATTTATTATATACTTATGGTTTGGATATTATAGAAGGGAAATGGCTATTTGAAGTGCTTTCTAATCAAGTATTAGATTATATTTTAGAGAAAAAAGAAATGAAAAAAGAAGAAACGAAAATATCAATTTTAGTAAATGATTTATCAGAAAATATGTTGGCTAATGTAAGAAAAATTGCTCAAGAATATAAATTGGTGAATATTATAACAAATCATAGAGAAAAATTTAAAAAAATAGAAGAGCAAATATTAGAAGAAGATGGCATTATGATAACAATTGGAAATAATAAACAAAAGGGTTTAGCAAAAGCAGAACTTATTTTAAATGTTGACTTTCCATCCGAATTGATAAATCTTTATCAGATTTATGAAGAAGCAATTATCGTAAACTTAAGAGGAAATGTAAAAATAGAAAAAAAGAGATTTAATGGAATTACTATCAATGATTATGAGATAGTAGTTGAAAACGAAGAAGAGTTTGATTATGACAAAAAAACAAAATATAAGGCACATCAAATTTATGAAGCCAAAATAAATAAGCAACAACCATTTGAGCAAATTATGAAACAAATAAAAAAAGATAAAGTAAGAATTACACAACTGATAGGAGCAAATACAAAGCTTTAGAGTTTCCCCACTGGTTCCGGGTTTAAATGGGGAATTTGTCCCCATTTAAACCCGGAACCAGTGGGGAAACTCGGAATCAGTGGGGGAAAAGATTTAATTCTTAAAAATTTCTAAAAAACCTTTTCTTTTTATTTCAAATATAATATAATGTATTTGTCAAATTTTAAAGAATTGACGAGGAGGTAATAAAATGCCAAATAACAATGGAAGAAATAATCCAAATGATAGAGGAAAAGCAAAATCACATAATGTAGGAAATAATAGAAAAGGAATGCCAACACAAAGAAAGAGACCAACAAATGGGACAGCAAGCAGTAATAAAAAGAGACCAACAACGAATGGGGCTACAAATAGCAACCAAAAGAGACCAACACCTAATAAAAGTGTTAATAGAAAGAGACCAACAACTGGAAATTCTAGTAATATTAAAAAAAAGCCAACAACTAGTAATAGCATAAATACTAGAAATAATTTTAGTAATACCAATACGAAAAGACCAGAAAATAAAAAGATGAAAAAAGACCCAAAGAATAAATTTTCAAAAAGACATCCTAAATTAATGCTAGCTATAAAAATCATGATGGTATTATTCTTATTGTTATGTGTAATTGGAGCAGGAATTATTGCAGGAATATTCTTTGGACTATTCGGAGATGACTTTGAAATCACAAAAGAAGAATTAAAAATTGGAGCTTCTAATTCTGTTATAGTAGACAGTAATGGAGCGGTAATTGCTAATTTAAGTGGAGATGAAAAAAGAAAAGTTATAACTTTAGAAGAGATGTCAGAGTATCTACCAAAGGCTTATGTAGCGATTGAAGATGAAAGATTTTATAAACATAGCGGTGTAGACTTAAAAAGAACAGCAGGAGCGATTGTTAATACCGTATTTGGAAAAAGTTCTTATGGAGGAAGTACCATAACACAACAATTAGTAAAAAATATCACCAAAGATGATGAATCATCAGGAATGGAGGGTATTTTTAGAAAAGTAAAAGAATGGGCAAAAGCCTACCAAGTAGAAAGAATGATATCCAAAGATCAAATACTAGAATTATATCTAAACATTTTATTTATAGGCTCTAATAATTTACATGGAGTAGAACTAGGAGCAGAATACTATTTCAATAAAAGTGCAAAAGATTTAGATTTAGCAGAATGTGCCTTCATGGCAGGAATTAATAGTTCACCAAATGCCTATGATCCATTTGATGAAAACAAAGACAATACAGAAAAAATTAAAAAGAAAACGAAAACGGTTTTGACTAAAATGCAAGAACTTGGCTATATTGAAAACCAAGAAGATTATGATGCAGCCATGGCAAAGGTAGAAGAGGGATTACCATTCCAAAAAGGAGAAACAGCAACAGCTTCTGGTTATTCTTATCATACTGATGCAGTTATTGAACAAGTAATTAGTCAAGTAATGGAGGAAAAAGGTATTTCTCGTGAACTTGCACAAAACTATGTATATAGTAGTGGACTTACTATTTACTCAACAGTAGATGCAGGAATTCAAGCAAGAGTGGAAGAAGAGACACTAAAGGAGAAATACATAAAAAATGGAAGAGAAAAAGATTCGAAAACAGGAGAATTAATAAATGACCATACACAAGCTGCCATAGTTATTATTGACCACAAAACAGGAAATGTTTTAGGTGTTTCTGGTGGATTAGGAGCAAAAACAGGATCAAATCTAAATAGAGGAACACAAAGCTTAAGACAACCAGGTTCTTCGATTAAACCAATTGCCGATATAGCACCAGCATTACAAGAAAAGGTAATAACAGCTGCTACAGTATATGATGATGTATTAACTGATTTTAATGGATATCAACCAAAAAATGATGGGCATGTTTATAGAGGATTAATTAATATTAGAGATATTATTGCTTATTCACAAAACATACCAGAAATTAAAATTATGAAAGAATTAACACCAGGAAAATCCATTGACTATATGAGGAATTTTGGTGTATCCACTTTATATAAAACGGGAGATGATCCTGAAAATAAAAAGAATGATGAGGGGCAAGCACTTGCTATCGGAGGGATTTCAGATGGAATTAGCCCATTAGAAATGGCGGCAGCATATGCAGCAATTGCCAACAATGGAGAATACATTGAGCCAACATTCTATACAAAAGTGGAAGATTCAAATGGCAATGTAGTACTAACACCAAATCAAGAAAAGAGAAGAGTGATATCTGAACAAAATGCCTATATTGTAAAATCTATTTTGCAAGAACCAGTAAGAAAAGGAACCGCAACCTATTGTGCTATATCTGGAATGGATGTAGCAGCTAAAACAGGAACAACAGATGGAAGTAAAGATAGATGGTTATGTGGATTTACACCATATTATGCAGCAGCATGTTGGTTTGGATACGACCAACAAGAGGAAGTAATTTGGAGTGGAACGAATCCAGCAGGAATGATTTGGGATGAGGTAATGACATCGATTCACAAAGGATTACAAAATGCAAGTTTTACAAGACCAAGTGGAATAGTAGAACAAACCGTATGTAAAAAAACAGGATGTATAGCAACAACAGGATGTACAGAAACTTACATGGAGATATTTACAGCTGACAATTTACCAGGAAAATGTGAAGGACATGGCTCACAAATTTTATGTTCAGAATCTGGAAAAGAAGCAACCGAATATTGTTCACAATATGTAGAAACTACTGTCAATAATTTTGGTGCAGTTGTACCAAAAGAAAGATTACAATTGTGGAAAGCAGTGGGTAGAGTTACTTCATCAACCACATTAGGTAAAATAGAAGAGACTTGTCCAATCCATACTAAACCAAAAGAAGAAGAAAAACCAAAACCACCAGCAACAACGAATACAACCAATACAACAAACACAACTAATACAACGAACACAACCAATACAAGTAACACCACAAATGCCACAAATGAAACAAATACAAGTGGTGACAATAATACTACTACAACACAATAGAAAAAAGAGATGTGAAGGATTTCACATCTCCTATTTAAATAAGACAAGAAAAAGGGAAAGAAGGAAAGAATATGGACATTTATTTTTATAATACATTAACCAAGAAAAAAGAGATATTCAAACCAATTCATCAAAAAGAGGTAAGAATTTATTCTTGTGGACCAACTGTGTATAAAGATGCTACGATAGGGAATATGAGAACCAATCTATTTCAAGATGTATTAAGAAGGGTCTTACGATATAATGGTTATGCTTTAAAACATGCTATGAATATAACGGATGTTGGGCATTTAGTTTCAGATGGTGATGAAGGAGAAGACAAGATGTTAAAATCAGCAAGGGAAGAAAAGAAAACACCAATGGAAATTGCGAAACATTATACCAAACTGTTTTTTCAAGATTTAGAAGCTTTAAATATCGAAACACCAGAAATTGTTTGTAAAGCAACAGATCATATCCAAGAAATGTTAGAATATGTAAAAAAATTACTAGAAAATGGTTATGCTTATGAAACCTCAACTGCTATTTATTTTGATATAGCTAAATTAAATCAATATCCAATTCTTTCAAATGTTAATATAGAAGAACAAAAAGCAGGTGCTAGGGTCGATGTAGATTCAGAAAAAAGAAGTCCTTATGATTTTGCTTTGTGGATAAAAGCACCCAAAAATCATTTGATGAAATGGGATAGCCCTTGGGGAGAAAGTTATCCAGGATGGCATATTGAATGCTCTAGCATGGGACAAAAATATTTAGGGGAACAATTTGATATTCATACAGGAGGAATTGATTTAATACCAACTCATCATGAAAACGAGATTGCACAAAGTAAAGGAAATTGTGGAAAAATACCAGCAAATTATTGGATGCACGGGGAATATTTATTAATCGATGGTGGGAAAATGTCAAAAAGTTTGGGCAATGTTTATTTAATCAAAGATTTAGTAGAAAAAGGATATGACCCATTAGTATATCGATTATTCAGTTATTCTTGCCATTATAAAAACAAATTAAACTTTACTTGGGATGGAATGGAAGCAACTGCTAAATCATTAGAAAGGCTAAAAAATGGATATCAGTTGCATTTAGAAGGAAAAGAAGAAGTAGAAAATGATTTGGTAGAAGAATTAGAAGAGAAATTTCATCAAGCGATTAATGATGACCTAAATATGCCACTTGCTATGGGAGTGGTTTGGGAAGTGGTAAAACAAGAGAAGAAATCTTCCAAATGGGCAGAGTTGTTAGCGAAATTTGATACCGTTTTAGGTTTGAAAATACAAGAACCGATACAGAAAAAACAAGAAGAAATACCACAAGAAATATTAGAATTAGTAGAGCGAAGAAAAGAAGCAAGGCTGAATAAAGATTGGGCTAAATCAGATGAATTGAGGGATTTGATTCAAAGCAAAGGTTATGAAATAAAAGATACCAAAGAAGGAGTAGAAGTTCGCAAGATATAATTTAAATTTTGTGTTTGGTAAAGTTAGTTCTTCTACCTCTTGGAGCATGAAATACCTTTCCTTTTATGATTACCGCTTGATTGAAACGAGAAATAGAGATTGTTAGATAAGAAAATGAGGAATGTTCAAGGCAAGACAGCATTTTATCTTTTTTCATAAATTTAGCGACTCCCTACATAAATCAAGAAATTCTAAAATCATTTTATGGCACCCTTCCGTGTCAAGCACGAACTCTTTCCATAAAATGATTTAAGAATTTCTAAATTTACTTCAGTCATACACTTCATTTATTCAAAAAGATAAAATACTGTCTTGAACGTGAAAGAGGCTCATTTTCTTACCATACAATTTCTTTTTCAAGTGGAATGAACAAGGTAATCATAAAAGGGAAGGTATTTCATGCTCCAAGAGGTGGAAGAACTAACTTTGTAAAAAAGCAAACTGCAAAGAACAGTTGACTTTTAAATTTAAGAGGATTATAATAAAAAAAACGAAAGAAAGGTGGAATCAAAATGGCAATCTTATTACCAGGAGGAGCAGGATATATAGGAAGTCACACAGCAATAGAATTATTAGAAGAAGGAAAAGAAATTGTAGTCATAGATAATTTTTCAAACAGTAGTCCAAAAGTCCTAGAAGCAATTAAGAAAATAACAGGAAAAGATTTTAAATTTTATGAAATGGATTATATGGATAAAGAAAAGCTAGAAAAAGTATTTGAAGAAAATGAAATAGAAGCAGTTATCAATTTTGCTGGATTTAAAGCAGTAGGAGAATCGGTTCAAAAACCAATTGAATACTATACCAATAATATTTCAGGAGCATTGGTATTATTAGATACTATGCGAAAATATAACTGTAAAAAATTTATCTTTAGTTCATCAGCAACTGTATATGGTGAACCAGAAAGAATCCCTTTAACAGAGGATTGTAGAACAGGAGGAACAACCAATCCTTATGGAACCACTAAATTGTTTATTGAACAAATTTTAAAAGATATCTATGCATCAGACAATACATGGGATATATGCATTTTACGATATTTCAATCCAGTAGGAGCACATGAAAGTGGACTAATTGGAGAAGAACCACAAGGAATTCCTAATAATTTGATGCCATATGTGGTAAGAGTAGCAAGTGGACAATTAAAAGAATTGTCAGTATTTGGGAATGATTATGATACGCCAGATGGAACAGGTGTGAGAGATTATATTCATGTAGTAGATTTAGCAAAAGGACATTTAAAAGCATTAAATAAAATAGACAAAGAAGAAAAAGGTCTATATATTTACAATTTAGGTACAGGAACTGGATATAGTGTGTTAGATATGGTAAAAGCCTTTGAAAAGGCAACTAATAGGAAAGTAGCTTATAAAATTGCACCAAGAAGAGCAGGAGATATTGCAACTTGTTATGCGAATCCTCGGAAAAGCTAAAGAAGAATTAGACTGGGTAGCTACTAAAACATTAGATGATATGTGCCAAGATTCTTGGAATTATATTGTTACACAATCAAAGAAGTAAGATATTAGTCGAATCGATAAAAATACGGATTAAGGAGAGAATTTCCTAAATCCGTATTTTTGTTTAAATTGTAATCAAGTTATTTTTTTTCTATAAAATTTAAAGTATTCAAATATGAATAAAGCAGTTGTAATAACAAAAGATAAAAAGTCAGAAAGAGGACAAGCATACAAAATACCATCCATTTGCCAGAAATGAGAGAAAAGTAAAATAAGTGGGCCTAAAATCAAAATTTGTCTTGACAAATTTAAAATGATAGCAATCTTATATTTTCCAACAGCTTGAAAATAATTAGCACCAACAATTTGCATGCCAACTATTGGAACTGCCAAAAAGTAAATTCTAATTGCATAGGTGGTAAAATCAATTAAATCGCTTTCTTGATTGAAAATACTAATCAAAGGATAAGTAAAAACATTAGCAATAATAAAACAAGCAATCATAATTAGCGTAGCAATTAACATGCTAATTTTAACAGTATCCATAATTCTATCGTTATTTTCAGCACCATAATTATAGGAAATAATAGGTTGAGAACCTTGCACTAATCCTAATACAGGTAAAACCAATAAAGTAGAGATACTGTTGATAATTCCCATACCAGAAATAGCGATATCACCACCATATTTTACCAAAGACTTATTTAGTATAATTGTAACAAAACTTCCAGCTACTTCAATGATAAAAGCAGATAGTCCATAAGTAAAAATTAATTTAAAAGATTTCCAATCTGGTTTCATATATTTATGTTCTAGTTTATAAGTACAATGTTTACTTGTAAAATGTAAAATCACCCATAAGCTAGAGAAAAATTGACCAATAATTGTTGCGATAGCTGCCCCAGCCATTCCCCATTTAAAGACATAAATAAAAATAGGGTCTAAAATAATATTAATAATAGCACCTAAAAGCATCGTAATCATAGAGGTTTTTGGATGACCATCAGCTCTAATAAAATTATTTAAGCCCAAAGCAAGACATTGGAAAATACTACCTAACAAAATTATTAGAATGTATTGTTTTGAATAATCAAATAAGATGCCTTCTGCTCCAAAAACTTTTAAAACTGGGTCAATAAAAATAATACCAATTATAGTAATTGCAAAAGCACTAATTATAATGAGAGAAGTTGAGATTCCTAGCATTTTTTTTGCAGTTTCATCTTGTTGTTTTCCTAAATGAATAGAAAATAAAATTGAACCTCCATTTCCAAATAATAAAGCAATTCCCATAATAACAATGTAAATAGGAAAGGTAATGGTTAAAGCTCCAATTCCCATAGAACCTAAATCAGGACTCTGACCAATAAAGATTCGGTCAACAATATTATAGATAGCATTAATTAACATACCTACAATAGAGGGAATTGAATATTTTAAAAGTAATTTTAATAACTTTTCGGTTCCTAATTTTTTCGTTTCATCCATGTTGTTTTCTCCTTTTTTATCATATAAATTCTATTATAGAATAAGCAAAAATAAAAAGCAAGTAGGAACAATAGAACTTATGAAAACTTATTATTGTAATAGAAATGTATTATTATTACAAAAAAATTACAATTAAGTTACATGCTGTGAATTTCGTTGACTTTTGTAGATAGCAATAATATAATGAAACTAGCAGAATGAAAAAGTCAAAAAGGAGAGGAAAATGGTGAATTTCAAGCAAGAAATAGCAAATGTAATTGGAAAAATAATCAATTTAGATACAAAAGAATTAGAAAGTTATATAGAAATACCAAAAGATGTAAAAAATGGAGACTATGCTTTTCCATGTTTTCGACTTGCCAAAGAATTAAAAAAGGCACCTATGCAAATAGCAAGTGAAATAAAAGAAAAAATAGAAATAAATAATGAAATAATAGAAAAAGTAGAAGTATTAGGAGGATATCTAAATTTCTATATTAGTAAACAATTATTAACCAAAGATGTACTAACACAAATAGAAACAGAAACATATAAAAAAATAAAGATAGGAGAAGGAAAAAACATTGTTATCGATTATTCTTCCCCTAATATAGCAAAACCTTTTCATATAGGGCATTTACGTTCTACAGTAATAGGAGGGGCTTTATATAATATCTACCAGTTTTTAGGTTACCATATAACGGGGGTAAACCATTTAGGAGATTATGGTACACAATTTGGAAAATTGATTGAAGGATATAAACTTTGGGGAGAAGAATATGAAATTGAAAAAGACCCCATCAATGAACTAACTAAAATTTATATTCGAATTAATCAAGCATGTAAAGAAGATGAAGATGTATTAAATCGATGTCGAGATAACTTTAAAAAGCTAGAAGAAGGAGATAAGTATTGTACAGAAATTTGGGAAAAATTTAAAAACTTAAGTTTAAAAGAGTTCCAAAAAGTATATGACTTGTTAGGAAGTCACTTTGATTCATGGAATGGAGAGGCTTTCTATTCTGACAAAATGCCAGAAGTAATAGAAATATTAGAGAAAACAGGAAAGATAATAGAATCACAAGGAGCAAGAATTATTGATTTAGAAGAACAAGGAATTAATACACCATGTATCATTGAAAAATCAAATGGTTCAACCACCTATGCAACAAGGGATTTAGCAGCTATTTTATATCGAGCAAGAACGTATGATTATGATAAATCTATTTATTTGACTTCTTATGAACAAGTATTACACTTTAAGCAAGTATTTGAAGTAGCTAAACTATTAGGATTAGATGAAAAATATATCAAAGGGTTAACGCATATATCATTTGGAATGGTACTATTGCCAACTGGTAAGATGTCAACTAGAGAAGGAAACATCATTAAATTAGAAGAATTACTAGAAGAAGCTGTTCAAAGGGCAGAAAAAATTATAGAAGAGAAAAGTCCAGATTTAGAAAACAAAAAAGAAGTTGCTAAAAAGGTAGGAATTGGAGCAGTTATTTTCAATGATTTAGCTAATAGTAGAATTAAAGATGAAATATTTGATTGGAATCAAATATTAAACTTCCAAGGAGAAACAGGACCATATATCCAATATACCTATGTAAGAACCAAAAGTGTACTAGAAAAAGTAGGATATTTACCAAAAGTAGAAGAAATAAAGATAGAAAATTTATTAGATGAATATTCACAAAATGTGATAAAAATAATTGATTCGTTTCAAGATACATTAGTACAAGTAACGAAAAAAGATGAACCATCTATTTTAGCAAGGTACTTAATTGATTTAGCCAAAGCTTTTAGTAGTTTTTATAATGAAAATAAAATTATGACAGAAGAAAAAGAGGTACAAGATGCAAGAATTTATTTAACTTATAGTGTTAGCAAAATTTTAGAAATAGGGGCAAGATTACTAGGAATGGAAATGCCAGATAAAATGTAGTAGTTTTCATTTACTGTGTTGAGAGTACTTAAATAGTAATTAATCGACATTGACTCTAGAGAAGATTCTTATGAAAAAGGAAACAGAAGTGATTCAAATAATTAGTAATGACATTGTTTATGAAAACAGGATATAACCAATAATATAGCTGGAAAATGAGAAAACAAGATACACATAAAGTAAGACATAATTAATAAATGAAACATAAAACTAAAAAAATAGAAAAAGAAAAGGTTGCAAAAATTAACATAAAATGGTATAATGATAATGTTCGAAAAAAGAGGACAAGATATCATTCTAAAAAAATAGGAGGAAATAGAGAAATGTATGTTAAAGTAAAAAGAGTAACAGATACAATATTAGCTATTATTCTATTAGTCATTTTTGCAATTCCAATGTTAATCACAGCAATTGCGATAAAAGCAGAAGATGGAGGGCCTATTATTTATAAGTCAAAACGTATGGGAAAAAATTTGAAAGTATTTAATGTTTATAAATTTAGATCGATGAAAACGCACAGAAAAGAACTTGAAAGTAAATTAAACCATGAAGATATGGTTACAAAAGTAGGAAAGTTTATTAGAAAGACCAGTTTAGATGAATTACCACAATTATTTAATATTTTAAAAGGGGAAATGAGTTTTATTGGTCCTAGACCTTGGATACCAGAGTATTATGAATGGTTTACAGAAGAACATAAAAGAAGAGCAGAAGTATTGCCAGGAATTTCTGGTTTAGCACAAGTAAAAGGAAGAAATGGAATTAGTATTTTTAAAAAGTTAGAATATGATTTAGATTATGTAAAAAATGCTAGTTTAAAACAAGATGCAAAACTATTTTTTGAAACCGTAAAAGTAGTAGTAACGGAAGCAAATGCAGAAATTACAGAGACTGGAATCAAAGAGGAAATTAATGAGTTAAAAGAAAATCATTATTTATACATAACACACCCATATAAAGAAGCTATATAAGGGAAAGATAAAAGATGAAGAAAATAATATTTTTAATACATACTTTAGGTGTTGGGGGAGCAGAGAAAGTATTAGTGAATTTAGTGAATAATATGGATGCGACTAAATATGATATTACAGTAATGACAGTAATAAATACAGGAGCTTTTATTGAAAAACTAAATCCAAATATAAAATATAGATACATGTTTAGCTTGCCGAATTTTTTTAAGGGAAAAAAATCTCAAAAGGAAAATTCGGGAAGCTTATTGAATAAAGAAAGTATATTGAAAAGTGTACTTTCTAAATTGTATACTTTTATATGGAGACATTTACAATGTAAAAAAATATATCAAAGATATATCAAAGAAGAATATGATTATGAAGTTGCTTTTTTAGAAGGAATACCTGCTAAAATTATTTCACAATCTACGAACCAACAATCTGTTAAAATTAGTTGGATTCATGTTGATTTAATAGAAGAAACAAAAAGTGAAAAATTTTTTAGAAGTTTACAAGATGAAAATGATACTTATCAGAAGTTCAATCAAATTGTTGCTGTATCAGAAATTGTAAGAGAACAATTTATTAAAAAGTTTTTATTTGATAAAGAAAAGGTAATTATAAAATACAATCCAAATGATGATAGGGAAATTAGAAAAAAAGCACAAGAAACTGTTGATGATAAGAAAAATGAAAAACAGTTTTTAATTTGTACAGTAGGAAGACTAACAGCACAAAAAGGCTATGATAGATTAGTAAGAATTGCAAAAAGACTAGCAGATAACAATATAAACTACAAATTATGGATAATTGGAGTTGGTCCCAATGATGAAACCTTAAAAAAGTATGTACAAGACAATAAACTAGAGGGTAGAGTTAAATTTTTAGGATATCAAGAAAATCCATATAAATATATAAAACAAGCAGATTTATTTGTTTGTTCTTCTAGAGCAGAAGGATATAGTACAGTAGTTTCAGAAGCATGTATTTTAGGAGTTCCTACCGTTACTACTAATTGTTCTGGAATGGAAGAGATTTTGGGGAAAGAAAATGAATATGGAAAAATTGTAGAGAACAATGAAGAAGCTTTATATAAAGGAATTTATGAAATGATAACCAATAAACAATTATATGAAACTTATAAAAATAAAATTATGATTCAACCTGCATTTGTTCAAAATTTATCAGAATCAGTTAAACAAATAGAAGAGATTTTTAATAAATAGGAGAAAAAATGAAAAAAGAACTTGTGAGTATAATTGTTCCTGTATATAATGGAGAAAAATATATAGAAAAATGTATTGAATCTATCAATAAGCAAACTTACAAAGAGATAGAAATAATTGTCATTAATGATGGTTCAACAGACAAAACAAAAGAAATATTAGAAGAGATTAGTATGAAACAAAAAAATATGACTATTCTTAATAAAAAAGAAAATAAAGGAACCGCAATATGTAAGAATATAGGAATACAACATAGTAAAGGAAAGTACATTTTTTTTGTAGATTCAGATGATACTATAACGGAAGATGCGATAAACAAAATGTTAAATTTATTGAAAAAGAATAATGGAGATGCTATCAGAACAACATATAGATTTGATTATAATGGTAAAATTGTTAAGGGAAATGAAAAGATTGAAAATATAGCTTTTGCACAAAATAGGAAAGTAGAGTTAATACAAAAATTTTTATTAGATCAAATACATGGATTTTGTTCAGGAGTTTTCTTATTAAAAAAAGATATTATCATAAAAAATAATATAAGATTTAAAGAAGATATGACAATTATGGAGGACTTTATTTTTTTATTGGAAATCATAAAAAATAGCAATGTTATAGTCACATCAGATTTAGTAACTTTATATTATTATCAAAACAATGCTGGATTAACAAAATCTTACCAAGATATTGAAAAAAGATGGTATAATATAAAAGTAAGATTAGATTATACCATAAAAATAATACAAAAATATAAATCTTTAGAAAAATATCAAGAGGATAGTATTCGATATTTAGTATCCATGTATATAAAATCTACAAAATATATTTTTCTAAAAAAAGTAGATATACAAGAAGAAAGACAAAACGTAAAGAACTTAAAAAAAAATGTGAATGATTTAATAAATGGGTATCAGATAGATACTAACAAATTTAATTTGATTTGTAAAATAATTTATTATTTTTTAAATAAAGAGAAAACAAAAAGTTTGCATATTATGTTTGGAGTTTTAGATAAAGTAGAAAGAATTAGAAATAGATAAGAAGGATAATCATGAAAAAAGTAAAAAAAGTATTGAAATTTATTTGGGCTTCTATCATGATGATAATAGCAAATATTATCAATTTGTTTTTCGAAAAAAAAAGGAAAAAAATTTGGTTGATAGCTGAACAAAGAAACATGGCAAGAGATAATGGAATAGCCTTTTATCATTATTGCAAAGAAAATACCAATCATGAAGTTTATTATTTGATTAACAAAAAGTCAAGTGATTATAAAGGTATTAAATATAAAGATAATGTGATACAATATGGAAGCTTAAAACATTATAGATACTATTTAAAAGCTAGTATATTAATAACTTGTTTTGAAGGAACTACTTGTCCAAGTTATTTATTAGAGAAAATATTACAAAAGTATAAAATATTAAAAGCAAAACAAGTATTTTTACAACATGGTATTATCAAAGATTATATAGAGGAATTAACCTATTTGAATTATAAACCAGATCTTTTTATTACATCGACTAAACCAGAATATGAATATATAGCCCATCATTATGGTCATCCTAAAGGAGTAGTTCAGTTAACAGGTCTTGCTAGATATGACCATTTAGTAAATTTAAGCAATCATAATAAAGTAAAAATATTAATTATGCCAACTTGGAGAAGATGGGTTACTAATAATTTTGAAACTACAGAATTCTATAAAAATTATATAGACTTAATGAAGAGAATCCAAGAAAAATATAATTCCCAATATACTATTTTATTTTATCTACATAGTAATTTTCAAAAATATAGTTGTTATTTTCAAAAATTCAAAAATATTAAAATTTTAATGGCGAATGATTACAAAGTAGATCAATTATTAAAAGAGAGTAATTTATTAATTACAGATTATTCTAGTGTTGCTTTTGATTTTGCCTATTTGTGCAAACCAATTATTTATTTTCAATTTGATTATGAAAAAATAAGAAAGCAACATTATCAAGAAGGTTATTTTAATTATCAAAACAATGGTTTTGGACCTATTGTATTCCAAGCAAGAGATGTTGTGAAGGAAATTGAAAAATGTGAAGATAATAAATTCAATAATTCTGAACAATATATAAATAGGATTAACCAAACTTTTACATTTAAAGATAATCATAATTGTGAAAGAATTCTAAAGAAAATTGAAGAAATCGAAGGAGAAAAATACAAATGTTAAAAGCTATGATTTTAGAACTAATATTCTATATTATAGGGTATATTATATTTATTGCATGTAATTTATTGTTATATAAAATGATAAAAAATAAAAGAGTAGCAAGATTATTAATTATAGTGTCTCTTATTCTTTATGCTGCTATTAGATATAATGTAGGTTCTGATTATGATACTTATTATAAACAATACAATAATATTGAAAATTATTTTTCTTCGGTAGAAGAAGTTGTGACTTCAGATATACAATTTGCTTTTACATTACTTATGTTTCTTACTAAAAAATATATTATCAACGAATTTGCTATTTTTACAGTAGTAGCTATTATGATTTATCCAACTACTGTTAATGCCATAAAAAAATATACTACTAATTTTTTAGAATCCTTGTTTTTGTATTTTTCTTTAGGATTTCATTTAGTGTCCTTAAATATATTAAAACAAGTAATATCTATGACAATATTGTTAGAAGGATTTAAAAATATTGTTGAGAAAAAATATTTTAAGATTATCATTATGACAACTATTATGATGATTTTTCATATATCTGCCATTATACCAATTCTAATTTTTATGATAGCGCATTTTATAAAACCGACAAATAGAAAATTGTTTATTAGTGTTATCGTGTCTATGTTGCTATTAGTTACCTATAAAAGTTTATTAAGTATTTCTATTTTTAGTAGATATGCGATTTATTTAACAGAAATTAATAAAGATTATTTTATTGTAATAATAGGGGCAATTGGCTATTTTATATTTAACACAATTTTATTATATATGTTATTAAGGAAGAAAGAAAAGCTAATTAAAAATAATCCACAAAATAAAATAATTTTATCGGCTTTAATATTGTCAATTCCAATAAAAGTATTAGGAATTGATAATTTCCCTATTTATAGAATGTCTTTATATATAGACCAATTTCTAATATTTGTTATACCAGATTTATTAAAGATACAGATAGAAGAAAAAGGAATTGAAAGATATAAAAAGAATTATTTAGTATATTTTTTAATTATGATAATGTGGTTAATTTTCTCTATTGTATTTTTAGCACATAACAATTTTTATACTTATACTACCATATTTAATATTGAGTAACAGGAGAGAATAAATGAGAACAGAAAATTCTATTAAAAATTTAATCTATGCATTTGTAGGGCAAGCGATTGGAATTGTCGTAAGCTTAATTACTAGATTTATATTTATTAGATTTTTGTCACAAGAATATTTAGGAATTGATGGGTTATTTACTAATATATTATCTATCTTAAGTTTAGTGGAACTGGGAATTGGACCAGCTATGACATTTAGTTTATACAAACCATTAGCAGAAAAAGATGAAAAGAAAATAAGTGCATTAATGAACTTATACAAAAATTCCTATAATATAGTCGGAGGATTAATCATTGTAATAGGTATTCTGATAATGCCTTTATTACCACTATTTATAAATGAAATGCCTAATATAAACAATACTAATGCTATTTATATTTTATTTGTATTAAATTCAGGATTTTCTTATTTTTATGCTTATAAAAGATCTTTGATTATTGCAGATCAAAAGAAATATGTAGCAACTTTTTATCGTTATTTATTTTATGTGATTTTAAATATTTGTCAAATTATTATATTAATAATTACGAAAAATTATATACTATTTTTAGTATTGCAAATTCTATTTACGGTAATAGAAAATATAGCAATATCAAAAAAGACACATAAATTATATCCTTTCTTAAAAAATAACAAAAAGGAAAAAGTAGAAAAGAAAACAAGAAAAGAAATTTCTAAAAACATGACTGCTATGACAATACATAAAATAGGAGGAGTAGTAGTAAAATCAACAGACAACATAATTTTATCTAAATTTGTTGGACTAACACAAGTTGCTATTTACTCCAATTATTATTTAATTATTAATGCTGTAAATACGGTTTTAATGCAAGTATTTAATTCTATAACAGCAAGTGTTGGAAATTTAAATGTAACAGGAAGTAAGAAAAAATTAAAGGAAGTATTTGACAAAGTATTTTTTGTTAATTTTTGGATTTATAGTGTTTCTTCAATATGCCTATATATTTTATTAAATCATTTTATTAAATTATGGGTAGGAGAAAATTATTTGTTTAGTTGGGAGATTATAACAATCATTGTAATTAATTTCTATTTAACAGGGATGAGAAATACAGTTCTTACTTATAGAGATGCATTAGGACTGTATTGGCAAGATAGATATAAAGCAATTTTTGAATCTATTATCAATATAATAGCTTCTATTGTATTGGTTAAAATATTTGATACATTTGGCGTGTTTTTAGGAACTTTTATAAGTTCTGTTACTACTTGCTTATGGATAGAACCATATATTCTATATAAATACGGTTTGAAAGAAAAGGTATCAAAATATTTTCTGAAATTTTTTGTATACACAGTTATATTTATTATAGTAGGACTTATTACTTATAGTGTTTCAAATTTCTTGATACAGATACAAACAATAGGAGGTTTATTGGGAAAGATAATTATTTGTATATTAATTCCTAATATTTTATACATTTGTATATTTGCAAAAACAAGGGAATTTAGTTACTATCAAGATATGTTAAAAAATATTTTTGAAAAGTTTATGCACAACAAAGAATGTTAAATATACAAATAAAAAAATTAATGAGGAGATAAAATGCGTTCAACCAACTCAATCAAAAATGTAGTAGTAGCAACAGTTATGAATTTAGTAATTGTGCTAATAGGGTTTGTGGCACAAAGAATCTTTTTACAAACTTTAGGAACAGAATATTTAGGAATTAATGGCTTATTTACCAATATCCTTTCTATGTTAGGTATCATAGAATTAGGATTAGGTTCTGCTATTATTTATCATTTGTATCAACCAATTGCAGAAGATAACAAAAGCAAGATAAAATCCTTAATGTTATTCTACAAAGTAGGTTATAGAGTAATTGGTTTTATCATTGCCATTCTAGGATTATTGCTAATTCCATTTTTACATTTCATAGTAGGAGAAGTTAGTATTCCAGAAAATATTATCTACATTTATCTATTATTTTTAATTGATATTGTAGCATCCTATTTGTTGACTTATAAAAGATCTATTCTTTATGCAAACCAAAAAACTTATGTTATAAATATAATACACATAGGCTATTTAATTGTAATGAATGTTACACAATTAGCTATATTAGTGCTAACTAAAAATTATATTGCCTATTTATGGATAAAAATAATATGTCGCATATTAGAAAATGTTGTGATTACTTTAATTGCTAATTATATGTATCCTTATATTAAAGACAAACAAATAGAGCCATTAGATAGAAAGTTAAGAAAAAGTATTTTTACAAAAGTAAAAGGATTAATCTATCACAAAATTGGTAGTTTTATTGTGTTAGGAACTGATAATATTCTTATTTCTTCTTTTTTAGGCATAGTAACAGTAGGATTGTATTCGAACTATAATCTAATAATAGCAACTTTAAATAATTTGTTTTCGCAAGTATTTAATTCCATTACAGCTAGTGTTGGAAATTTATTAGTAGAAAATGATAGAAAGAAATCTTACTTTATCTATAAAAATATTTTGTTTTTTAACTCATGGATATATGCTTTTGCTTGCACAGGATTGTTGTGTGTCATGGAACCATTTATTAAAGTATGGATAGGAAGCGAATATCTATTATCTTTTGGTGTTTTAATTGCATTAGTAATCAATTTCTATTTTCAAGGAATGAGAAAAACATGTAATACCTTTAAAGAAGCGGCAGGAATTTTCTATGAAGACAGATATGTAGCTGTATTAGAATCCATTGTTAATATTGTGGCATCTATTGTTTTTATAAAAATATTTGGATTAATAGGGGTGTTCATAGGAACGATTATTAGTACATTTGTCTTATTCTTTTATGGTTATCCGAAATTTGTATATAAACCCTTGTTTGAAAGAACGTATTTACAATATATAAAAGATTACATTCCTTATATAATGGGAACTATTTTATCAGTAGTCATTACTTATTTTGCTATTTCTTATATACACATGAATAATCCTATTTTACAAATTGTTATGAACATCATTTTGGTAGGTATTATTCCGAATACCATTCATACAGTATTATTCTATAAAACAGAGCAATTTAAATATTATAAGGAATTATTTGTAAAAATGATAAAAAGAAAATAAAAGTAATGAAGAGGGAGGCGAAAAATGAAAGTAAATACGATAAGAATAGTGCTTCTGTTTCTCTTGTTAGCCAATTTTTCAATCATATTTATGTTTTCTAATCAAAATTCTGAAGAATCAGGGAATATAAGTAGTAAAATTGCAAGAATGGTGGAACAAAAAACAGAAAAAGCAATCGAAGAGAAAGAAGAAAGTGTAGGAAGAACAGAGAAGGTAATACGTAAAATAGCACATTTTTCTATTTATACTTCGCTTGGTTTTTTATTAATGGCTTTTGTAAGCACCTATGCGTTAACACAAAGAAAAAGAATTTTAGTAAGTTTAAGTATTGGTGTTTTGTATGCCATTTCAGATGAAATACATCAAATATTTGTACCAGGAAGAGCTTCTCAAATAACAGATGTTATGTTAGATTCTATGGGAATTTTATTTGGAATATTGGTAGTTTTAATGATATTGAAAATCAAGCAAAAAATAAAGAATAAAAACAATAAATTAGTTGAAAAACATGGATAAATATGTTAAAATACAAACATAATTTATCTATGTTTTTTGTTAGGAAGGATAGATAAAAATTTTATTCTAATTTGCGATTTTTATTCCAAACAATTTATATCATAATTTATTTTATTTCCAATATTTTTATAAAGCAAAGAAGTATGATAGTAAATAGATATAAATAATCCATTAAAAGGAAGGAGAAAAACTTATGACAATAGAAGAACTTTATACGAATCTCAAAAAAGATAAGGAAGAATTACAAATGCAGATGCAGAAAGATAAGAAAGAATTGAAAAAACAAATGATGAGTATGCAAAAAGACAACCAAGAATTCAAAACTAGCATAGAAAAAACATTGGATGAAATGAAAGGTGAAATTCATATCATAAAAGATGTTAATTTACCACATATTTTGGAACACCAAATGGAAACAAGAAAAGAACTAAAAGAATTTAAAAATGAATTAAACAACAAAATAGACAAAACAAATGAGTTTTTAGAAGAATATATACAAAGACATGAAGTAGAACACAAAAAAATAGATTATGAAATAGCAAACATAAAATGGAAAAACAAAATGGCAAATATAAATTAGAAAAAACATAAAACATAGATAAATTAGCCAGTATAAAAATAAATAAGATAAATATTGCAAAAAATAAAACTTAAGTGTATACTATATAATGAAAAAACGAATGAAAAAGGGAAAGGAAACTATAGATATGGAAGAAATTGACTTAAAAGAAATGTTTCAGATGTTTTGGAATAAGAAAATAGAAATTATAGTAATTATTCTATTATTTATGATAGGAGGAATTATATATACATCAGAATTTACAGTACCAATGTATAGTTCATCTACAACACTTGTATTAGCCACATCAGAAGATGCAGAAACAACAGCAAATACAACCATAACAGCAACAGATATTACCATAAATTCAAAATTAGTATCAACTTATAGTGAATTAGTAAAAAGTAAAAACATATTAAGAGAAGTGATTTATAATTTAGAAGTACCAATAGAAGAAGAAACTTTAAGAAAACAAGTAAAAGTTAGTTCCGTTAAAAATACAGAATTAATTGAAATTGTAGTAGAAAATGAAGAGGCACAAACAGCTGCTAAAATTGCCAATGAAATTGCCAAAGTATTTACAGAAAAAGTAAAAGAAATTTATAATATTAATAATGTTCAAATTGTGGATCATGCTGAAATAACATCACAACCATCTAATATTAATTATTTAAAAAGTGCTATCCTATTTACAGGAATCGGAATTGTAATAGCAGTAATTTATGTTATAGTAGCTAACATGATAGATACTACAATAAAAACAGCAGAAGATATTGAAAAGAATTTCAATGTACCAGTATTATCTTCCATACCAATGATAGAAAAATTAAGTGATGAAAGGAAATACAAGAGATAATGAAAAAAGAAGTAGTGGCTCATAAAGATCCAAAATCTCCTATTTCAGAGATTTTTAGAACATTAAGAACCAATATACAATTTATCAATACAAATAAAAAAACTAAAACTTTATTAATTACTTCTACACTACCAGGAGAAGGGAAGAGCTGGATTGCCTCTAATTTAGCAGTTGCTTTTGCACAGACAGGTAAGAAGGTAGTATTAGTAGATGCTGATATGAGAAAAGGAAGGCAATATAATATATTTGATATTCCACCAACACCAGGGTTATCGAATTATTTGTCACAAGTAGGAATTAGTAAAAAAGAAAACATATCAGATGAAATTGTAGATTGTGTTCGAAAAACAGAAGTACCAAATTTATATTTAATGCCAGCGGGAACGATACCACCCAATCCTTCTGAATTATTAGTTTCACCTAAAATGATAAAATTATTAGAAAAATTTAAAACAGCCTTTGATATTGTTATCATTGATGGCACACCTTGTGAATTAGTAACAGATGCTGTGATTTTATCAAGAATTGTAGATTCTACAGTTGTTGTGACAGCCCATAAAGTAACGAAAAAGGATGCATTAGAAAGAGTTATCAAAAGTATACAAAATGTAGGTGGAAATTTAACTGGTGTAGTAGTAAATAAATTGCCGATTTCTGGTAAGAAATATCAGAAGAGATATTATTATTATGGTGAAAGTTCAGATTCAGAAAAGGAAGAACAGAAATCAAAAGGTCAAGAAACTACTGAAGTAACAACCACAAAGCCAATCATTGATAGAACAAAAGATTTAGAGATAGAAAAAACAGAAGACATAGAAACAACATCAAAAGAAATGAATGAAAAAGCAATTGAAATGGAAACAGGAAAAGAAGAAAACATAAAACCAGAAACGAAGGCAAAAAGAGGAAAAGCAAAAAAAGAAACAAAGACCAAAACAGAAAAGATGAAAAATAAAAAGAAAGTAGCTGAAACGAAAAAAGAAGAAGCAAAAGATATGGAACAACCAACGAAAGGCAAAACAGAAAAAAAGGAAGAGACAGAACAACCAACGAAAACTAAAACAGAAAAAGAGGAAAAGACAGAACAACCAACGAAAACTAAAACAGAAAAAGTAAAAAAAGCAACAAAAACAAAAACAAAAATGAAAAAGAAAGAAAATGTAGAGAAATCCACCAAAATAGAAAAAACGAAAGATAAGGAGAAAACAATAAAAAAAGAAACAGAAGATAAGGAAAAAGAAGCGAAAGTAGATGCAGAAAATACAAAATCAGAAGAAATGAAGAGAAATAGGACAGAAGATATATTGAAAAAGATGAATGAGTATTTAGAACAAAGTAAAGCTAAAAAAATGGAAGAAGAAGGAGAAAAAAATGATTGACTTTCATACACATGTATTACCAAATATTGATGATGGTGCAAGAAGTATTGAAGAAACAATTCGTTTAGTAGAAGAAGCAGAAAAAGTGGGATTTGAAGCAATCATTTCAACTTCTCATTATATGGAAGGATATTATGAAACTAACACACCAGAGAGAGAAATGTGGATTAATGTAATCTATGAAAAATTGCAAGAAGAAGAAGTGGAAATGCGGATTATATTTAGGAAATGAAATTTATTTATCAGATAATATTGTTTCGTTAATAAAGGAGGGAAAAGCATCTACTATTAATGATACAGATTATGTCCTTTTTGAAATGCCACTTAATATAGAACCTATGAATTTATATAGTGTTATTTATGAAATGCTACAATATAAGTTGATTCCAGTATTAGCACATCCAGAAAGATATACTTTTATGCAACAAGAACCAGAATTAATCAGTGAATTAGTAGAAAAAGGGGTCTTACTGCAATGTAATTATGGTAGTATTATTGGATATTATGGAAAAAAGGCAGAAATCATTGTTAGAAAACTATTAGAGAACGATATGGTACACTTTTTAGGAAGTGATGTACATAGAGCCAATACGATTTATCGTAGAATGCCAGAGATATTAAGAAAGTTAAGAGGAATGATAGGAGCAGCAAAATTGAAAGAATTGACTACCACCAATCCGAAATTAGCTTTACAAAATAAAAGAATAGAAATAGAAGAACCGAATAAGATAGAATTAACGCTAAAAGAAAAGATAGTGATGAAACTTACTAAATGAAAGGAAGTAGAATGATGAGAAAATATTTTGGAACAGATGGGATAAGAAGAATTGCGAATACAGAATTAACACCACAATTGGTATATAAGGTAGCAAAAGCAGGAGCTTATGTCTTATCCAAACATACCAATCATGTACCAACCATATTAATAGGAAGAGATACTCGTATTTCAGGAACTTTAATTGAAAGTGCTATGGTAGCTGGTTTTTTAAGTTATGGAGCTAATGTGAAATTATTAGGAGTGATACCAACGCCAGCAGTTGCTTATTTAACAAGAAAGCTAAATGCAGATGCTAGTGTAGTAATCTCTGCTTCACACAATACTTATGAATTTAATGGAATCAAATATTTTAGTAACAAAGGAATGAAAATTCCAGATACATTAGAAGAAGAAATTGAAGAAGTGATGGATTCTGGAAAAATAGATGACTTAACAGCTGTTAATGATAAAATTGGTGTTTCAGAATATTGTTTAGATTTAATAGATGAATATGTATATTTCATTCGAAAGCAATTTGATGAAGTAATTGAGAAACATATAACAAGTGATTTTATAGTAGGATTAGATACAGCCAATGGTGCTACATCAGTTGTTGCAGAAAGAGTATTTAAAGCTTTGGGAATTCCTTATAAAATTATTAATCATGAACCAGATGGGATTAATATTAACGAAAACTGTGGTTCTACCCATTTAGAAGGACTTAAAAAGTTTGTTTTGGACAATCAATTAAGTCTAGGAGTAGCTTACGATGGAGATGGAGATAGATGTTTGGCTATTGATGAAAAAGGAAATGAAATTGATGGAGATAAACTGTTAGCCATTATTTCAAATAATTTAAAACAAAAAGGTAAATTAAACAAAGATACTATTGTTGCTACTGTTATGAGTAATTTAGGATTGAATCAATATGCTAAAGAAAATGGAATGGAATTAATACAAACAAAAGTGGGAGATCGCTATGTTTTAGAAGAAATGCTAAAACAAGGATATAATTTAGGGGGAGAACAATCAGGTCATGTTATCTTGTTAGATTATAATCCAACAGGAGATGGTATTTTAACTTCATTGATGCTAATCAAAGCTATGCTAGAAAGCAAGAAAAAAGCATCTCAATTAGGTGATATGGTAAGGATATATCCACAAGTGTTAGTGAATGCAAAAGTCAATACGAATAAAAAATATGATTATGATAAAGATAATACAATAAAAGAAGCAATTGAAGAATTGGAAAGAGAATTTGCAGGAAAAGGTAGAGTTTTAATTAGACCTTCTGGGACAGAGCCATTAGTAAGAGTTATGATAGAAGGAGAAAATCAAGAATATATTAGCCAAAAAGCTAGAGAAATAGCTGATTTGTTAGAAGAAAAATTGAAATAAAATTTTATATATTTAAAAAGTTTATTATGATTTTTATTCGATAACTCCCAACTGCATAACAGACTGTAAACCAAATTTTTATAAAATTTGGTTTACAGTCTATAATTTGTCGGTCCCCCTGAATTGTTATCTCATAAAAATATAATAAACTTTAATAGAAAAATAGAAATTACTATTTTGTAACAAGAATGTAATAAGAAAGTAATAAAAAAAAGATTGATAATATAAGAAAATAATGATAACATAAAAATAGATAAACAAAAGAAAATGGAGGGTTGGAAATGTTTATTTTTGATATATCAAATCCGCTAACCTTATTATTAATGTTAGCAGCTACAGTCTTACTAATATTTTTAGCACAAGAAATAAAAAAGAGTTATATTGGAGCTATTGTATTATTTGCTTATTTAATCATTTTAATTATACATGTAGCACAAATGGCAACTTTGTCAGAAGAATTTAGATACCTATTAACAACATTATCGAGATGTATAGTAATTGATTTTGTATTTGTTTTAATCACATTCTTTGCTTATTTATGGGTAGATGATATAGAAGCAAAAGCAGAAGGAAAGAAGAGCATAGATAATAGTTTAGATTGGTTTTGGAGGAAAGTATAAGTTTTCTATAAAAAGAGAAGAATATAATGCCTAAAGAAGATAGGGTGTTATATTCTTCTTTTTGTTGAATAAAGAAAAACGATAAATATCCATCTTTGTCATAAATATATGCATAATAGAATATACATATATATAGGAAAATTTAGGACAAGGACAAGGAGAAGGATATGTTTAATGTTACTGTACTAAAAATGAAAGACATTAGGAAATATGTGATAGGTGTTTTAGTTACTATAGTAGTAATAATTGCTATTAGTAAATATTTTCCAAATCATATAAAAGAAAAGAAAATAGTAGAAACGTTGATACCTGAAAATAGTATGTTAGAATGTTTAGAACATACAGTGCCTACCATATCAAGCATAAATGAAGAATATAAGATGATAGCAATGGAAGGAGAGGAAATAACAGAAGATAAATTTTTACAAGGAATTCTAAATACACAAATTAGTTCTATAAAAGGAATGGAAAACATAGAAAAAAAGGAAGTGGTAGCAAAAGAAGAAACAACAGAATCAAACGATGATGATAATAAAGCAGAAGTAGCAAAAATAGGTTTAGAAACTCAGGTGATTACAGAAAATCCTATAACAGAAAGCTTTAATGTTCAATATGAGAAAGTCAAGATAAAAAATGAAACAGAATATGAACTAACCAATGAAATGTTACAACCGGACATTACAATTGAGAACAAAAATATTGTACTATTTCATACACATAGCTGTGAAAGTTACACTTCAAGTGAAGCTTATCCATACACAGCAACTGGAAATTTCCGAACAACTGATTTAAATTTTACTGTTACAAGAGTTGGTACAGAATTAGAGAATCAATTAAAACAATATAATTATAATGTTGTGCATGATACCTCTTATCATGATTATCCAGCATATAATGGATCTTATACTCGTTCGTTAGCAACGGTTGAGAATATTTTGCAAACAACTCCTTCTGATATTGTAATAGATGTACATCGAGATGCTATTGGAAGTAGAAGTGATTATGCTCCAACGGTAAAAATAGGAGAAAGTGATGTGGCAGCACAAATTATGTTTGTAATTGGAACTAATAATGGAGGCTTATGGCATCCTAATTGGAATCAAAACTTAAAATTTGCTATTAAAGTGCAAGAAAAAGCAGAAGAAATGTATCCTGGATTATTCAAACCAATCACACTAACCAAGTCAAGATATAATCAACATACTGCTAAATATGCTAGTATTATTGAAGTAGGAGCTACTGGTAATACATTAGAGCAATGTTTAACAAGTATGAAGTATTTAGCAAAAGTTATGGATGAGGTTATTTCACATTAAAATATCCCCAAACTAGAAAATCAACATAAGCAGTTGCAATAATTTGGAAAATGAGGTATAATATAGGATAGGGGGTAAAAATATGGGAAAGAATAAAAATATTGAAATAACAAGAATATTAGATATTGTAAAAAGTAAAAAACTAGTAATCCTATTTATTTTAATAATTTTTACATTGTTAGGATATGTGTATTCCTATCATTATGTAGTACCGAAATACAAAGCAACCTCAACTTTATTATTAATACCAAATAGTACAGCAGAAGGAAAAGTAATCATGACTTCAGATTTAACTGTAAATGCAGATTTAACAGTAAATTCAGGATTAATAGAAACCTATCGTAGTATAGGAGAAAATTCAAAAATAGCAAAACAAGTGATTTATAATTTAGCATTAGATATGACAGAAGAAGAACTACTAAAAGATATGCAAATTACAGTCATGAAAGATACTTATTTAATACAAGTAGCAGTAACCAGTACTGATCCACAAAAAGCAATGGAGATAGCAAAAGAATTTGATGAAGTCTTTTTACAAGAAATAAAAGAAATTTATCATTTAAATAATATTGGAATAGTAGATGAAGCACAATTGCCAGAAGAACCATATAATGTTAATCATGTAAAAGATATGATTATGTTTTTAGCAATGGGAATGGCTACATCATTTATTAGTATGGTTATTTTCTATGTATTTGATAATACCATAAAAAAAGAAGAAGAAATTGAAAAATATATTCAGTTAAACTCATTAGGAAGCATTCCAATAAATCCAGATAAAAAACAAGAAATTGTGAATAGAGATAATGCAAAATCTTACATTACAGAATGTATTAATACCATAAGAACCAATATCTTATATATGAATTCTGCCAAAAATGCCAAAACGATTTTAATTACAAGTTGTACACCTAGAGAAGGAAAAAGCTGGGTTTCTGCTAATATAGCGACCGCTTTTGCAGAAACAGATAAAAAAGTCTTATTAATTGATGGTGATATGAGAAAAGGTAGAGCTTATAAGATATTTAAAGTAGCGAATAGCGAAGGTCTTTCTAACTACCTATATGATATGGTAGGAAACAGAAAAGAAGATATCAAGTTAGGAGAAAAATATATAAAAGAGACTAAAATACCAAACTTACATATTTTAACAAATGGAACGATACCACCAAATCCATCGGAATTAATTGAATCAGAAGAAATGAAGCAATTATTAGATTTATTAAAAGATGTTTATGATGTTATTATTATAGATGCACCACCTTGTAAATTAGTAACAGATAGTATTATTTTATCTAGAATTACAGATTCTACAATATTAGTAGCGAATAGCGAGAAAACAAAAATGAATGACTTTAATGAAGTAAAAAAATCAATTCAAATGGTAAATGGTGAAATCATTGGTGCTATTTTAAATAAAAAGAAAGTAGCAGGAAAAACATATAGCAAAGGATATTATTATGGACATGCTGATACAAAAGACATAGAAGAGATGAAAGTAAGAGAAATCGTTTCAGTAGAAAGCATTATTCAAGAGGCACTTCTAAAATTGAGAGAAAAAGAAACAGCTATTATGACAGAAGAAATCGAAGAAACAAGAGAAAATTTAGAAGTAATGACCGATGAAGATAATTATGACAAGATAGAGAATTTTGTTGATGTCAAGTTAGAAGAATTGCAGGAACAAAATAGAGATAATAATTATATAGAAAAATTGAATAAAATTTCCAATCAATATCAAGCAATACTAGAAAGTATTGAAGAAGATAAATTAAAGAAAGAACAAGTAGAAGAAATCATAAAGCAAGCAATTGCTGAAGTAGATTATACAGAAAAAATTGAAAAAGTATATAGTCAATTAGAGGAAACCAAATCTAATACAGATGAAATGATAAGAGAAGTAGTAGAAGAGGTGAAAGAAAAATATAGCCAATTGACAGAAAACATGAAAGACACAACATCCAATACAAATGAAATGATAAAAGAGATAATAGAAGAGGTAAAAGAAAATTATAACAAACTAGCAGAAGACATCAAAGATACAACCTATGTGGATACTCTTTTAGAAAAGATAGAACAAGAAAAACTAACCAAGGAACAAGTAGAAGAAATTATAAACAAAGAGAAATTGACTAAAAAAGAAATAGAAGAGATAGTAAATAAAGAAAAACTGACAAGAGAACAAATAGAAGAAATTGTAAAACAAGAAAAATTAACGAAAGAGCAAGTAGAAAATATTACGAAAGAAGTGGTAAAGAATAGTCATGATAAGCTATTAGATACCATTCAAGAAGGAAAAAATAGTGAACAAGAAATGCAAGTGTTACTAAACGAAAAAATAACACAAATGCAAGAAAATACACAAAAATTATTACAAGAAGAAATGACTAAAATTGATTATAGTGAACAAATTGCTCAAATCAACGATATACTTAATAATCTAAAAGATAGTTATTTAGAATTATCTAATAGAATTAGAATGAGTGAACAAGACAAAGAAGAAAGTATAAAAGAGGAAAAAGAGAAAAAGCAAGAAGAAAAACAAGAAAATAAGAGTAAAAATATAATTGATTTCAAGGCATTTACAAAGCAAAGAAACAAGAAAAAAGTATATTCAATTGAAGAGGATATTTTTTATGAAGATTTAGAAAAAAGTGCAACTTATGTAATACCACTTCAAGCAAAAAAAGTAAGTAATGGTTCTGCCATTGAAAACTATTAAACGAAAAGTCACTTAAGGTTTACCTTAAGTGACTTTTCGTAATTAAATCAATAATATAAGCTATAAACCATAAGTACACCCATAATAGAATTGATAAGTGTTAAAACAAGTGTAATAATGCATAATATAATCCCAACAAGTGAATAGGTATTTTTTTCATCTTTTCTGGCAATACATCCCAAAGAAAGTCCTACAATAGTAACTGGATAACCAAATAAAGGAATAAGCCAAGCGATGATTCCAACAAGACCTAGTACAAAAGAGGCAATTGATTTACCGCCAACTTTTTTTATTTCTTCTGTTTTGTTTTCTTCCATGTTAAATTCCCCCCTTTTATAATTTATGATAAATCTAGTATACTAGAACATGAAAAAGATGTCAATTTATGAATCTATTTTATAAATCTCATTGATTTTACATAAAATTGACTTTTGCTACAAATATGTTATAATTAAAAAAGACAATGGAACAACAGGCTTTCGAAGAGATTAGAGAGTTAAGAGAAGAACAGATAAGATATTTGAAAAAAGAAAAAGAAAATTTGGAAAAGAAAAAAGGTGAATATAAAAAATTAATAAAAAGGTTCTTAAACCAAAATGGAGGACTTTTAAAATCAGATATGTTGAAAGATAAAGATTTTCTATGGTGTGATTTGATACGGCATAAAGAAATTGTAGAGAAAGCAAGTCAACAAGAGGATTTGGAGTTACAAAGGATTGCTAAAAGGATTCTTGAAATTGAGAAAGAAGAGAGAGAAATCCAGAAAAATCTTAAGAAAAAAATGGAAGAAAACCGAAAATTTTTTGAAGAAAATGGTATAGAACTTGAAGAAAATAATTTGATGCAAATATTTGATAAAAAGTTTGAATGTCAATATTGTGGAAGGAGTATGTCTTATCATGAATATATGACAGAACATTTTTGGTTAATAAAAAATTGTTGTAAAATTAAAAATAAAAAAATGCATTTCTAGTCCAAAACGCTTTCGGTAGTATCGAAGGCGTTTTTGGATTAAAATTGATTGTAAATTAGATAGCTTTATGATATGATAAAAGCGAAATGAATAGAGAAAGAAGGTGTGAATATGACAATTAGAGAAGCTATAAGAAAAGCGACCATAAAATTAAAAATGCAAAATATTGATAGTCCAAAGTTAAAAGCTAGGTTATTAATGCAATTTATATTAGGGCAAACAAGACAATATATTATGGTATATGATGAGAAAAAAATAACACAAGAGCAAGAAGAAAAATACTTTAAAAACGTAGAAAAAATAGGAAAAGGAATTCCTTTGCAACATATTACACACCAACAAGAATTTATGAAAATGAATTTCTATGTCAATCAAGATGTATTAATACCAAGACCAGATACAGAAAATCTAGTAGAAGAAGTAATACAGATAGCCAACCAAATAAATGCAAAAAAAATTCTAGATTTATGTACTGGAAGTGGGGCAATTGCTATATCACTTGCTAAATATATAAAAGATAGCCAAATTACAGCAAGTGATATAAGTAAGAAAGCTTTAGAAATAGCAGAAAAAAATGCAAAAAATAATGAAGTAGATAAGCAAATTACATTTCTTACTTCTGATTTATTAGAAGGATTGCCAAAAGAGAAATATGATATAATAGTATCCAATCCACCTTATATCAAAAGAGAAATCATAAGAACATTAGAGGAAGAAGTACAAAAAGAACCACTTATGGCTTTAGATGGTGGATGGGATGGTTTAGACTTTTATCGAAAAATAATTCATCAAGCAGATGAATATTTGAAATATGGAGGATATTTATGTTTAGAAATAGGATATGATCAAAAAATAGATGTGATTGAATTAATAGAACAAGAAGAAAAATATGTAGATACTTATTGCAAAAAAGATTTGTATGGGAATGATAGAGTAATTATTACAAAGGTAGGTGATTAAAGTGTCCTTTTCTTCTGACATAAAACAAGAATTAAATAAAAACAGTAGTTTATCCAATAAAGAGATTGTAAAAAACGAATTGATTGGTTACTTAATATCTGGAAATACTAGTGTAATCGACCACAAAGAAATTAGATTTTCGACAGAAAGTGATTATAATATTAATCGATTTTCAAAACTTTTATCCAATTTAGATATCAACCATAAAATAGAAATCATACGGAAAAACATTTGTGATTACGGTAAAAATAAAAGAGATTAATATGATACCAATACAAGACCAACAAATCTATTTTGTCATACCAAATCAGATAAAAGAAGAAAATTTGAAAGCCATTATTAGAGGTGCTTTTATGGGAGCAGGTTCTGTTAATAATCCAGAAAAAGAATACCATTTAGAAGTTGATTTTGGAAATGAACAAAACTTACAAGAAATGAAAAAAGCATTACAACAATTGGGAATTTGCGTAAAAACATTACCATTAGTAATTTATATAAAAGAAGGAGAAGAAATTTCTAAATTTTTAGCATTAATAGGAGCCAATAAAGCTGTCATGCAATTTGAAGACATCAGAATTCAAAAAGAAATGAGAGGAAAAGTCAATCGATTAGTAAATTGTGAAACAGCCAATTTAAATAAAACCATTAATGCCTCTATTGAACAAATTGCAGCGATTAAAAAATTACAAGAAAACGGAAAATTTAAAAAATTAGAGGATAACTTAAAAGAAATAGCCATTTTACGATTAGAGAATCCAAATATATCGCTCATTGAATTAGGAAAATTATTAAAAGAACCAGTAGGAAAATCGGGAGTTAACTATCGATTAAAGAAAATAATGGAAATAGCAAAAGGAGAATAAGTTTCCCCACTGGTTCCGGGTTTAAATGGGGAAAGGGATACTTAAAACAAGGAGTTTTGTATGAAAAAAGAAGAATTAGGGATTTATATACATATTCCATTTTGCAAAAGCAAATGTTATTATTGTGATTTTACCTCTTATATCAATCAATGTGAAAAAATAGAAGGATACATACAAGAAGTCATAAAAGAAATGAATCAGCAAGATTTTAACCAATATAATATTACTACTATTTATATAGGAGGAGGAACGCCTTCGTACATAGATGAAAAGTACATTAAATTGTTGGTAGAGAAATTAAAAGCTAAATTAACTAAAAATCAAACCAAGTTTGAAGAAATAGAAATTACAATAGAAATAAATCCTGGAACAGTTACTAGGAAAAAGCTAGAACAATATAAAAAAGTAGGAATTAATCGCATTAGTATTGGTTTACAAAGTACAAATGATAAATTGTTAAAACAGATAGGAAGAATTCATAGTTATCAAGAATTTTTAGAAGCCTATCAATTAGTAAAAGAAATAGGTTTTGAAAATATTAATATTGATTTAATGATTGGATTGCCAAATCAGACAATTCAAGATATAAAGCAAACACTGAAAGAAATAAAAAAATTAGAGCCAAATCATGTAAGTATCTATTCTTTAATCGTAGAAGAAGGAACAAAAATAGAATCGTTAATCAACAAAGGAGAATTGAAATTACCAGAGGAAGAAGTGGAAAGACAGATGTATTGGTATGTGAAAAACACTTTGGAATCAGAAGGATATCAGCATTATGAAATATCTAATTTTGCCAAAAAAGGAAAAGAGTCAAAACATAATAGGAATTGTTGGGAACAAAAAGAATATGCGGGATTAGGAGCAACGAGCCATTCTTATATAAAGGGTATTCGTTATTCCAATTCAGCTTTTACAGAAGATGGAAATTGGGATTTTACCAATAAAAAAATAGAAGAAAAACAAACTTTGGAAGACAAGAAAAAGGAATATATGTTATTGGGGTTAAGAAAAATAGAGGGGATAAGTATTCAAAAATTCAAAGAGAAGTATAGGGATAATCCTATTTTTCTGTTTCGAAAAGAAATAGATAAATTAGTAAAACAAGGATTACTAGAAGTAGATGGGGATTGGATTCGATTGACAAGTAAAGGAATTGATTTTGCCAATTTAGTATGGCAAGAATTTGTGTGAAATAAAAGAAAAAATGTTCGTAAAAAGTATTGACAATTTGAAAAAATGGAGATACAATAAAAGCGAACATTTTTTTAGTGAGAAAAGGAGGCAGTAAAATGATAACAACATTACATATCAAAAACATAGGAATTATAGAAGATATCACCATTGACTTTAATCAAGGATTAAATGTATTAACAGGAGAAACAGGAGCAGGAAAAACGTTAATTATAGATTCTTTACAAATTATATCTGGGGGAAGATTTTCAAAAGAAATGATACGAAAAGGAGAAAATCAATCTTTTGTAGAAGTATGTATGTACGAACCAGAACATAAAAGTGCTATAGATGGTAACATTATTATTTCCAGAGAAATTAGTGTGAATGGTAAAAACTTATGCAAAATCAATGGAAGAATGGTAACCGTTAATGAACTAAAAGAATTTATGAATGAATTTATTGAAATACATGGACAAAATGACAATCAAAATCTATTAGAAAATAAAATGCACCTAAATTATTTAGATGGATTTATCGGAGATGGGATTTTAGATAAGAAGCAAAAATATATAGAACTATATGAACAATACTGTGAAATCAAACAAGAATTAAAGGCTAATTTTGGAGATGAAAAAGAAAGACAAAGGAAATTAGATTTATTACAATATCAAATTAAAGAAATAGAAGAAGCTAATTTGAAAGTAGAGGAAGAAGCGGATTTAGAAGAAAAAAGAAAAAGGATATTAAATGCAGAAAAAATAACAGAAAATTTACAAGAAGCAGATACCTTAATTTCAGAAAATAGCATTGATAGTATCAGTATGGCAATACGAGCTATGGAAAAAATTGAGACCATTGATAGCAAATATGAAGAAGCTTCTAGTAATCTTAAAAATATCTATTATGAATTACAAGAATTAGCAAGAGATGTAAATAACTATCGAAATGATATAGATTTTAGTGATGAAGAAAGAGATTTTATAGAAGAAAGATTAGATTTAATCTATACGCTAAAGAGGAAATATGGGAATACAATAAAGGAAATCTTAAAGTACAAAGAAAATAGTAAAGAAGAAGTAGAACATATAGAAAATTTAGAAGAATATAATGAGAAATTAAGAAAAAAGCAAAAAGAAGTAGAAGAACAAATGAAAGTATTAGCAGACCAGATGCATCAAACAAGAAAGAAAAAAGCAAAAGAATTAAGTGATAAAATCAATCAAGAATTAGAAGAACTAGAAATGAAAAATGCTAATATCCATGTAAAAGTTATGTATTTAGAAAACGAATACTTAAAAACAGGAAAAGATAGTGTGACTTTCTACATGGTAACTAACAAAGGAGAAGAAGAAAAAGAATTATCTAAAATAGCATCAGGAGGAGAGATGTCAAGAACGATGCTCGCTATCAAGAAAGTTCTAGCAGATAGTGACAAAATGCCAATCCTTGTATTTGATGAAATTGATACAGGAATTAGTGGAAAAGCAGCTAATTCAGTAGCTAATAAACTAAAAAGAATTGCCAATCGCCATCAAGTTATGTGTATTTCACATTTACCTAATATAGCAGCTATGGCAGATTACAATTATTTTATTAGTAAAGAAATTTATCAAGATAGAACGAAAACACAAATTAGATTATTACAAGAAAAAGAAGTAATTGAAGAAATTGCAAGAATTTCTTCTGGAGAAATAAATGAAGTTAGCTTACAATATGCAAGTGAATTAAGGAACAAAAAAGCCTCTTAAATTTTTGTTCCAATGTTAAGTGAAATAAATTTTATTTAAAAGAAAAAAGTGACATGCCTAAATTTCCAACCTTTTTGGATTGGTAATTTAGGTATGTCATTTTTTTGTTTATATAATAGAAAAGTCATATAGCAATCAGTCCACTATTGTTCTTTTTTGCATAAAATAGAAAAAAATGGATAAAATGAAAAAGAAGAAGGGAGAGTATAGAAATGAGAGATTTTTTAGAAATTGTAGATGTTAGAGGTTTAGAAATTTTAGATTCAAGAGGAAATCCAACTATACAAGTAGAGGTTGTGCTTGAACGGAGGATTTCGAGGAATTGCATCTGTGCCATCTGGTGCATCAACAGGAAGTTTTGAAGCAGTAGAATTAAGAGATGGAGATAAAGGGAGATATTTTGGAAAAGGTGTTCAAAAAGCAGTAGAAAATGTTAATAAAAAAATAGCTAAAAAAATAATAGGAATGAATGCTTATGAACAAAGAAAAATAGATCAAGAATTAGTAAAATTAGATGATACACCTAACAAATCTAATTTAGGCGCTAATAGTTTATTAGGAGTATCGTTAGCCGTTGCAAAAGCGGCAGCAGAATCTTTAAATATAGAATTATACCAATATATTGGGGGAATTCAAGCTAAAGAATTACCAGTTCCTATGATGAATATTTTAAATGGTGGAAAACATTCTGAAAATAATATCAGTATTCAAGAATTTATGATTATGCCAATTGGTGAAATAACTTTCCAAGAAAGATTAAAAAGAGGAGTAGAAGTATATCATACTTTAAAAAAAGTGTTAAAAGAAAAAGGTTATGCAGTGGGTGTTGGTGATGAAGGTGGATTTGCACCTAATTTGGAAAATGAAGAACAAGCACTAGATCTTATACTAGAAGCAATTAAAAAAGCTGGATATGAACCAGGAAAAGACATTGTATTGGCATTAGATATTGCTAGTACAGAAATGTACGATGAAGCACAAAAAATAGGAAAAGAGGGATATTATTTTTGGAAAACGAAACAAATGAAAACAAAAGAAGAAATGATACAATATGTAGTTAATTTATGTGAAAAATATCCAATTGTTTCAGTAGAAGATGGGTTAGCAGAGGAAGATTGGGAGAGTTGGAAAGAACTAACCAATCAGTTAGGAGATAAAGTACAATTAGTAGGAGATGACTTATTTGTAACAAATCCAAAGCGATTGAGAAATGGAATCGAAAAAAATATAGCAAATGCTATTTTAATTAAACCAAACCAAATTGGAACGCTAACAGAAACATTGGATACTATCTATTTGGCAAAAAGCAATGGATATAAAACTGTTATTTCACATCGTTCTGGCGAAACAGATGATACAACAATTGCTGATATAGCAGTTGGTGTCAATGGTGGGCAGATAAAAACAGGAGCACCTTGTAGAATTGATAGAGTAGCTAAATATAATAGACTTTTAAAAATTGAATCAGAATTAAATACTTTATCATAGAAGAAATTAAAAAATTCCCCACTAGTTCCGGGTTTAAATGGGGATAGTTATTTGAACTATCCCCATTTAAACCCGGAACTAGTGGGGAAAACGATTTGAAAGAAAAATGCCAATGATGTAAATTCATTGGCATTTCTTAAAATTTAATTTGTTTTTTTATGAAAAACAAGTAATTGTAAAGCTGTGTAAATAAGTAATCCAATAGCTAAAATAACAAGACCGATAAAAGTAATATTTCCTGCTTTTGGTAATACAACTGGTGTATCTTCTAATAAAAGTTTTGGTGAAATATCAGATGTTTTAGTTTGTATTTTATCATCAACATCTGTATAATTAATATCAACTTTTTGGTTAGTATTTAGTACTTTATCAATAATAGAACTATCAAAATTTTCTTTTAGTTTCAATTTATATTGAACAGTAGCTGTTTGCCCACTTGCTAATTCAGGTATTGTCCAAGTAATAGAATTATTTGTAGTATCTATGGTAGAAGAGATATTTCCAATATTAGCTTTTGATACATAAGCAAATGCAAAGTTTTTAACAATTTCTTCTGGAAAATAATCCACAACAGTAATATCTTTTAAAGTTTTTTCAATTGGTACTAAATCATTGTATATATCATTTGTAATCGTTTGTTCAATGTCAGCATCTTTTGTATAATAGAATTTGCCAGCTGTTGGATTAGTAGGTGTACCAAATATTTCTTCTATAATTTGGTCGAAAGTTTTATTAGTAGTATTAGGAACAGTAGAACCATTCTCGATTTCTGTTAGCATAGTAATTATTTCAATGCCTTGCTCATCTAAAGTTTTTAATTGCTGATTTGTTTTTTCAATTACATCATCAGAATAATAGGCAATTTGATAATCAATTGCTATATTAGGAACACCATCTGTTAAAACAATCATATACTTATTATTTTTTTCATTTGAAAATTGTTGGTTTGCTAAAACTAGACCAGATTGTAAGTCAGTTCTAACTCCTGTCATTTCTATATTAGAAATAGCATTTGTTAAAGTAGCGACATTATTAGATAGAGGTAAAACTAAAGAGGCATCTTCAATAGTTCCTTCTTTATCATAATCAGTATTACTTGAAAAACTAACAACTCCTATTTTTAAAGCAGTATTATCTTTTAGAAGGCTAGAAATTAAGGAATTTGCAGATTCAACAATAGCATCTTTTCTAGTTTTATTTTCAGAAATATTAACAGTCATACTATCAGAATTATCTAACACTAACATAATTTCACCAGTTGGTTTATTGGCAATTTCTTCATTGGTAACTTGTAATTGTAGAGTTACCTCTTTATTCGCTAAATCTTTGCTTATCAATTTTTTCTCAAATTTAGAATTTTGTCCTAATCCAATCGTACAAATCGGTTCTTCTACTACACTCATGGTAACGGTACTATAAGAAGCAAACGAAACATGAGATATTAAAATAATCATTAAAAATAGTCCGATAAAAATTTTACTTTTCATATTAAAATACACTTCCTTTTAATCAAAAATATACATAAGTATTTTAACACGATGACAAAGAAAAATACAAGTAATTTAGATTAAATATCATAAAAATTTAATCATATTACAAAAATGTTACAATCTTTCAATAATCTTATTTTTAACCGAAAGAAATAAGGTATAAAAAATATAAAAAAATTTTAGAAAAGGTATTGACAAAAAATAAAATAGAAGATAAAATAAGCACAACAAAAAAACGAACAACAATTCGAAGAACGAAAATTTGATGAAAAGTAAAAATAGGAGTGATGAAAATGAATCTAATAAAAAGAAATTTAAAAGTGAAAACAATAACAAACTGTAGTGTTGAAAGACATCCAGTTCCAGTATTAGGAATTGATTATAAAGTAAAAATAATTTACAAAAATATAAAAATTACAGAATTAGATGTTGAAAATACTACCATAAAAATATCACTTCCTAATCGTTATAAAAAAATGAATCATAAAGAAATGTTAGATTTAGCTATCGATAAAATGTATGAACAAATTGCGAAAGTAGAAATTGAAAGAGCAATGGAAAAAACTAGAATCATGCTTGGATTTGCACCAGAAGAATTTGAAATAAAAAAGATGGCAAATCTAGGAAATTGTGAAAATAAAAAAATAACCATTCATCCAGAAATTGTTAAGTATAGCAGAAAAGTAATTGATTATGTGGTATTACATCAATATTGTCACTTAAAACATAAAAATCATACAAAAGCATTTTTCAAAATGTTAGAGACATATTTCCCAGATTATAAAAAATGTGAAGAAATATTATTAAATTTGTAAAAGGAAAGAAAAAACTCCAGTTTATAAAATAATAAGCTGGAGTTTGAATCAATGTTACAATTAGGACAATATTAGTTTAAGAATTTCTCTTTCCTTTGAAGATAATTTTGGAATAGCATTGTATAATTTTATTACCAGTTCTTTGTTTTCATTAGACATGTTAATTGTTTGTGCTAAAAGCTGATTGATGGTTTCTAAATCATTATTAGATAGTTTATCTAATAGAAAAAGCAGATAAGGAAAATCGTTAAAACTAGAAACTTTATCATATAGTTTTTTTGTTTCCAAATCTAATTTTTCTTGAGTATATCCACCTAATTTTAATAATTCAAAGAAATTTAGCTCTAAAATAATACTCAATTTTAAAAAAATTTTCAAAGATGTTTTTCTGGTTGCTCCAGCCTCAAGTCGATTGATAATGGTTGGCGTACATCCTATTAATTCAGCAACATCTTTTTGCTTTAGACCTTTAGAAATCCGTGCATTTCTAATCAAAATTCCTAATTCGTTAGTATTCACCATATTAACCTCCTAGCAATTGCTTTATTTAGTTACTGTTTAATTACATTGTTACAATATTATTGATTTGTATGATATATTATCATAATTTTAATAAATTTACAATATTTTGAAATCAAATTGCAATTTATCTAGTTATTTTTACTAAAAAATTATCTTGTAAAAAATACAAAAATTTGATATACTACGACTTGAGAAGTAAGGAGAAAAAATGATAGCAGAAGTAATCATCAATCGAACAGCCAAAAAACTAAATAGAACTTTTGATTATCATGTCCCAACAGAACTAGAGGGACTTATTTTTGTTGGAAGCAAAATTTTAGTACCATTTGGAAGAGGAGAAAAATTAGAAGAAGCTTTTGTGGTAGGATTAAAAGAAAGAACAGATTATCCGAATAAAATGAAAGAAATAGCAAAACTAGAAGAACAACTAAAAGATGAACAAATAGAGTTAGCCAAATGGATGGCAAAGAGATATTTTTGTAACCTATCGGATTGTATTAAATTAATGCTAACACCAGGAACAAGAACCAAAAATAAGGAAAAAAGAATTCAAGAAAAAAACATTAATTGTGTATATTTAGGAAAAGAGATAGAAGAGATAGAATTTGCTATTGAAATGGGAGAAATAAAATCAGATAAACAGAAAAAAATCATCTATTTTGTAAAAGATAATGAAGGAGTAACCATACCAGAAATAGAAATGTTTACAGATTGCTCAAGGGCAATTGTTAACACCTTAATCAAAAATGGTTATTTAGAAATAATAGAACAAAAAGTAGATAGAAATCCGTTAGATTTAAAAGATGCAGAAACCATTAAGAAAACAGAAAAAACAGAAAAGTTAGAATTAACGGAAGAACAAGAAGATGCATATCAAAAAATCAAAGAAAAAATAGAACAAAATAAGTATCAGTCTTTTTTATTATATGGCGTAACAGGTTCTCGGAAAGACAGAAATTTATTTACAATTGATACAACAAGTGATAGAACAAGAGAAAACAGCCATTTTATTAGTACCAGAAATATCTTTAACACCGCAAATGTTAGACCGATTTATTGCCCGATTTGGAAAAGAAGAGCTTGCCGTATTACATAGCAAATTATCGATAGGAGAAAGGCATGATGAATGGGAGAGAATCAAAGAAGGAAAAGCGAAAATTGTAATAGGAGCTAGGTCAGCCATATTTGCACCAATAGAAAAAATAGGAATTATTATTATAGATGAGGAACACGACAGTTCTTATAAATCAGAAGCAAATCCTAAATATGATGCCAAAGAAGTAGCCAAAAAAATAGCAAAGCAGAGTCAATGTCCTTTAATATTAGGAAGTGCAACACCAGATATCAGAACTTATTATGAGGCGATAAAAAAAGAGAATAAGGAAGTAGAATTACTAACTTTAACCAAAAGAGCCAATCAATCTTCTTTGCCAAAAGTACAAGTAGTAGACTTAAAACAAGAATTAGTGAATGGAAATCGATCCATGTTAAGCATGGATTTATATACAGCGATAGAAGAAAATTTGAAAGAAAAAAGACAAACAATTTTGTTTTTAAATAGAAGAGGATATTCTACCTTTATTATGTGTAGAAATTGTGGATATACCGTAAAATGCAAAAACTGTAACATTAGCATGACCTATCATAGTTATGAGAAAAAACTAAAATGTCATTATTGTGGATACGAAGAAAAAATTGTAACAGAATGTCCAGAATGTCATAGTGATAAAATACGATATTTTGGAACAGGAACGCAAAAACTAGAACAAGAAATTCAAAAGCAATTTCCAAAAGCTAGTACCATACGAATGGACATAGATACCGTAACCAAGAAAAACTCACATGAAGAAATTTTAAATCGATTTAGAAATGAAAATATTAATATATTAATTGGAACACAGATGGTGGTAAAAGGTCATCATTTCCCTAATGTTACATTAGTAGGGGTTATTGCTGCAGATAGTTCTTTAAATATAGATGATTATAGAGCGAATGAACGAACTTTCCAAATTTTAACACAAGTGGCTCGGTAGAGCTGGAAGAGAAAATTTACCAGGAAAAGTAATGATTCAAAGCTATAATCCAGAGAATTTTAGTATACAATGTGCAAAAAAACAAAAATATGAAGCATTTTATGAAACTGAAATAGCTTTGCGTAAACAGTTGAAATATCCACCATTTTGCGATATAATAGTAGTGAATTTTAATAGCTTGCTAGAAGAAGAAATCAAACAATCCAGTCAATGGATTTACGAGTATCTGAAAAATAATTTGGAAGAAGAGCAGTTTAGAGTGTTTAAACCAATGCCGGCACCAATTGATAAAATACAAAATAGAATACGTTATCGAATTATCATAAAAGGAAATATGACACAGCAAGCTAACGAAATATGTAATCAATGTTTAAAAGAAATTTATCATAAAAATTTAAAAACAACTAGAATAACAATTGATGTAAATCCCAATAATATGATGTAAGGAGTAAAAAAGATGGCAATTAGAAATTTAAGATTAGAAGGAGACGAAATTTTAAAAAAGAAATCGAGAGAAGTAGAAAATATCGATGAAAAGTTACAAATCCTAATTGATGATATGATTGAAACCATGCATAAATACAATGGCGTAGGACTTGCTGCTGTACAAGTAGGAGTATTGAAAAGAGTGATTGTAATTGATTTGTATGATGACAAAGGACCAATTGTATTCATCAATCCAGTTATTATAAAAACCAAAGGAGAGCAAGAAGTAGAGGAAGGATGTTTAAGTTTTCCGAATCAATTTGCCAAAGTGATAAGACCAGAAGAAGTAATAGCAGAGTATACAAATAGAGAAGGAAAGAGAATGCGAGTAAAAGCAAAAGAGTTATTAGCACAAGCAATCTGTCATGAAGTAGATCATTTAAATGGAGAAGTTTTCATGGATAAAATTATACCAGGAACTTTAGAATATGTAGAACCAGAAAAAGAGTAATGTAAAGAAAAGAAGTTTTTTGTGATAGAGTCAAAAAACTTCTTTCAAAATAAAAGGAAGTTAGATATGATAGAAGATGAAATAAAAAAGGAACGTGAAAAATTAGAAAAAGATGAATTGGTCAAAAAAATGCTAAAATATAAAATAGAACAAGGATTATCTTATCATGCAATTTCAAAAAAGCCAGATATTGCAATTAAAAGAAGTGCAACAATTAAGGAAAAAATACAAAAATGTGTTGATTTTGGAATCGTTACACAAGAAGAAATAGCAGAAGCAGAACTAGAAAAAGAAAAAAGAGATTTAATAGAAGATGAGCAAGTTCAACGAATCTTAAATTATAGGAAACAAGGATTATCTTATGATACAATTTCAGAAATGCCAGATGTTACATTAAGTCGCGCTGGAATATGTAAAAAAGTAAAGAAATGTATAGATTTAGGAATTGTTACTAATGAAGAGCTAGAAGTAAAAAATTTTAACATTATAAAATATAGAGAACAAGGAATGGATTATAAAGAAATTGCTGAAATGTCAGATATTTTGTTAGATGAACATACAGTAAGAAATAGAATATTAAAATTTATAGAATTAGGATTAACGACAGAAGCTAAATATAAAGAAGGAAAAAGAGAAAGAGAAAGAAAAGCATTATTAGAAAATGAACAAGTTTTAAAAATTCTAGAATACAAGAAACAAAGAATATCTGATCATGCAGTTTCAGAAATGCCAGATGTTACCATGAGTTACAATAGAATACAGAAAACAGTAAAGAAATGTATAGATTTAGGAATTGTTACTAAAGAAGAGATAGAAGAAAAGCAAAAAGAAGAAAAAAATTTAAAAATTATAAAATATAGGGAACAGGGAATGAACTATAGAGAAATTGCTGAAAAACCAGATATTTTATTAGATGAAAAAACAGTAAAAAATAGAATATTAAAATTAATAGAATTAGGATTAACGACAGAAGATAAATATAAAGAAGGAAAAAAAGAAAGAGAAAGAAAAGCATTATTAGAAAATGAACAAGTTTTAAAAATTATAAAATATAGGGAACAAAGAATACCTTATAAAAAAATTTCTGAAATGCCAGATATTAGCGTATCACGTGATACTGTTAAAAGATATATCCAAAGGGCAATCGAATTAGGTATAGTTAAGGAAAGTGATACCGAAAAAAGTGAGCAACAGCCAAGTAAGGAAGAACAAAAAGAAGGGATAGAAAAGGAAGAAAATATAATGCGACTGAATCAATTAAAGAGACAAATAGAAATAAGTGTTAGACTAAAAAATCTTCCTGCAGATGCATCCGATGAAGAAAAACAAAAAATTAGAGAATATATAGATTTATGGTATAAAATATATGAAAAAGAAAAAATGACAAAAGAAGAGTTATTATTTTTAAAACTAGCACTACAAAAAATACCAATCGATGAGAATGATATCATAAGATTTGCGAAACAAAGTATAGTGATTGGAGAATATACGGAAGCATTGAATTTTATTAGAAATAGACATGGAAAGCAAGAAATAAGTATTTCAGAAGAAAAAGAACAAGCATTAGAAAAATTAGAAGGTAGTTTAATAAAAGCTAGTAAAGTAGAAAGTGCCATTCAAATAATAAAGAGAGGAAATACTAATACAGAAATACTCTCTAGTATAGTAGGACTATCAAAGGAGGAAATTAACATTTTAAAGATACAATTATCTGGAAAACCAATTAAACTACTAAATATGTCTAGAAGAGAAAAAGTAGTAGAATTATTATTGCAAGATAAAAAAGCAAATCTAATACAAAGAAAATTAGGAATGAGCGATTTAGAAATGCAAGATATAGAAGATGAAGTTAGATATAAAAGATTAGGACTAAATGAAGCTACACCAGAAGAAGTAAAAGTGAAACAAAATACAAGAATAAGAATTGTGATATTAGCAACTAAATTAGGAATGAAAATAGAGCGTATTGCAAAAGTATTAAAAATAGAACCAGAAGAAGTAGAAAAAGATATAGAAGAGGCATTAAAAGTAGATTTAATTAAAATAAACGAAGTACACGGAATTAAAATGTTAAATTCACAAGACTTTAAATTTAAAGAATTAGAATTGTAAGGGGAAGAATCATATGAATATTTTATTTATGGGAACACCAGACTTTGCCAAAGAAAGTTTAAAAGCTATTTATGAAGCAAAGCATAATATCATAGGAGTAGTAACTAACCTAGATAAACCACGAGGAAGGGGAATGAAGTTACAACCATCGGAAGTGAAAGAATATGCATTGGAAAAAGGATTAAAAATATACCAACCAGAAAGGATAAAAAATAACAAAGAATTTGTAGAAGAAATACAAGAATTAAAACCAGATGTAATCTGTGTTGTCGCTTATGGAAAACTACTTCCAAAAGAAATATTGGAAATTCCAAAATATGGTTGTATTAATGTACATGCTTCTTTACTTCCTAAATATAGAGGAGCAGCACCAATCCAATGGGCTATTTTAAACGGAGAGAAAGAAACGGGAGTTACTACTATGTATATGGATACAGGAATGGATACAGGAGATATTATTTTAAAAGAAAAGGTCAAAATAGGAGAAGAGGAAACAACAGGAGAATTATGGGGTAGACTTGCGAGAAAAGGTGGAGAACTTTTGGTAAAAACATTAGAACAAATCGAAAAAGAAACAGCACCAAGAGAAAAACAAGGAGAGGATTTTACAGTAGCACCAATGCTTTCTAAAAAAATAGCTAAAATTGATTGGGAGAATCAAACAGCACAAGAAATTAAGAATTTAGTAAGAGGATTAAATCCAATTATGGGGGCGTATACCTATTTAGAGGGTAAGAAAATTAAATTTTGGAAAGTTATGGTAGGAACAGAAGATGAAATAATCGCAGATAATATGTATTTTTTAAGAAATGGTACCATTATTGTTTCAGACCCTAGAGATGGTGTTTTTATCAAAACAAAAGAAGGGATTTTAAAAGTGCTAGAAATTCAAGGAGAAAATGCTAAAAGGATGTCAATACAAGATTTCTTAAGAGGAAATCCAATTGAAGAATTTGAAGTGTTTGAATGATGTTTTTTTGATGAATTTTCCAAAATCATGATTATTTATTAAAATTTGGTAAAAATGGTTGTAAAAATAGCTAAAAATTGATATACTCTTAATAGAAATTTGAGTATATCAATTTTTTGATATACAAAGGAGGATTTAGAATGAGCGAAGAAAACCAAGGTGAAGTAGTCGAATTAGAAGAAATAAAAACAGAAAATGATGGCATTCAAATATCAAATGATGTAGTAGCTGTAATAGCAGGAGTAGCTGTATCAGAAGTCCCAGGAGTGGCTGGTATGGCAGGAGGATTTGCAGGTGGCATTACCGAAGTTTTAAGTGGAAAGAAAAATCTAGCCAAAGGAATTAAAGTAGAGGTAGAAGGAACTCGGGGCTAAAATTGATGTTAATATCATTGTAGAATATGGATCGAGAATTCCAGATGTTGCTTTTGAAATTCAAAATAGAGTAAAAAAAGCAGTAGAAAGTATGACAGGATTAAAAGTAGAAGAAGTGAATGTACACGTACAAGGTGTTAATACTGATGGTGCGAAAGAGGAAAATAAACAAGAAGATTCACAAGAATTAGAAAATAACGAAGAATAGATAGAAAAAATAAAGTAGGAGGAAATGAAATGAAAATTTTAGAAAAAATCACACTAATTATTTATTCTAATATCATATTAATATTATCTATTATCTTATGCTTATTAGTATTTGGATGGTTAGATATAGGACTAGTAGGAGATATTGTAACAAAAATAATAGTAGGAGAAACATCAAGTAAAATATTATTAGGGGTAAGTGTTGTATTTATTTTATTGTCAATTAAATGCATCTTTTTTGATGCCACATCGAGAGAACAAATTAAAGAAAGACAAGGTGTACTTTTAGAAAATGAGAGTGGAAAACTAATGATTTCAAAGGAAACGATAGAAAATTTAGTAAATTCAGTCGCTTTAAACTTTCAAAGTGCAGAAGAGGTAAGTACTAGAGTTGAATTAGATAAAGAGAATAATGTTAGAGTATTTGTCAATCTGATTGTGAATGAAGAAGCCGTTATAAAAGATTTATCAGCTAATCTTCAAACAAGAATTAAAGAAAAAGTAAAAACAGCAACTGATTTAGAAGTAAAAGAAGTTAATATAACAGTAAAAAAAGTTGCTCCAAAACAACAAACAGAAGAATAGAATTGAGAATATCCATTGCTTATTGTCAGAAACGGAGTTTGGGAATAAACATTTGGACAAAAACAACTAAATATTAATCGTAATGTAATAAAAATAAAAAAGGAAAGTAGTGATAGAAATGAACCTAAAAGAATTTTGGAGCCATTATAAAGGTGCTATTATTGGTATCATCATAGCAATTTTAGTTTTAATAACGAGATTACATGATTTAATATTGGCTATCGTAGTGATAGTATTAGGAGCATTGATAGGTAATTATGTACAACAAAACAAAGAAGATGTCAAAACAAGATTGAAGGCATTTATTGATAAAATGTAGTGGCTTGGGGGAAGTAATATGAACAGAACAGCAATAAGAGAACAAACTTTTAAACTAATTTATAGTTTGGAAATACAAAAACAAGAAGATTTAGAAGAAGCGATTGAATTATATGAAGAAAGTAATGAAATAACAGACAAAAAGGCACAAGAATATATGACAGATGTTATTTTTGGTATTCAAGAAAATAAAGATGAAATTGTAGGACAGATAGAAACAAATTTGAAATCAGATTGGAAGTTAGAAAGAATTTCTAAAATTGATTTAGCAATTTTAAAACTTGCTATTTATGAACTAAAATATACTGAAATTCCTTTTAAAGTAGTTATCAATGAAGCGGTGGAATTAGCCAAAAAATATGGAGAAGATTCTTCCAAAAACTTTGTAAATGGAGTTTTAGCAAGTGTAGTAAAAGAGAAGAAATAGAGGAAAAAGTATGAAATATGCAGAAATGGCAATAACAGTATCTGACTTAAATCAATATATGAAAAATAAGATAGCAGAAGATGAATATTTAAGCAATATCTTGGTAAAAGGAGAAATATCAAATTTTAAAAATCATTATACAGGTCATATGTATTTTACATTAAAAGATGAAAAATCTTTGATAAAATGCATTATGTTCAAATCCTATGCACAGAAATTAAACTTTATGCCAAAAGATGGCATGAAAGTATTTCTTTTGGGTGGTGTGTCTGTTTTTGAAAGAGATGGGGTATATCAAATCTATGTAAAAGTAATGGAAGAAGATGGTTTAGGAGATTTATATACCAAATACCAAGAATTAAAAAATAAATTAGAAGAACAAGGTTTATTTGATGAAGAACACAAAATGATAATACCTAAAATGCCAAAAGTAATTGGTGTATTAACTTCTCAAACGGGTTCTGTTATTAAAGATATTATGAATGTTGCAACAAGAAGAAATCCGAATGTGGTAATTCGCTTATTACCAGTTCCAGTACAAGGTGAAGGAGCAGCAGAAAAGATAGCAGATGGCATTGCCTATATGAATCGAAATAAATTAGCAGATGTACTAATTTTAGCAAGAGGAGGAGGTTCTTTAGAAGATTTATGGCCATTTAATGAAGAAATTGTAGCACATAGTATTTACCATTCAGAAATTCCTATTATATCAGCGGTAGGACATGAAACCGATTTTACGATTAGTGACTTTGTAGCAGACTTAAGAGCGCCAACACCATCTGCGGCAGCAGAACTTGCTGTACCAGATGTGTATGAAGTAAAACAAAAAATCATGACCTATCAAAATCGATTACGTATGGCATTAATGAAAAAAGTTCAAATTATGAAATTGAGATATGAAAAGAGTATGTCAAGTTTTGTATTCAAAGAGCCAACACGAAGAATACAAGAAAATTATATTAGAATCGACCATCAAGTAAAACAATTAGAAAATTTCATTCAAACAAGGCAAGAACAAGAAAAAACAAAATATGGGAAATTAGTAGCTAAATTAGATGCATATAGTCCATTAAAAACATTGTCAAGAGGTTATTCCATCACTCAAAAAGAAGGTAAAGTAATTACAAAACAAGCAGAATTAGATTTAGGAGATGTGGTTGAAATTCGATTTATGGATGGAAGTAGACAGGCTAAAATACAATGAAATTACTTCGTTATACATTATAAAGTTTGCTTCTATTTTTTCTTTGTAACTCCCAATATCGTACAGTCTGTAAGAGTAATAGTGCGCTGATTAACATTTTAAATAACAGACTGTAGCTCATTGGTTCCCCAAAAATTGTTGCAAATAAAAAATAGAAGGAAACTTCATAAAAATAAAATTGAATTATTTAGGGGAAGGAGACAATAAGAGTGAGCAAGAGTTTTGAAGAACAAATAGAGGAGTTAGAAAGTATTGTAGAGGAACTAGAAAAAGGAGAATTAAGTTTAGAAGATTCTGTTTTAAAATTTGAACAAGGAATTAAAATCTCAAAAGAGTGTAATAAGACATTAGAAGAAGCAGAAAAGAAAATTACTATTTTAGTGAATCAAAATGGAGAAATGAAGGAAGAGAACTTCGAGGCATAAATAAAATGAGACTTTTAGGAGAAAAGAGCAAAGAAACATATATAAAACATCTAAAAGATAAAAAATTATGTCCTTTTTGTTCGAACAGAAGAAAATTAAAATAAAGGGGAGAAAACAAAAAATGAATGACTTTATTGCATTTGTACAAAACAAATACATTTATGTTCCATTTTTTTTATGGTTTGGGATACAATTGTTTAAATTGTTGTATGATTTAGTTACAACAAAAAAATTCAACTTTAAAAGAATTATGGGAGCAGGTGGAATGCCAAGTTCTCATTCAGCAGTTGTTGCAGGGTTAGCAACTTTGATAGGAAAAAATGAAGGAGTAGAAACACCAATATTTGCATTAGCACTTATCGTAGCATTTGTTGTTATGTATGATGCTTGTGGTGTAAGAAGAGCAGCAGGAAAACAAGCAGTATTATTAAATAAATTGATTGAAACACCTGGATTAACTGGAATGCAAGTATCAGAAAGACTAGTAGAAGTATTAGGGCATACACCAGTACAAGTATTTGTAGGAGCTCTAATAGGAGTAATAACAGGAATAATTGTTTAAAAAGGGCTCGAAAAGTGAGAAATTGCTTTTTAAAATACACACGAAAGGACAATCTAAAAAAGTAAAATTAAAAGGAGGAATTAAAATGACAGACATAGAAATCGCAAGAAGTACAAAACTAGACAAAATAGTAGACATAGCAAAAAAAGTAGAAATGGATGAAGAGGATATCGAACAATATGGAAAATACAAAGCCAAAATATCTGAAAAAGTTTATGAAAACTTACAAAACAAGGAAAATGGAAAACTAATTTTGGTAACAGCTGTTAATCCAACACCATTAGGAGAAGGAAAAACAACGATATCCATAGCTGTAGCAGATGGATTAAGAACCATAGGAAAAAAATCAATTTTAGCTTTAAGAGAACCATCTTTAGGACCAGTATTTGGTATTAAAGGAGGAGCAACAGGTGGAGGAAAAGTACAAATAGCACCAATGGAAGATATTAATTTACATTTTACAGGAGATATCCATGCGATTACAGCAGCTAACAACTTATTAGCCAGTTTAATTGACAATCACATTTATTTTGGAAATGAATTAGGATTTGAAAAAATCATATGGAAAAGATGTGTAGACTTAAATGATAGACAATTAAGAGAAGTTGAAACTGGTTTATCAGGAGAAAAGAAGATTGTGCCAAGACATGATAAATTTGACATAACAGTAGCATCAGAAATTATGGCTATCGTATGTTTAGCAACAAATATAAAAGATTTAAAAGAAAAATTAGGAAATATATTAATTGGATATAATAAACAAGGAGAACCTATTTATGCCAAACAATTAAAAGCAGAAGGATCAATGACTGTTTTATTAAAAGATGCCATGAAACCAAATCTAGTACAAACATTAGAACATACACCAGCAATTATTCATGGAGGACCATTTGCGAATATTGCTCATGGATGTAACAGTATTATGGCAACAAAATTAGCCTTAAAACTAGGAGATTATGTTATTACAGAAGCAGGATTTGGAGCAGATTTAGGAGCAGAAAAATTCATTGACATCAAATGTAGAAAAGCTGGAATTAAACCAGATGCTGTAGTATTAGTAGCAACGATAAAAGCCATTAAATATCATGGTGGCGTAGAAAAAGATAAAATACAAGAAGAAAACATCGAAGGAATTGAAAGAGGAATTGACAATTTATATCGCCATATTGATAATCTAAAAAATAAATTTGGATTAAATGTTATTGTAGCATTAAATAGATATGTGCAAGACACTGAAAAAGAAATTGAATTTTTACAAGAAAAATTAGCAGAAAAAGGTGTTGAATTAAGTCTAGTAGAAGGATGGGCAAAAGGAGGAGAAGGAGCAAGAGATATTGCAGAAAAATTAGTGAAACTAACTGAAAAACCAGAAGAAAACTTTAGTTATATGTATGAACTAGAGGACTCTATCCAAACAAAAATTGAAAAAATTGCAACTAAAATATATGGAGCAAAAGGAGTAGATTTTTCAGAAGAAGCAATGGCAGAAATAAAAAAAATAGAAGGACTAGGATATGGTAATTTCCCAGTATGTATTGCTAAAACACAATATTCTTTTTCAGATGATGCGAAAAATTTAGAGTGTAAAGGAGATTATAATATTACGATTCGAGACATTCATTTAAAAACAGGGGCAGGATTTGTAGTAGCATTAGCTGGAAAAATTATGACCATGCCAGGACTTCCAAAAGTACCATCTGCAGAAAGTATCGACATAGATGAAAACGGAGAAATTGTAGGAATATTTTAAAAAGAAGGTAAAGTTTTCCACTGATTTTTTAAATTTAAATGGAGACAGTACCAATAGATTTATTATATAAAACGAAAAGACAAAGGAAGAAGAAATGAGAGAAAAATTCGCAAAACTAAAAGATGAAAATAAAATATTAGTAATGTTAGCTTTTTTTAGCATATCCATAGGATTATGGACTAATTTTAAACAATTGTGGTTACAAGATAATAACTTAGAAGTAGACAGAATAAGCCAGGTGTTAAGTATATCTGGTTTATTTTGCGTAATTGCTTTAATTGTATTTGCTAAAAAAGTATCTTTGGAAAATATTAAAAAAGTAATTACCATAGCTATATTTTTAAAATCAGTTAATTTAATCATTTTATCTATATTAAATCATACAGAATATAAAACAGTAATTGAAATATTGATTATATTAGATGCAATTTTTGAAAATCTTATTATTATTGGCATTTATCCTCTTATTGTAACCATCAAAAAGGAAAACAAATTATATAGCAAAAGAAAATTAGTGGAATATCTATTTAGAGATATTGGGATTTTAGTTGGTGGCATATTGATAGGAAAAACGATAGCTGGATTAAGAATTGAATATAATATATGTTTACTGATTTCTATTTTATTTCTAATACTAGCTTATATTACGATATTAAACATAAAAATGACAGCTAAAAAGCAAGAATCCGTTCCTATCAAGCAAAGTATAAAATATTTAGTAAAAGACAAGATTGCACGAGATTACTTAATATTTGTTATGATTTCTGAAATAGCTATGAATACAGGGCTAGGATTAAAAATGTTAATGCTTACCAATCAGCTAGGATTTTCAGATGGAGGTGCTACGAATTATTTATTAATAGTTGGGTTAATTGCGGATGGAATTGGCATTTTAGCCTTAAAATATTTTACTCCTAAAAATGAATATTTAACTTTAACAATAAAATTTGGTATCCGATTTTGGTTATATCTAATGGCATTCTTATCCAATCATTTGTCAAGTTGTTTAATTGCCATAACATGGTCTATTTTAATATCAACAGCATATGAAAATGTAACAGATGCCCCATATATTAATCGTATGCCAAATGAATACCAAATTATTTTTACCAATTATCGATATATAGTAAAAACAATTGGGACTTCGATTGGTGTATATTTTGCAGGTATTATGTATCCTTTGGGAGTGCCATACATACTTGGACTATCAGCATTTTTTATGATTTTTCAAATGACTTATGCCTATTATTTAGTTTACTTAAGAAACAAAAAAACAATTGATAATAATTGAAATTTATGTTAAAGTGTAGATATCATTAAATAAAGGAGAAATCGATGCGAAAGATAATATATCAAACGATAAAGAAATATAGGTGGCTAATTTTAATCGTAGTCATATTTATTGCGATTAATATGTATGTTTTAACATTACCTGCTAAAATAATAGGAAATATGGTTGACCTTATGATGAACGAAGAACAAAATAAACAAGAAATTGTAACCAATATTTTTTGTTTAGTAGGTGTTGCTATTTTATATCTCTTAACACGATTACCATGGAGAGCAGTAGCAACTTATACTTCAAGATCTTTTGAAAGACAAGTCAAAAATAAGGTGTTTTCCCAATTTATTAGATTAAAATTAAAAGATTTACAAAACATAAAAAATGGTGAATTTATGTCTTATTTTACAAAAGACATTTCGGAAATTAGAAATTGCTTTTATCAAATTATTGCGAATGGTATCCGTATCATCATATTTTCAATCATAGCGATATACACTATGATATCTGGTGTCAATTTGAAATTAACACTGATTACTTTATTTCCTATTATAATAACCACTTTTGTTGTAATTAAATTAAAAGCCTATGTCGAAAAAAGTTTTAAAAAGTCACAACAGTATTTTACAGAACTTTCTGAATATGTACAAGAAAGTACAGATAGTGTTCGAACCATAAAAGCATATGCAGGAGAATATCATCAATTAAAAGAATTTGTGAATAAAAACAATTTGTTAAAAAGAAGCAATAATGTGGTAGATGTGCATTCCACACTTTTAGCTACTAGTATTAATCTTGGATTTGGAGTCTGCTATGCAATTAGCTTACTATTTGGAAGTAAATTGGTTTTAGAGGGAGAAATCTCGATTGGAGATTTTACTGCTTTTAATGGATATATAGGACTTTTTTATGGACCAGTTTGTTGGCTACCAGGGTTAATTGCAAAATATAAAAGAGCACAAATTTCTTATAAAAGAGTGAATAGCATTTTTCAATTAGAAAAAGAAAAAATTAACTTAAAAGACATAGAACGAGAAGAAACAATAGTAGGAGATATTGAAATTAAAAACTTAAGTTATAATTATCCAACGACAATCGAAGTAGCTTTAAAAGATATCAATTTAAAAATACCACAAGGAAAAACGCTAGGAATCATAGGAACGATTGGAAGCGGAAAAACAACATTAATGAATTTATTAATGAAATTATACACCATTCCTAATGGAAAAATAACAATTGATGGAAAAGATATTAACGAAATTCCAACAGAAGTAATCAGAAACAGTATTTGTTATATTACACAAGAACACTTCCTATTTTCAACAACCTTGAAAGAAAATATCACACTATTTAAAGAAGGATATGAAGAAAAAGAAATTGTAGAAAGTACGACTAAATCTATGCTAAAAGATGAAATACAAGGGATGAAAAATGGAATCGACACCATAATTGGAGAAAGAGGTGTTGATCTATCAGGAGGACAGAAACAAAGAGTTATACTTTCTAGAGCATTTTTACAAAGAAGCAATATTATTATTTTAGATGATGCTTTTTCAGCATTGGATAATAAAACAGAAGAACAAGTATTAAAAAATGTAAAGAAACTAACAGAAAATAAAACTTGTATTATTGTTTCGAATCGAATATCAGATATTAAAGGTGCAGATGAAATTATCGTTTTAGAAGAAGGAGAAATTGTGCAAAGAGGAGTTCATGAAAATCTAATGGAAGAGAAAGGACTTTATCGCAAGTTTTATGAACAGCAATCCTCTCAAGAAGAAATAAAAGAATAAAGGAAGAAACTATGAAAAATAAAACCTTAAAAAGAACTTATGATTTGGCGAAACCACATAAAAAAACAATTATCATTGTGTCAATATTATCCCTTTTGGTGGCGATTACAGAGATTGTAAGACCCTATCTAATGGAAATTGTAATTGATCAATATTTAACCAAAGGATTGGTGAAACAAGGATTTTTAACCATAACTATGATTGGCTTTATTTATCTTGGATTGGTTGTAATTGGAAATGCGATTGATTTTATAGCTATGACAACCACCAATATGATGGGAGAAGAAATTATCTATTCTTTACGAAATCGATTATTTCGTTATACACAAAATGCTAATATACCATTTCATGACAAAACTTCAGCAGGTAAACTATTTGTAAGAATTACCAATGATATCGAAGATATTTCTATGTTATTTAAAGATATCATATCTACCTTTTTAAAGGATTTTATTATGATTATAGCCGTTATGGTAGTTATGATATACATCAGTATCAGCTTAAGTATGATGGCATTTTTTGTCATTCCCTTTATTATATTCTTTTCTTATACTTTAACTAAAATGCTAAACAAGATTTACGATAAAGCTAAAATCATAAGAACCAATTTAAATACTTTTTTAGCAGAATCTATTTATGGAGCAAAAATTATTAAGATTTTTAATATTCAAAATGAAAAGCAAAAAGAATTAGAAAAGTATACGAAAACCTATCGAGATACGAGAGGAAAAGAAGGAATTATTCAAGCTTTATTACCAGGCATTATGACAATTTTAGAAAATTTTTCAATTGCCTTTATTATCTGGGCTTGTATTCATCATTGGTTTGGAATTGATTTGGAAGTAGGATTTATTTATGTTTTTACTACTTATATTAATAAACTATTTGAGCCCATTACAAGAATTGTGGAGAACATAGAAACTGTACAAGAAGCCTTTGTATCGATTAATAAAGTTTATGATATTTTAGAGGAAAAGCAATATTTAGAAGATTTTGAAAGTGGAAAAGAATTAAAAAAGATAAAAGGTAAAATAGAATTTAAACATGTATGGTTTTCTTATGACAGTAAGACTTGGGTGTTACAAGATGTAAGCTTTACCATCGAACCAGGACAAAGTATTGCCTTTGTTGGCAAAACAGGTTCTGGAAAAACGACAATTATTAATTTAATCAATCGTTTTTATGACATTCAAAAAGGTGAGATTCTAATCGATGGCATTAATATCAAAGAAATTAATTTACGAAATTTAAGAAGCCATATAGGAACAATTTTACAAGATCCATTTATTTTTGCTAAAAGTATTAAAGATAACATACGACTAAATCGAAATTTAGAAGATGAGGCAGTAAAAAAAGCAATTGAATTAGCTTCTGCGAATGAATTTATAGACAATTTGCCAAATGGAATAGAAGAAATATCCAAAGAGAGAGGAAATTCTTATTCAGCAGGGCAGAAACAATTACTAGCTTTTGCTAGAGTATTTGCTCATGAACCAGACATTTTTATTTTAGATGAAGCAACTGCTAATATAGATACCTATACAGAAAGTTTAATACAAAAATCAATCCAAAGAATATCAGCAGAAAAAACTTCTATTTTCATTGCACACCGATTATCTACAATTGTAAATGTGGACAAAATTATTGTATTATATCAAGGAAAAATAATAGAACAAGGAAATCACAAGGAATTAGTTCAAACAGGAGGATATTACTCAAAATTATATAACTCTTATTATGAAAGCCTTGGATAATTGACTAAAAGTTTATCTCCTAATGGCAAGTTCTTTGGAAAGGAAGTACCAATGAAAGAAGAGTATAAAAATCACAAGATATTTATCGATGAATTAAAAAGAACATTTCCTAGCTATCTATTAGGAATGGTTTTTCATGCTATCTGTATTTATATATTATACAAAATACCAAGTATCATTGGAGAAATATTAGAATTATTATTAGAAGGAAATGCCGAAAAAGAACTGATTATGCACCATGTATATCGAATACTAGGATATTCTATTTTTATGATTATACCAAGAATTATTTATCGTATTTTATATTTTAGAAAAGCTAGAATTTCGGATATCTATTTAAGAAAAAAAGTAGTAGAACATTTACAATATGTAAAGCCAGAATATTATGATAAGGAAGAAAAAGGTGCGTATTTGGCATATCTGTCCATCGAATTATTAAAAATACGTAAATTTTTTGGAAACCAGTTTTTTAATACGACAAGATTGTTCATTGCACCAATCATTGGAATTGCCATGATTGGAAAAGATGTAAATCCAGTATTAGCATTAAGTGTACTACCTTGTATTCCCATTGCAGTAATTTGGATTATTAAATTATACAAGAAATTGAACCAAGAAATAGAAAAAGCAAGAATTGTTAATATAGACTTATCAAATACAATTGAGCAAAACACATCCGGATTTTCGTTAATTAAGTTATATAATGAACAACAACATCAAAAAGAGAATTTCCAAAAAATCAATCAACAAAATTATTTAGCGGATTATCGAATTGGTGTGGTGAAAAATAAGATTAGTAATGTCATTAATATTTTATATGCTACTTGTTATTGTTTAGGGTTTGCTATTGGTGTTTATTTAATACAGAAAAATAGCATAACCATAGGAGATTTAACTGTTTATATTGCTTGTATTAGTATTGTTTTGTCAGAAGTGACAAATGCCATTGAGCCATTATTAAATGGATTGGCTTATTATAAACAAGCTAAAAAAAGATTTAATTATTTCTTTCATTTAGATACCTATCAAACAGAAGGAAAAGAATTAACAAAAATTGAAAAAATTGAAATCAATCATTTAACATATCGTTATGAAGAAAATAGAAAACCAGCACTTCACAATATTTCAATGGAAATCGCACAAGGAGAAAAGATAGGTATTGTAGGACAAGTTGGGGCAGGAAAAACGACCTTAATGAATATGATAGCAGGATTTTATGAAGTTCCTAAAAATATGGTAAAAATTAATGGAATTGACATACAAGAATATAGTAGAGATAGTATTTTTAGAAAAATTGGATATGCTATGCAAAAAAGTGTTATTTTAGATGAAAACATCAAAAATAATATTGATATAAAACAAGAAAAAGAAGAGGAAAGCATAAAACATATTATTGCTAAATCAGAATTATTAGAAGATGTTGAAAAAATGGAAAGAAAATTAGAAACCACATTAGGAGAAAATGGAGCAAAAGTTTCAGGAGGGCAAAAGCAAAGAATTCAAATTGCAAGAACCTTATTAGAAACAAGAGAAGTCAATATTTTTGATGATAGTTTGTCTGCTTTAGATAGTGAAACAGAAAGAAAAGTGTTAAAAGCAATTGAACAAGAAGTAGGAGAGAATATATTAATTGTAGTTTCAAACAAAATTAGTATGATGCAAAATATGGATAAAGTCTATCTATTAGTAGATGGAGAAATACAAGCAAGTGGAACACATGAGAATTTATTACAAAGCAATCAAATGTACCAAGAGTTAAGTCAATATGAGAAAGAAGGTGAATTGTTATAAAAAGTATCATAAAAAAATATGGAAAGTCGTATATAGGGATTGGCATCATATTAATTTTATGCAATGTTTTGGGAACCATTCACCCTTTTGTCATGAAGAAGATTTTAGAAGTTGACTTTCAAGCAAGTGATGTGCAAAGAACGTTATTCCATCTAGTGATTGTTTATACAGCGATTCACATTGGTTATGCTATTTTTAAAAATGTAAGAAATGTAAAAATAAATAAACTAATAGCAACCATATTGCAAGATATCAGAGAAAGTTTATTTGATAAGGTGTTAAAATTTAAAATGAAAACCTTTGAAAAATATAATTCAGCACATTTATATACTAGACTTACAGATGATGTAGAGCAATTATCTACTTTGTTTTTGGGAGCTCTTAATGTAGTGCTAAATAATATTGTTTATCTAATTTTTATGGTTATCATGATGTTTTTTGCTAATATTTCATTAGCATGGATTGGATTTGCTACAATTTGTGCCATAGGAATGTCGACTAAAAAATTTACGAAAGTATTAGGAAATCTTACACAAAAATTTATGAATAAAAGAGATGAAGAAAATAAAAGATTTTCAGAATTTTTTAATAGAAATAAACTAACTTATTTGTACCAATTACAAGAAAAAAATATAAAAGAAGCAAACACTTTATTTGAGGAAGAACTACAATTTAGAAAGAGTTACATATTTACACAAAGTTTTACCTATTGGGCATTAACTCTTTTAGAAGCGGTAGGAATTTATGCCGTTCTTTATTATGCTTTAAACATCGAAGTATCCATATCAATAGGAAGTATCTATCTAATTTTATTTTATATCAAAGAATGTAGAGGACCTTTAAACGAAATCTGTAATCAATTAGAAGAAATACAAAATTGTATGGTATCCTATCGAAGAATTCAAGAAGTTTTACAAGAAAAAAATCCAGAGGATTTGACAGTTGGTGAAAAAGTTGATACAGTAAAAGGGGATATCGAATTTCAAAATGTATGTATGAAATATGAAAAAGAAACCATTTTACAAAACATATCTTTTATTATAAAAGAAGGATCAAAAGTAACAATAGCGGGAAGAACAGGAGCAGGAAAAACCACATTAGTAAATGTACTAATGAAACTATATGACATACAAAGTGGAAAAATATTAATTGGAAATAAAGATATTCATAAAATATCGACAAAAAGTTTGCGAGAAAATATTTCTTATATCTCACAAAATCCTTATATTTTTACAGATACGGTAAGAAATAATATACGATTGGGAAAAGAAGAAATAACAGATGAACAAATCAAAAGTTTAGCCAAAGAAATTGGAGCAGATGCATTATTTGAAAAACTGCCAGAAGGATTGGATACAAAAATAAAAGCAAATGAGATGTCTTATGGCGAATTGCAAATGATTGCTTTTATTCGTGCCATTCTACATCAAGCAAATATTTATATTTTTGATGAGCCTACTTCTAATATTGATTTAAAGACAGAAAAGATGATTCAAGAGATAATTGACCATATTTCCAAAACAAGTACGGTCATAATTATTGCTCATAGAAAGTCTACTATTGCAAGTTCTGATAAGGTTATTTATTTAAAGGATGGGAGAGTTGATATGATAGTAAATAAATAGTTTGAAAAATAATTAACATTTGGCGTTGTTAAACTTCATTTTTAATTTAATCAACGTGCCCACGCACGCCTCATAAATTAAAAACTCGTTTGCCTAGCCAAATATCAATTCTTTTCCAAACGGAAGGTAAAAATAATAAAAGGGGAAGCAAAGTGAATTATTATGATAGCTTAAATACATTAATTGATACCATAGAAAAAAATTTAGAAACAGAAATCGATTATAATGAATTAGCCAAAGTAATTGGAACATCTTCTTATACGATGCAAAGAATCTTTGCTTTTTTAACAGGTATAACGATAACAGAATATATTAGAAAGAGAAGATTAAGTAAAGCAGCAGAAGAATTAAGAAGAACAGATAAGAAGATTATTGATATTGCCATGAAATATCAATATGATTCACCCATATCTTTTTCCAATGCTTTTAAGAAAATATATGGACAATCTCCTGCTAATTTTAGAAAAACAAATCATGAAGTTATCTTTTTTCCTAGAATAGAATTTAATCCAGACATAAAAGGAAGGAAAGAATTAAAATACAGAATAGCAGAAAGGGAAGAGCAAATTTTTTATGGCAAAAAAACTGGATTGATAGGAGAATATGACAGTAAGGCAATTCAAGATTTATATGCAGAAGCTATAAAGGATGGAAGTATGGAGTTTATAAAAAACAATAGTGATGGAAATAAATTGTATTATGGATTATTTGTACCTTTGTATAAAAAAAATGAATACATGAAAAAAGGAGAATATTACATTTTAGGAAAAACACCACGAGAAGATTTTGTAGAAGTAAAATTGCCAAAATCTAAATGGGCTTGTTTTCGTTTACCAAATCATGAACAAAGTGATATTATGAAATTAAGTCATTGTATTTATGATAAATGGTTATCAAGTTCAGAATATTATTGGATTTCAAGATATCCAGAATTGGAAATCTATTATGAAGATTATTGTGAAATATGTATAGCAGTCGAATAACTTAATAAATTTGATGCCAAAAAAGTAAACTAGTAAACCTTTGTTAGAGATATAATCTAATAAAGGTTTTTTATATTCTAGGAAAGTTATCATGGTATGATAACTTTCCATAGAAGATAAATATGCGAATTAATAGAATTTCTTTGCGATTGCCACCGCTTAGAAATTCTTGAAGTCGTTTTTTTAGAAAGGAAAAATAAATGAAAGTTTTAAAAGGACTTAAAAAATATATTTTATGGCTAATGATATTTAGCAGTATTATATCTTATTTCAGTTTACAAATAGCTAATTATATTCGTTATGCTATCGATGGAATCCTATTTCATAATACCAATCAAATCCCCAATTATCTTAATATACTTTTAGAAATGGGAACCATCAAAGGCTTAATCATAATCAGTATTGGTATTATGATAATTAATTTGATTATAGTAATAGCTCAATACATAAGAGAAAGAATTACTACGGTATTTACTTTAAAAATCAGTTCAAATTTAAAGAAAATATTATATGCTCATATTTTAAAATTAGAATACGATAGTTATCAATCTTATAGTAAAGTAGAAATGTTACAAAGAGCCAATGAAGATGCTCGGGGAGTATGCCAATTTTTATAAAGTTCAGTTTAATTTAATATTAGACATCCTTTCTTTAAGTTTATTTATTGTGAGTCAAAGTATATTTTTAAGTATTTCTATTACGATATATTTAATGGTAGCAATAGCTATCATGTTGATTTTTGCTTTTTGGTATTATCGAAAAATGACAAAAATATTAGAAAAGGTAATTACCAAAAAGAAAAAGATGTTAGGAGCAACCATCCATAATATCAATCAATTTAAATTTGTTAGGGTTTTCAACCGCCAAAAAGAAGAAATACAAAAGTATAAAAGATTAAACAAAGAATATACAGAGGAAGATATTAGATTTGTAAAACTAATTTTATTTTATGACATTGTAAGTGAGCATATTACCTATTTGAGTACACCAATTATTTGTTTATTAGGTGGGATTTCTATTATGCAAGGAAATATGACATTAGGAACATTAACAGCATTAATATTATTTGCTAGTAAAGTATTAATTTCTTTATATTCTTTTGGTGAAAACTTAGAAATAGTAAATACTTTTTTAGTGGTAAGACAGAAAATTAAAAAACTAATGAATTTAAAAGAAGAGAAAAATGAGAATAATTCTTATGATTTAAATGGAGAGATTGTATTTCATAATGTTTCGATTAAAATTTCCCAAAAAGAAATCCTAAAAAACTTAAATTTTGTCATTGGAAAAGGAGAAAAGATTGCAATTTTAGGAGAAAATGGAAGTGGAAAAAGTGTTTTGGCAAAAGCTATATTAGGCTTTTATCCAGTAGAAGGAAACATCTATATCAATTATCACAATACTAAAAAATTAAACCAATCTAATATACGAGAATATATCGATTTCATTTCTGGAGAAGCGGATTTATTTACAGGAACGATATTAGATAACATAGAACTAGATAGAAAAAGTACAAAAGAACAATTAACGAAAGTAGTAAAAGAAGCACGGAATCGATGGTGATATTAAAAGTTTTGATGAAGGTTATCAAACCATGGTAGGTGAAAAGGGAGTAAAACTTTCAGGAGGGCAAAAACAAAGAGTTTTAATTGCTAGAGCATTAATGAGAAACAAACCAATTATGATATTTGATAATGCTTTTAGCAAATTAGACAAGAAGACTTCTGATAAAATATTTCAGAATTTAAAGGACAAGTATCCACAAACTACTATGATTTTTATCACTCATAAATCAAACATCGAAAACTATGTTAATCGAATGATTAAGTTAGAGGAGAAAACTTCAGAAATACAAAATACGAATACTAACTAATAGCTAATTTTAGTTTATAGAATTGCAACAAAACATAAAAAATGGTGACATAGAAACAATCCAGAATCGAAAATGAAAAGAGAGGAAAAAAATGAAAGGGAAAAACAAATTAAAACAGTTCAAAATAATGTATCAAGATGTAGGATACCAAAAGAAATTTATAGCATTATTTATATTGATTATTGTAACAGGAATCCTAGAGATACTGACAGTTCCTTATATTGTAAAACAAATGCTAGATGTAGAAATACCAAAGCAAAATATAACTGGTTTAGTATTTTTGGTAGGTATCCATATTTTAGTGGTATTATCACAATGTTATATGGTTTTAAAACATTGTGAAATGAGATGTTTTTTATCCAGATGGATAAAAAGAGATTTTAGAAATCGTATTTTTGAAAAGTTACAAAAAGTAAAAGCTAAATTTTTTGATGAAAATGAAACAGGAAAGATTTTACAGTTTTTACAAGATGATACACAAGAGGCAGGCGAATTGTTTCCGATTGCAACAACAGAGATGTTTGTTATGGGAGTCATACGTTTTTCTATTGATGCTATCTTTTTAATGTTTATCAATTTAAAAATAACAATTATTATGATAGGATTATATTTAATTGGTTTATTGGTTACTCTATTTTTTAATCGAAAAACGATGACTAAAATTGCAGAAATTCGAAAAATAAATATGGATATTTATACAACTATAAATGAAGGAATTCAGAGTTTTTTCACCATAAAAACCTTGGGTATCATTCGGACAAAAGATAAAGGATTTAGAAAACAAATTAGAGAATTATAATTTGGAAAATGAAAAACTACAAAAAATAATTAGTACTTATAATGTTATGTTTTCTTTTATTACTTCATTTACTAGTATTGCTATTATTTATTTTGGAGGAATGAGTGTTATACAAGGGGTAATGACTTATGCAGAAATTGTACTTATGATAGATTATTCTGGTTATATGGAATTTAACTTCAGTTGGTTTACAAGACATTTAACGGATTTTAATGAGTGCTTTTTTGCTTATGCTAAAATTTTAGAACTATTAGAACAAGCAGAAGAGGAAGATTTGCAAAAAGGAGAAAAAATAAAGGATAAGATTACTAGTATTGAATTTGATAAGGTATCTTTTTCTTATAATAATACAAAGAAGAATATTAGGAATTTTTCTTTACAAGTAAAAGAAAATGAAAAAATAGCATTAATTGGTAAAACAGGAGCGGGTAAAACGACAGTTACCAATTTACTAGAAAGATTGTATGAACCACAAAAAGGACAAATACGTATCAATCAAAAAGATTATATAGAATATAGCATATCTTCGATTCGAGATAAAATAGGATATATTATGCAAGATGTACAAATTATACCCAATACCATTATAGATAATATAAAATATGTTAATAAGAAAATCACAAAAGAAGAAATGATAGATATATTTAAAGAATTGAATTTACATGAAAAAATTATGTCACTTCCAAAAGGTTATCATACTAATATTTATGAAAATCCAGATATCTTTTCAACAGGAGAAAGACAACTCATAAGTTTTGCTAGAATTATGGCGATGTCGCCAGATGTAATTATTTTAGATGAGGTTACTTCTAATTTGAGTTGGGAAAATGAAGAACTTATTAAAAATGCAATGGATAAAGTTATGAAGCGGTAGGATTGCTTTTATCATTGCTCATCGATTATCTACAATTCAATGTTGCGATAAAATAGTTGAGATGAAAGATGGAAAAATAATAGAATAAAAATGAATTCACCCCTAACGCATATAGATGTGTCGGGGGTGAAAGTTCTCCATGATAAATCTAATGGAGAAGTGGAGATTAAATCTTCTCACGGTTTAAGCCCAAACAATCTGCTATATTTTTTTCTGTGGCAATGCAATCACTCATAGTAGAGAGTTTCATCTCACCATATCTTTGGAAATCTTCAAGACCAGTATTGTACTTTACGACAATACCTATACCAAGAATTTTATCCCGTTTACTCTGTTCTAAAAGTTCTTTTAATTGTTTTGTAATTTTATTCATAAGATTATCTCCTTTCATTACATATAGTATAAATGCATTATACTATAAATTAACATAAAAAGCCAAATAAAGAAAATAACACCAAACTCTTGTTTTTAAAAAAGAAGTATAGTATAATATAACTTGAATTTAGAATTTCCCAATAAAACCCGGAACCAATGGGGAAAAATTCCCCAAAGAAACCCGGAACCAGTGGGGAAAATGGGAGGCAGAAATGAATGATAAAATCGTTATAAAAGGAGCCAAAGAGCATAACCTAAAAAATATAAACTTGGAAATACCAAGAGACAAATTAGTAGTTGTTACAGGTCTTTCTGGATCTGGAAAGTCAAGTTTGGCATTTGATACGTTATATGCAGAAGGACAAAGAAGATATGTAGAAAGTTTATCTTCATATGCAAGACAATTTTTAGGATTAATGGAAAAACCAGATGTAGAAAGAATTGATGGATTATCACCAGCTATTTCAATCGACCAAAAAACAACTTCTAAAAATCCACGTTCTACAGTTGGAACGGTAACAGAAATTTATGATTATATTCGTTTACTATATGCAAGAATTGGAGTTCCTTATTGTCCAAACTGTCATAAAAAGATAGAAAAACAAAGTATTGATCAAATTATTGATAATATAATGAGTTTACCAGAAGGAACTAAAATACAAGTATTAGCACCAGTAGTAAGAGGAAGAAAAGGAGAATTTACCAAGCAATTAGAAGGCTATCAAAAAGAGGGATTTGTTAGGGTTAGAATTGATGGTGAAATTTATGAATTAGGTGAAGATGAGATTTCTTTAGATAAAAAGAAAAAACATGAGGTAGAGTTAATTGTAGATCGATTAGTGATTAAGCCAGATATTGTAAGCCGATTAACCGAGTCAGTAGAAATAGCATTAAAACAAGCAGATAAACTAGTATTAATTGATATTGTTGGGCAAAAACCAGTATTATATAGTTGTAACTATGCTTGCCCAGATTGTGGATTTAGTTTTCCAGAGTTAACACCAAGAATGTTTTCTTTTAATAATCCATTTGGTGCTTGTCCAACTTGTACAGGAATTGGCTATTTAATGAAAATGGATGAAGATTTAATCATTCCAGACAAAAATAAAACTTTATATGATGGAGTAAAAGCTTTTGGCTCTAGTACTATGAAAAAAGGTGACACCATGGCAAAAATGTATTTTGAAAGCATCGGAAAATACTATGGTGTAGAAATCAAAAACAAGAAAATAAAAGACTTACCAAGGTGGTTTTTAGAAAAAATTTTATATGGGACAGGAGAAGAAGAAATTGATTTTGAATATTCTTCTTATGCAGGAGTTCGAAAATTTACAGCACCATTTGAAGGAGTCTTGCCAACATTAGATAGACGTCACAATGAAACGAAATCACAAGGGATGAGAGATTTTTACGAAATGTATATGAGTAATTCTCCATGTTATGATTGTCATGGAGCAAGATTAAAGCCAGAAATTTTATCCATCAAAGTAGGCGATAAAAATATCAATGAATTAACCGAGATGTCAATTAATAAAATAAAAGAATATTTAAATCATTTGACATTAACAAAAACGGAAGCCATGATATCAGAATTAATCTTAAAAGAAATTGACCAAAGATTACAATTCTTAATGGATGTAGGATTAGAATACTTAACTCTATCCAGAAACGCAGGAAGTCTATCAGGAGGAGAAGCACAAAGAATTCGTTTAGCAACTCAAATAGGTTCAGGACTAACAGGAGTATTATATATTTTAGATGAACCAAGTATTGGTTTGCACCAAAGAGATAATGATAAATTGTTAGCAACGTTAAAAAAATTAAGAGATTTAGGAAATACTTTATTAGTAGTAGAACATGATGAAGACACCATGTATGCAGCAGATCAAATTATAGATATAGGACCAGGAGCTGGAACACATGGAGGACAAGTTATGGCGCAACGGAACTGCTGAAGAAGTAAAACAAGTAGAGGATTCTATTACAGGGCAATACTTAAGTGGTAGAAAACAAATAACTGTGCCAAAGAAACGAAGAAAACATACAAAAACAAAAGTAATTGAAGTACAAGAAGCAAGCGAAAATAATTTAAAAAATATTAGTGTTAAATTTCCTTTAGGAGTTTTTAACTGTGTAACAGGAGTGTCACGGTTCACGGTAAATCGACTTTAGTAAATGAAGTGTTATATAAAACGGTTGCCAAAGAATTAAATGGTTCCAATGAAAAACCAGGAAAATGTAAGGCTGTAAAAGGTTTGCAAAATATTGATAAAATTATTAATATTGACCAATCACCAATTGGAAGAACACCACGTTCTAATCCAGCAACTTATACAGGTGTATTTGATTTAATTCGAGATATCTTTGCAGCAACAGAAGAAGCAAAATTACGTGGTTATCAAAAGGGTAGATTTAGTTTTAATGTAGCTGGGGGAAGATGTGAAAGTTGTAATGGAGATGGGGTTCATAAAATTGAAATGCATTTCTTACCAGACATTTATGTACCATGTGAAGTATGTAAAGGAAAACGCTATAACAGAGAAACTTTAGAAGTAAAATATAAAGGAAAAACGATTGCAGATGTTTTAGATATGACAGTAGAAGAAGCTTTAGCCTTTTTTGATAAAATACCAAAAATTAAACAAAAGATGCAAACTTTACAGGATGTAGGACTTCGGTTATATCAAATTAGGACAACCATCTACGACATTGTCAGGAGGAGAAGCACAAAGAGTGAAGCTAGCTACGGAATTATCCAAAAGAGCAACTGGAAAGACATTATATATTTTAGATGAGCCAACCACAGGACTTCATATTGCAGATGTTCATAGATTAGTAGAAATCTTACAAAGACTGGTCGATACAGGAAATACGATTATTGTTATTGAGCATAATTTAGATTTAATAAAAACTTGTGACCATATTGTTGATTTAGGTCCAGAAGGTGGCGATAATGGAGGAGAAGTTGTTGCTGTTGGGACACCAGAACAAATTTGTACCAATGAAAGAAGCTATACAGGTAAGTTTTTGAAAAAGTATTTGGAATAAAATGGAAAAGGGACAATTATGGTAAAATAATTGTCCTTTTTATAGAATGAAATTAATAATTATTTCTTGTGAGTATAACATAGATTGTTTTAATAAATATTTTAATATCTAATTTCAAAGAAATATTATCTACATAGTACAATTCCATCGATATTCTTTGTTTGTATGTAGTATTACTTTTTCGATTAGCAACCCAATAGCCAGTTAGACCAGGTGTTTATCCTCCTTTATTTTGCTTAAAGTGTGGAAAGTATATTTAGTTGCTTGAACAAAATGACAACTTAATATGCTAAAATTATATCTAATATTAACATAAAAATAATACAAAATCAATATAACCATATAATATTTAAAATTTAGATAAGATATAATTTATAATAAAAAAACTATAAAGTGTTAATACTAAAGAAAAAATGATATTAGATTTTTAAGAGTAAAAGAAGAAATAAAAATCTAACATCTAAAAGGAGGAAAAGATGTTTAATTTTAGAACTGATTTAGCATCCGAAAGGAGAGAAATCTATCAAAAAGCCAATCAATTAGAGGAAATAGATGGAATAGAAGCAAATCAAGAAGAAATTGATGAAAATATAAAAGTAGAAAGAGTAAAAATAACCAATGAAAATGGAGAAAAAGCTATCGGAAAACCAATTGGAAACTATATTACAATTGATATTAAGAAACTAAAAATTGCACAAGATGAAGAAATTCAAAAAGCAGCTGAAACGTTAACAAAAGAATTAAAGCAAGTAATTGGAAATCATATTGACAGTCAAGGAGAAATACTAGTAGTAGGGTTAGGAAATATCTATGTAACACCAGATGCTTTAGGACCAAAAGTAATTAATGAAATTGAGGTTACGAGACATATTATAAATTATTTACCACAATATGTAGAAGAAGGAACTAGAATGGTAAGTGCCATATCACCAGGGGTATTAGGAACAACTGGAATTGAGACAGTCGAAATTTTAAAAGGAATTGTAGAAAATACAAAACCCAAATTAGTAGTTGTGATTGATGCATTAGCTTCCCGAAGTATTGAAAGAATTAGCAGTACAGTTCAAGTATCAGACACAGGAATTGTACCAGGAGCAGGAGTAGGAAATACAAGAAGTGAAATTAGTCAAAATACACTTGGTATTCCTGTTGTAGCCATTGGAATTCCAACAGTAGTAGAGACAGCAGTATTAGTGAATGATTGTTTAGATTTATTGATTGAAAAATTACAAAATGAAGCAAAATCAAACGATTATTTGAATCAATTGAAGCAAGAAGATAATTATGAGGAAATTAGAGAAGCATTGGTACCAAAAGATTATAATTTAATTGTAACACCAAAAGAAATTGACGATTTAATTGAGAACATGAAAGAAATTGTAGCAACTGGAATTAATGGTGCAATGTAAAAAATTAGACTTGAAACGAAAGAAGGATTGTATATTGCAATCTTTTTTTTCTATTGCTATAATTAGAAGAAAAGGGAGGAATTTCAAAAATGGAACAAGCAAAAGAAGAATTAAAAGTAGAGAAAAGAACATTGGAAGAAATGTTAAAAAATTTAAGAGAAGAAAAACATTGGACTTATATGCAAGTAGTAGAAGAACTAGGCAAAATAGGTTTAATGGTAGATGAAAAAAAAGTAAGAAAATGGGAAATTGGATTAGAATACCCAGAAATAAATGAAATTTATAAGTTATCAGAAATGTATTTTGTAGCAAGTGAGAATTTTATTATGGCAAAAAACAATAGTTATCAAGAAGGATTAGCATCTGTACATGCGACATTAATCAAATGGGTTTGTTATTTTACAGGTATATCATTAAAAATAGGTTATATTGGATTTTATATTATTATTACGTTAGCATTAATTGGAGCACTTATGTTTTTTGTAAGTAGCATGAATCGAGTGGTGGAAATGGGGAAAGAGAATATTTAAGAAGTGCCAAGAACCATTTCTTGGTATTTATTTATATTTATTAATAGATATCAAGGATTTTCATATTTTTAAAATAATTAAGTAATAAAGAAAAATATCAAATTCATATAAGAACAATAAAAAAATATATAATAAACAAGTTTACAATATAAATAATTATTGATAAAATGCAAAAGTAAATAATAGAAAAACGAAAGAAGGAGTAGAAAAAATTATGGAAAAATTAACAAACAAAGGTATTACTTTGATAGCACTCGTTATAACGATAATATTCTCTTATGACAAAAAATTAAAATATAGTAATATCAAAGGTTTCCTCCTACAAACAATTTAGTAATTTATAAATTTTCACATATTTAAAAGATGAATTGTAAAAAATAATAATACAATGTCATCTTTTTTTGAATTTGTAATGAAATTTTTGGAAATAAATGCTATAATGTCAATTAATAAAGGATGATTAAATTTGGCAGACAGTATCTGTCAAATTAGAAAGAAGGGGAATAATGGAAAACAATTAATAGATAAAGAAACAATTTCTAATGAGTTGGCAGAAGAAATAAAAAAGTTAGTATTAGAGGCAAGAAAAAAATATCTAAAGAAGTAAACGGAACACTGATAGATACATATTGGAATATAGGAAGAACTATAATTGAAAAAGAGCAATCTGGAAAAATAAAGGCAGAATATGGAAAAGCAATATTATTAAATGTTTCAAAAAAATTAACAAAAGATATTGGTAAAGGTTTTTCAAAAGGTAACTTATTCAATATGAGAAGATTTTATTTAACTTATTCGAAAATTCCAGACGTGTCTGGAATTTTGGGATGGTCGCATTATTGCGAATTAATAGCCATTAAAGATGAAAATAAAAGATTTAGAATATAAATTAATTAAGCATATTGAAAATTTTTTATTAGAATTGGGAAAAGGATTTATGTTTGTAGGTTCACAACAAAGGGTTACACTTGGAAATGTGCATTACTATGTGGATATGGTATTTTACAATAAAATTTTGAAAGCCTATGTGTTAATAGATTTAAAAATGGGAAACTTGAAACCAGAGAATTTTGGACAAATGAATATGTACTTAAATTATTATGAAGAAGAAGTAAATGATGAAGGAGATAATAAGCCTATTGGAATTATACTTTGTGCAGAAAAAGACAATGTTGTTGTAGAATATAGTATGGGAGGATTAAACAATAATTTATTTGCATCAAAATATACATATTATATATCAAAACAAGAAGAATTAATTGCACAAGTAGAACAAGTTATAAAAGAAAATGAAAAAGAAACAAATGATGAAAATAAATAATAAATCAAAAATTCCAGACGCGTCTGAAATTTTCGCGACACTGTCGAGAAAATTAAAAAAGGAAAAAAGCTTTAGATTTAGAAATAGGTCTAGGGCTTATTTTTATGGAAATTTTTTGCTACATTTAACAAATATAAAATTATACTAAAAACAATTTAAAATGGCTAAAAATTAAAAATAAAGCGAATAAACGGAAGAAGGTGAGGGAATGTCTAACTTAAATTTGAAAGGTATATGGATACCAATAGAA
>JAAWAX010000047.1 GCA_022792395.1 Clostridia bacterium
TATAGATTGCGAATTATTGGCACTATATGTTAAACCAAACTTAAAATACAAGGGTATAGGAACACAATTATTTCAATTTGTTATAAATGAGTTTAAAAGCAAAAATAAGACAAAAATGATATTATGGTGTTTAAAAGATAGTGAGCCATCTAAAAAGTTTTATACGAAAATGGGTGGTAAAATTATTAAGGAAAGAGCAATAGAAATAGGAGAAAAAGAATATTTAGAAGTTGGATTTGAATATAATATCTAACTGTGAAATTACAATAAGTGGAGCAGATAAACATCTGCTTTTTATAAATTAAAAAATTATTATAAAATTTCAAAAAAAGTATTGACTTAAAGTTTACTTTAACTTATATAATGAAAAACGAAAGGAGAAAATAGTATGTCATATTCTATTAAAGAAATTGCTGATATGATGAAAGTAACAACAGCAACAATAAGATATTGGGATAGTGAAGGGCTACTTCCAGATATAAAAAGAGTGAATGGTATAAGAGTATTTGAAGATAAAGATTTCAAATGGTTTAGAGTATTAAATTGTATGAAAAATATTAATATGCCTATTAAGAAAATTAAAGAATATCTCGAATTAGCTCAAAAAGGCGATTCAACTTTACAAGAAAGATATGAAATGATTTTAGAACAAAAGTATATCATTGAAGAACAGATAAATGACTTAAATAATTGTTTAAAAGAATTTGAATATAAAGAGTGGTACTATAAAACAGCAATCGAAGCAGGAACTGAAAAAGCTGTAGAAAATGTTACATCTATTGCTCCTACTTTGGAAATTGATAAAATTCCAAAAAATTATAAGAAAGAGGGTAATAAAAATGAGTGAAACTTTAGAGTTAATACAAGAATGGGATAAAACATTCGCAAAAAGTGAAAAGGTAAATCATAGTAAAGTAACATTTCATAATAGATATGGAATGACATTAGTAGCAGATATGTATGTACCCAAAAATGCAGAAGGAAAACTACCAGCTATAGCAGTATGTGGACCTTTTGGGGCAGTAAAAGAACAAGCATCAGGATTATATGCACAGACAATGGCAGAAAGAGGATTTTTGACAATAGCTTTTGATCCATCATTTACAGGAGAAAGTTCAGGAACACCTAGATATATGGCAAGTCCAGATATAAATACAGAAGATTTCCAAGCAGCAATAGACTTTTTATCAATTCAAGAAAATGTTGATTCAGAAAAAATTGGAATCATAGGAATTTGTGGTTGGGGTGGAATGGCTTTAAATGTAGCAGCACTTGATACAAGAATTAAAGCAACAGTAGCTTCTACAATGTATGATATGACTAGAGTAAATGCAAATGGATACTTTGATGAGGAAGATAATGAAGAAACAAGATATAACAATAAAGTAGCTTTAAATGCACAAAGAATTACAGATTATAAAAATGGAAGTTACGAATTAGGAGGAGGTTGTTTAGAACTTCCTGTACCAGAAGATGCACCATTCTATGTTAAAGATTATAGCGAATATTATAAAGGAAGAAGCTATCATTCAAGAAGTTTAAATTCAAATGGTGGATGGAATAAAATTGGATGTATGTCATTTATCAATCAACCAATATTAAAATATAGTAATGAAATTCGTTCAGCTGTATTAGTTATACATGGAGAAAAAGCTCATTCTTGCTATTTTAGTAAAGATGCTTATAAAGATATGACTACAAATAGCAAATATGCAGATAACAAAGAATTAATGATAATTCCAAATGCTGTTCATACAGATTTATATGATAATATGGAAGTAATACCATTTGATAAAATAGAAAAATTCTTTAATGAAAATTTTTAAAATAATATGAAGAATGAAGGCAAGTAATAAGTTGAAAATTACTTGCCTTTTATGTTATAATCATTTTGATAAATTACAATTTTTATAGGGTAGGTAATTTAGTTGCTAATCATCTATTTTTATGATAATATAAGTAAAAAATAAAGGAGGAATTTTTATGAGAAAGAACATTAAAACTACTGAAGCAATATTTCCAATGCCAGTCTTAATGGTAGCAACATACAATGAAGATGGAAGTGTTGATGTAATGAATGCAGCATGGGGAACTATGCTATCAAGAAACCAAGTAATACTAAATCTAACCCAAACACATAAAACAGTAAAAAACATTAAAGAAAGAAAAGCATTTACAGTAAGTATAGCAGATAGTAAACATGTTGTAGAAGCAGATTATTTTGGTATAGTATCAGGAAATAACACTCCAAATAAATTTGAAAATAGCAAACTTACAACTATAAAATCAGAAAATGTAGATGCACCAATTATAAATGAATTTCCTATTTGCTTTGAATGTGAATTTATAGAATATCAATCTGATGAATACGGATGTGGAGTAATAGGAAAAGTGGTAAATGTAACAGCAGATGAAAAAGTAATGAATGGAGAAAATGTTGATATATCTTTAGTAGATGCTATTGCATTTGATCCATATACACATGGCTATTATAAAGTTACTGAAAGAGTAGGAAATGCCTTTAAAGATGGTTTTCAATTAAAATAACCATTGAAGTAAAAAAAACAACTAAAAACTTACAAAGTTTCTAGTTATTTGGGTGAGGTAGGATTTGCTTCAATTTTTTATTTGTAAAAAGGCTTGCACAAATAAAAAATAATGTGATACAATAAAAAACAAATGAAGCCTTGAAAATAGAGAGAAAAATTAAAAGGAGGAGAGATATATGTCTCGGACATAGTAAATGGCATAACATACAAGCGAAAAAAGGAAAAGCTGATGCAGCAAGAGGAAAAATCTTTACAAAATTAGGAAGAGAGCTATTAATAGCAGTAAAAGAAGGAGGAGCAGACCCAGCTGGAAACTCAAAACTAAAAAATGTAATTGCAAAATGTAAAGCAGCCAACATGCCAAATGACACTATTAACAATGCTATCAAAAAAGCATCTAGTAGTAACGAAAATTATGAAGAAATTATATACGAAGGATATGGACCAAATGGTGTAGCAGTTATTGTAGAAGCAGCAACAGATAATAAGAACAGAACGGCTGCTGATGTAAGACATGCTTTTGATAAATCGGGAGGAAATTTAGGAACGAGTGGATGTGTATCCTATATGTTTAATAAAAAAGGAGTTATGGTAATCGAAAAAGAAACCGTTTCTATGGAGGAAGAAGATTTAATGATGCTTGCTATTGAAGCGGGTGCAGAGGATTTTCAATCACTAGAAGAAATTTATGAAATTACAACCGAACCATCTGATTTTTCAACAGTTCGTGAGAAGCTAGAAGAAGCGGGAGTAGAATTTTTAGAAGCAGAGGTACAAATGGTACCAACTACAACAGTTGCTCTTGATGAAAAAGGTGTAGAAAAGATGGAAAGACTAATCGAAAGGTTAGAGGATTTAGATGATGTAGCAAATATTTATCATAACTGGGAAGAATAAAAGATATTAATCCATATAACCTTAACAAAAGAAATTCAAAGACTTTTTGAAATAATAAATATAAAAAAGAGGAGAATTAAAAATGGGACAAAAGAAAAATAGCAAAATAATTTTAATTATGATTATCCTATTAGTAATTTTAATTATACTAACAGGAGTAGCTTATGCCTATTTTGCAACCGATATGTTTAGAAGCAATAAGGAATTATTCTTTAAATATATTACACAAATGGGAGAGGAAGAAAATGGTTTTGTCGAGACAGAATTGAAAGAATACTTTGAAAAGCAAAAAAATGAACCATATAGTAACGATGGAACATTTACACTAAATATCGAAACAGAAAATGGAACAGCAAAAGAATATGATATGATAAATAATTTTAACATTAGCTTTTCTGGTCAAACGGATAAAACCAATCATCGTTTTTTACAAGATATTAGTTTAAATTACTCTAATGATGTATCATTTCCAATTAGTTATAAAAAGATAGAAGACACCATTGGTTTACAAACAAAATATGTAGGCAGTAAATATATTGCAGTAGAAACAAATAATTCGAATAATGAAGCATTAACAACAATAAATGATTTGGTACAAGCAACTAATCAAATAGAAGAATTAGTTCAATTACCATTTAGCAAAGAGGAATGGAAACAAATACAAGAAAAATATATAAAGGTTATTAATGAACAATTGCAAGAGACACAATTTACAAAAGTAGAAGAAAATAATCAGAAAGGTTATAAACTTACATTAACAGAAGAACAAATCAAAAATATAATCATTCAATTATTAGAAAACTTAAAAAATGATCAAACACTTTTAGATAAAATAAATGAATCAATTAGCGAACAAACAAATTCTGCTAAAATTACAACTACTACAATTGATAATTTAATAAAAGATATTGAAAATGAGACAACTTCTGATGAGGAAACTTATGAAATTACTGTTTTCCAAGAAAAAGGAAAAATAACACAATTATCAGTAACTATACGAGAAATAGAAATAAAGCTAGAGAAGAAAAAAGAAGATAACCTACTTCAATATAGAATTTCAGTTACACCAAATGCAGAAGAATGGAAAGAAAGTATATCTTTTACAGCCAATTATACTGGATTAACAGCATTACAAAATGTAAATGAAACATATGAAGTTGAATTACAAGGAGAACTTTCTTCAAGTTCACAAGTAGTAGAAAAAGCGAGAACAGCTAAAGAGAGTACTGAAATAAAAGCAGAAAAAGAAAAAGTACAATTATTAGTTCAAGGAGTAAAAGTTACATCATATGCGAATGGTGACAGTAGTGATAGCATAACACTAGAAGATTTAGAAACCGAAAAAGAAGAGACACCTAGTACTTATGCAAATATGGAATTTGAACCAAGTGATGATGATAATATTTTAATAACGTTCACAGATACAAAAGATGAATTTGAAATTGATAGCAAAGGAAATATCATACAAGAACCAGAACAATCCTCTAATGCTAATTCCAATACGAGTGAAAGTAATGCAATAACTTATAAATATCAATTTAACAATCAAATTACTTTCGGAAATACTGCTGAAATAGAAGAATTTTCAAATGAAAATGCTATGATATTAAATAATTATGAAGCAGAACAAGTGAGTGATTTTCTAGAAAAAGTAGAAGAAAGGATTGAATTGGTAAACGAACAGCAAATGGAAGAATTAGGATTAGAAACTTATGAAAATCCTATTCTACAAATGTTAGAACCATTTTTAGGGATGACAATATATACCCAAGCAATAGGAACAATTAATGGAACAAGTAGCAACATGAATGAATTAGAAGTAACCACATTTAATGCTAAATTTGAAAACTATGAAAGTACAAATTTGCAAGGAGCAACTGTAAAAGGATTATTATCTACTATTCAGCTAAATAATGAATCACAAGAAAAAAATAGACAAATCGAAGAAATTCATTTTGATGGAGAAGAGTTTGAAGGAAGCGAGCAAAACATAAGCTATATTAAAAGTAGCATCGAAATTGAAGATTACTATCGAGTAGAATTTGAAAGGGATGAAAATACAGGACTTATATATCGAACTGTTATTAATAAAAAATAGAGTTCTATTTTAAAGAGAAAGAACATATATTATAGATAATATATGTTCTTTTTTGTATATAGGAGGAAATCATGAAAGATATAGATGAAGTATTAAGGTATTTTCCAAGTTCAATTTATACATTATTAAAAAATACGTTGCTACAAGATAAAAATTTACAAAAAGATTTACAAGAAATAAGAATAAGAGTTGAAAGAGCAATTTTATTAAAAACAAGACAAGCTGATATTGTAATTGAATATCAAATTAGTACAAGTGAAATCTTGCAAACATTAGAAAAATTATGTGAGAACTCTATTTATGCATATAAAAGTCAAATATGTGAAGGCTTTTTAACGGTAAAAGGAGGACATAGAGTGGGTATAACAGGAACAGCAGTTACAGAAGAACGGCAGAGTTTTAAATTTAAAATACATAACTAGCCTAAATTTTAGAATCGCAAGAGAAGTCATCAATTGCAGTAATCATCTATTAGGAGAAATAATTGATAGAGAGAATAATAGCATTTATAATACATTAATTGTTTCACCTCCAGGAAAAGGAAAAACCACAATGCTTCGAGATATCATTCGAAACATTAGTAATGGTATCCAAGAAATGCATTTCAAAGGGATGACATGTGGTTTAGTAGATGAAAGAGGAGAAATAGCAGCTATGTACAAAGGAATTCCACAAAATGATATTGGAATAAGAACCGATGTAATAGAAAATATTAGTAAATCAAAGGGTATGAAAATGTTAATTCGTTCTATGGCACCAGAAGTAATTGCTTGTGATGAAATAGGATCAAAAGAAGATGTAGAAGCAATCGGAGAAGCTATGGTAGCAGGCGTAAAAGGAATCTTTACTATGCATGGAAAAACAATGGAAGATATTAAAAATAATTTACCAATTCATCATTTAATTGAAACAAAACAAATAGAAAAAGTACTTTTTTTATAAAATTAGTTCTAAATGGAAAAAGGAAAACATATAATATATCGAATTAAAAATCTTTAAGGAAGAAACGGAGTTAAATAGAAAATGCAAATGATAAAATATTTTATGCTATTTATTATTTTAGTACTATGTAGTTTAATTGGAAGATATTTATCTAAAAAATATGTCATAAGAGTCAATGAACTAGAAGAAATGAAAAATGCTTTGAATATGTTTCAATCCAAAATTAAATTTACTTACGAACCAATTCCAGAAATATTTGGGGAAATTGCTAAAAATACTAGCAAAAGTATAGGACAAGTATTCGGTTTAGCCAAAGAAAAAATGGCAACTAAAACAGCTAATGTTGCTTGGGAAGAAGCCATAGAAGAAAGTGAAAACAATCTAACGAAAGAAGATAAATATGTGTTAAAAACGTTATCAAAACTATTAGGACAAACGGATGTAGAAGGACAAGCTAGTCAAATCGAAATTACACAAAAATTTTTGGAAACACAGTTGAAAGAAGCACAAGAGCAAAGAGTCAAAAATGAAAAGTTATATAGCAAATTGGGGACAACAATAGGGTTAGCAATTGTTATTATCTTATGCTAAATACAATTTCTGGAAAGGAAGGAAAATCAACATGGACATTAATTTACTATTTAAAATAGCCGCAATTGGAATCTTGGTTGCTGTATTACATCAAGTTTTAGTAAGAGCAGGAAGAGAAGACCAAGCGATGATGACCACATTAGCAGGGTTAGTAATTGTTTTAACAATGGTAATTAAAGAGATAAGTGGATTGTTTTCTGTTGTAAGAACCATTTTTAATCTGTAAGGAGGCAAAAGCATCATGGAAATTATAAAAATAATAGGAATTGCTTTGATTGCCCTTATCATTATTATTTTATTAAAACAATATCGACCAGAATTTGCTATCTATATTAGTCTTTTAACAGGTGTTTTAATCTTATTATTAGTGATGGACAAACTACAAGGAATTATCACACTTTTACAATCATTAGCAAGCAAAGCTTCTATTAATAGCACTTTTTTAACACTATTAATTAAAATAACAGGAATCGCATTTTTATCAGAATTTGCGGTTAGTATCTGTAAAGACTCTGGGGAAGCAGCAATTGCTAGTAAAATTGAAATAGGAAGCAAAATAATTATTATATCTATGTCAATACCAATTATATCCAATTTATTAGAAATTATATTAAAAATATTACCTACATAGAAAATGGTTAATCTGTGCCTGTCCCACTTTAGCCAAAAATGGTCAAATAGTGCCTGTCCCAGATTAGCCATCAAAGGAGTACAAATGAAAAAGAAAAGAAGATTAACGCAAATTTTATGCATACTATTATGCCTCACAATGCTTCTTATTCCATCGGTTTATGCTAGTAATGAAGAGACAATTCAAGAGCAACAAGAGGAATTTGGTATCCAAGATTTTTTGAAAAATGCAAAAGAATATACAGGCGAATTTTTTGAAGATATGGATATGGGAGAAGTAATGAGCGATGCAATAAAAGGCGAAATTGACAATGCTACCATAGGAAAAAGAGTTCTGAATTTGTTGGGATCAGAGGTTATTACTAGCATAAAAGCAATAGGAAGTATTTTAGCTATTATTGTAATACATAGTATTTTAAAATCAATTAGTGAAAGTTTAGAAAACGATGGAATTTCTAAATTGATTTATTATACACAGTATATATTGATTATTACCATCATTTTAGCTAATTTCTCGGATATTGTGAAAATGGTACAAGATACAACTACTAATTTAGTAGCTTTTATGAATATGTTGGTACCTCTCTTAATTACTCTGATGATGTCAACAGGTAGTTTTGCAACAAGTGGAATGTTAGAACCTATTATTTTGTTTATGATAAATTTTATAGGCAATATGATACAAAATATCATTTTACCGCTTCTTATGATTTTTACGGCATTAGCAATTTTATCTAAACTCTCTGACCAAATTGAAATTGATAAATTGGCAAAGTTTTTTAAGTCAGGAATTGTATGGTTTTTAGGAGTGGTTTTGACAGTATTTGTAGGAGTTGTTTCACTAGAAGGAACTATGTCAAGTAGTGTGGATCGGAATTACGGCAAAAACGACAAAAGCAGTTGTAAGTTCAGCCATTCCAGTAGTAGGAAAAATATTAGGAGATGCTGTGGATACTGTTTTAGGATGTGGTGTTATCTTAAAAAATGCAGTAGGACTAGTTGGTGTTATTATGATATTAGGAATATGTATCGTACCTATTATTAAATTAGCTACTCTTACATTTGCTTATAAATTACTAGCAGGAGTGATACAACCAATAGCAGATGATAAAGTAAGTAGTTTACTGGAGCAAATAGGTGATATCTTTAAGATTTTTTTAGCCATATTAACAAGTATTTCTTTTATGATTATTATTGGTACAACCTTGGTTTTAAAAATATCCAATAGTGGAATGATGTATAGATAAGGGGATATACAAATGATAGAATTTATGAGTTCATGGGTAAAAGGACTAGGACTAGCAATTGTAATTGTATCAATTTTGGAAATGTTATTACCCAATAATAAAACCAAAAAGTATATTAGGATGGTAATGGGAATTTATATTTTATTTACAATTGTGTCTCCTTTTATATCCAATCAAGATATTTTTGATACCAGTCATTTTAATTTAGAAGATTATGTGACAGCAGAAACTAGCTCGACTTTAAATCAAAGTTCTATGGATGATAGAATACAAGAATTATATATACAAGAATTGGAAAAAGATATTACGAAAAAGCTAAAGGAAAAGGGATATGAAGTAAGTAGTTGTAAAGTTAAGGCACAAATATCAGACAAAGAAGAAGAAACAAAAATAACGAAAATTAAAGTAAAAGTGCAAAAAGCACTAGAAGATACAAACAACATAAAAGAAGATGAAAATTTAGAAAATAAAATGGTAACACAAATTCAAAAAATAAAACCAGTTGATACAACGATAAAACAAGAAGAAAATACAAAAGAAGAGAAAGATAACAAAATCAATAAAACAGACATCCAGAATATCAAAAAATTTTTAATAGAAGAATATGGGGTGAATGAAAAATGTTTAGAGATAAATTAAAACAATTAACCAAAAGAAATTTAGAAGAAGGTGGAGGAAATCATAAGAAGAAAATCGAAAATTTAGTATTTTTTGTTGTGTTACTTATCATAACCATTGTAGTCATTAATTTAATTTGGAATGGAAATAAGCAAGTAACCAAACAAGACAATAATACCAGTTCAAAACAATTAGCTAGTAGTGATAGTATAACTACTACAAATGCAGACAATACGATAATAACAACTGATAATTTAGCAGAGCAATTAGAAGCAATTCTTTCAAAAATACAAGGAGTAGGAGAAGTAAAAGTATTTGTTAATTATTCAGAATCTAGTGAAGTAGTAGCTATGTATAATGAAACAACTAAGACAAGTAACACAGAAGAAAGTGATACATCTGGAGGAACTAGAAAAATACAAGAAACAGATTTACAAAAAGATATTATATACCAAGAAGATAACGGAGAAAAAACACCAATTACACAGAAAGTCATTCAGCCCAAAGTAGAAGGTGCTATCATTACAGCCAAAGGAGCAAACAAAGCAGAAACCAAAACAAATATCATACAAGCAGTAGAGGCTGTAACAGGACTAGCTACTCATAAAATACAGGTCTTTGAAATGAATTGACCCACTGGTTCCGGGTTTAATTGGGGAAATTTCTATCTATTGGTTTCCTAAATTTAAATAATTAGAGGAGGAATTAAAAATGAAGTTATTTAAGAAAAATCAAATTATTATTTATGTGATTGTGTTAATGCTAATGACAGCAGGATATTTAAATTATACAGCAAATACTGATAAGCAAGGAACAGTCGAAACTTCTATGCAAATGGAGGCAAGTGATGATATGCAAATTGCTGATATTGGTGATGCTACATTAGTTAATAGTAATGATGTAGTAACGGAAAATACCAATAATGCATTAGAAGAAAATAATCAGACAAATACATCTGATACCAATACAACAGTATCTAGTAGTAGTGATATCAGTAGCGATGATATGACAATTCAAACAAGTACTAGTAATAGTAGTGATGATTATTTTGTAAAGTCGAAATTAGAAAGAGATACGATGTATTCACAAATGTTAGAAACTTATGAAAAGGTATTAAATAGTAGTAATTCATTGGAAACACAAAGACAGTCAGCAACACAAGAAATACAAAAAATAAATGATACGAAAAATAGTATTATGATTTGTGAAAATTTAATTGGGACAAAAGGATTTAATAATAATATTGTCTTTGTAAATGGTGATAGTATTAGTATTATTATTGGAGGAGAAGAACTAAAAACAGAAGAAATTGCACAAATTCAAAATATTATTGCAAGAGAGATGAAGGCAGAGATTGAAAATATTCACATAGCGACTAAATAAGGGCAAAAAAATAAGCCCTTATTTTTTAGGCAATATCCTTGGTTATTTTTCTAATATATTCTCCAATTTCTTCATTAGTCAAATCTAATTCTGTGATTAAATTCTTAAGAACATCTCTTCTTGGTAAATCTTCTTCATTATCAATTCTCACGTATTGTCTTAAACTGATTCCCAGAAGTTGTGACATTTTTTCTTGCGTATATTTTTTAGATATCCTTTTTTCTTTAATCATACAATCACCTATCATATAAAATCAAAAGTATTATCCCATAAATTAAGAAACAATTGTATTGACATTTTGTGACATGTTAATAATATTATAAAACAAAGAGAAAAAGTTATATAAAAAATATTCGAAAAGTGTTGTAAAAAATATAATTATTGATATAATAAGAAAAAGCAATAAGAATAAGGAGGAATTTAAAATGTTAAAAAAAGTAGGAATATTAGCTAATGGAGGAGATGTATCAGGATTTAATGCTGTTATTCGAGCCATTGTAAAAACAGCAGAAAATCATGGGATAGAATGTTATGGAATTATAGATGGATATAATGGACTGCTAAAAAAGGATTTTGAATTGTTATCTACAGCAGCCAATGGAGAAGCAATTGGAATTTTACCAAAAGGAGGATCTATTATTGGCTCATCTACCAATGCAAATCTATTTAATTATAAAGTAGTAAAAGAAGATGGAAGCATAGAATATAAAGATATGTCAGAACAAGCTATACAAAATATCAAAGAATTTGGTTTTGATTGTATCTTTACATTAGGGGGAGATGGTACGCAAAAATCAGCTAGAGATTTTTCTACTAAAGGTGTTAATGTAATAGGAGTGCCAAAAACAATCGACAATGATGTAGCATGTACAGAAATTACTTTTGGTTATAATACAGCAGTATCAGTAGCAATGGAAGCTTTAGATAGATTACACACAACAGGAGAAACCCATCATAGAATTATGGTATTAGAAGTAATGGGAAGATATGCAGGGTGGATTGCTTTAGAATCTGCTATAGCAGGAGGTGCTGATGTAGCTTTAATACCAGAAATTCCATATGACCTTAATCGAGTAGCTGAAAAAATCAATAATAGAAGAAAAAGAGGAAAGAACTTTAGTGTAGTAGTAGTAGCAGAAGGAGCCAAACCAAAAGGTGGAGAAATAACAATTATGGGAACAAGAGACAATGGTGTAGGAGTGGATAACACAAAGTTAGGTGGAATTGGACAAGTTATCGCCCAACAATTAGAAGAAATAACAGGATTAGAAGCAAGAAATACTACATTGGGATATATGCAAAGAGGAGGAACACCAACAGCCTTTGATAGAGTACTTTCTACAAAATATGGAACGAAAGCTATGGAACTAGCTTTAGAAGGGAAATTTGGAACATTAACAATTATAAAAAATGGTAAATTAGATGCGGTATCTTTAGAAGAAGTAGTAGGAAGAAATACAAAAATAGGAGCAGTATCAGGAAATACAGAAGAAAGTAACTTAAGAAAAATAACAATGGAAGATGACTTAATAAAAACAGCAAGAAATATCGGAATTAATTTAGGAGATTAATCATAAGTAAAATAGTAAAGAAATCAATGAAAAATAGAGAGAAAAACAAAGGAGGAAAACAATGAGTAAAAAAAATAAAATAATCTTAATGATTGTTGCAGTTATGATAATACTAGCTATGATAATTGGAATCATTTGGTGGATAACTAGTACAGCAAACAAAACAACTTTAGAGGGGAGTTCATCTAAAGTTAACCAATTATATTCTGAATTAACAGAGAAACAATCTTATAGTTTTAAAACTACACTAGATGATAAGAACGAGATTTTCTATGCCAAAAAGGAAAATAAAGCGTACATCAATACAATTTATCAAGGAAAAAAGACAAAGTTCATTATCAAAGAAGGAAATACGTACTTTTTAGTAGATGACCCGAAAGAATATTATACCTATCACAATAATGAAGTAGATTTAGAAAAAATAGTGCTTCAATTAGAAACCATAAAAGAAAACCAATATACCCAAGGAAAAGAGAAAATAGAAGGGAAAGAGTATCCATACGAAGAATATGAAGGTGTTGCAGAATTTTTAATGAAAGAGATAACAACAGCAGAAGAGGAAACAGCCAAAACAAGATTTTATTTTATGAAAGACCAATTAGTATATATCAAAACAATGGTTGGAGATTATCAAGAAATATTGAAAGTAGAAGTGTCTGATGAAGTAGAAGACAAATGGTTTGAAATACCATCAGAATATAAAGAAGTAGCTGAATAATTAAAAAAACGATGAAGAAAATGTCAAAAATATGTTTGACATTTTTTTGTTTGTGTGATATGATGTGAAAAAATAAGAGAAATGGAGTGAATAGAATGCCAAGAAAAAGAGGAGAATTAAATAAAAGAGAAAAAGCAATCTTAAAATTTATTGAAAAACAAATCATGACACAAGGATATCCACCATCTGTAAGAGAAATTGGAAAAGCGGTAGGATTAAGTTCAACAGCAACTGTACATGGATATTTAGCAAAATTAGATGAAAAAGGATATATCAAAAAACAAGACAAAAAAGGAAGAACGTTGCGACTATTAAAAGGTGGGTCAGGAGAAGTCAAGAAAACATCAAGCAAAGACTTCTATACCCAAAAAGAATTAGTAGAAGTACCAATTATAGGAAGAATTACTGCAGGAGAACCAATCTTGGCGGTAGAAAATGTAACAGATACCTTTCCTATTCCAGTTGACTTTGTTGGAAACTCTGAAAGTTTTATGCTAACCGTTAGAGGAGAAAGTATGATTGAAGCAGGAATTTTAGATGGAGACTATATATTAGTAAAAAAACAAAATACAGCCAATAATGGAGAAATCGTAGTTGCTTTAATTGGAGATGAAGCAACTGTAAAAACTTTTTATAAAGAAAAAGACCATATTAGATTACAACCAGAAAATTCTACTATGGATCCAATTATAGTACCAACTTGTGAAATATTAGGGAAAGTTGGTGGCGTATTTAGAAAGATGTAATTGCCATAATTCACAGAAAATTCACAAAGATAACATTGACATAAGGCACCGTGTCACATATAATGAGATACGGTGTTATTTATATGATAGGAAAATTCTTCGAATTTCCTATCATATACAACATTCTACAGAAAATTTCTTCGGAATATTTTCGTGGGCGAACAACTTAATGTAGCATGAAAACGAATCTAAAAGGTCATAAGGTATTTTAATCATGCCACTGTTGTTCTTCAATTTGAACAAGAAGGGAGAAAAAATGTTAAAAGTATTAAAAAATTTAAAAAAATCATTTTTAGAAGTTACTGTAATTGTTATTCTATTATGCATACAAGCAACAACCGATTTAGCCTTACCAGACTATACTTCTAAAATTGTAAATATAGGAATTCAAGCAGGCGGAATAGAAACAGCTGTGCCAGATATCATAGCAAAAGAGGATATGGATAATCTTCTTATATTTACAGACCAAAATAATGAAATATTAAATCATTATGAATTGATTGGAAATACTCTAACAAAACAAAAAGAGAAAATAATAGATAAGTATCTAGGAAAAGATGCTAAAATAGAAGAAAACACAGTTTATATTTTAAGCGAGCTAGAGAAAGAAGAAAAAGAAGAATTAGCTAAATTAATGGTAAATCCATTAATGGAAATGACAACTCTTCAAAATGAAGAAGTAGCAAACCAAATAAAAGAACAAATGACTGCTGACATGCCAGAAGCACAAAAACAATTGATACAATCACAAGATTTAATGGAACTTATAAAAAATATGCCAGAAGAGCAAAAAAGGTCTATATTAGAAGAGTTTACAAATCGAATCAATGAAATGCAAGACTCTATAAAAGAACAAGCAGCCATTAGTTCTGTAAAAGAACTTTATAAAAAAGTGGGGGTTGATACAGATAAACTTCAAAATAATTACATTTTTATGGCAGGAATGCAAATGCTAGGGATAGCTTCTATCACAATGGTATCAGCTATATCAATCATGTTGTTATCTTCAAGAGTTGCAGCTAAATTAGGAAAAACATTAAGAGACAAAGTATTTAAAAAAGTAATTCATTTTTCGAATAAAGAATTATCAGAATTTTCAACTGCTTCTTTAATTACTCGTAGTACCAACGATATTCAACAAATCCAACAATTGATTACGATGCTATTTAGAGTGGTAGTATATGCTCCAATTATAGGTGTTGGAGGATTTATTAAAGTATTAACACAAAGTGATAGCCAGATGGCTTGGATTGTTGGAGTTGCCATTTTAGCGGTTCTATTTATTGTAGGAACATTGTTTATCATTGTTATGCCGAGATTCAAGAAATTGCAGGACTTAATTGACAAATTAAACCAAGTAGCAAGAGAGATATTGACAGGGTTACCAGTTATTAGAGCTTTTCATAAGGAGAAAAAAGAGGAAGAAAGATTTGAAACAGCCAATACTAATTTAATGAAAACTAATATTTTTGTGGATCGAGCAATGTCGATGATGATGCCACTACTTATGTTTGTTATGAATTCTATTATGATTTTAATTATATGGGTAGGTGGACATAGTATTGACCAAGGCATTATGCAAGTTGGAGATATGATGGCATTCATCCAATATACAATGCAAATTGTAATGGCATTTTTGATGATATCTATGATATCTATCATGTTACCAAGAGCTTCTGTTTCTGCAAAACGTATTAATGAAGTAATAGAAGCAGAAAATAGTATAAAAGATTTAGCAGAAGTAAAAAAATTCGATAGTACGAAAAAAGGATTGGTAGAATTTAAAAATGTGTCTTTTCGTTATCCAGATGCTGATACAGAGATTTTATCAGATATCAATTTTACTGCGAAACCAGGAGAAATAACAGCAATTATAGGAAGTACAGGAAGTGGAAAATCTACAGTTGTTAATTTGTTACCAAGATTTTATGATGTAACAGGTGGAGAACTTTTAATTGATGGAGTCAATGTAAAAGAAGTTTCTCAAAAAGAATTAAGAGATATTATTGGTTTTGTACCACAAAAAGGAATTCTATTTTCAGGAACGATTGAAAGTAATATTAAATATGCAAATGAGGCAATGTCGGATGAGCAAATGAAAGAAGCAGCAGAAATTGCACAAGCCATTGAATTTATTGAAGAGAAAGACAAAAAGTACCAAGAACCAATTGCACAAGGAGGAAGCAATGTTTCAGGAGGACAAAAACAACGTTTGTCCATTGCTAGAGCCATTGCAAAAAATCCAGAAATTTTTGTATTTGATGATAGTTTTTCAGCTTTGGATTTTAAGACTGATAGTAAATTAAGAGAAGCCCTAGCAAGTAAAACAAAAAATAAAACCGTTATTATTGTTGCTCAAAGAATTAGTACGATTTTAAATGCAGAAAAAATTGTAGTGTTAGAAGAAGGAAAAGTAGTGGGGATTGGAACACATGAAGAACTGATGAAAGACAATGAAACCTATCAACAAATTGCACTATCTCAATTATCAGAAGAAGAGTTAGATAAGAAGGGAGGAGAATAAGCATGCCAGGACCAATGGGGAGAGGACCAATGGGACATGGAGGTCAAGTAGCGCCTCCAAAAGTAAAAGATGTAAAAAATACAACAAAAAAATTAATCAATGGATATTTAGGGAAATATAAAATAGCTTTAATCATTGTATTTCTATTTGCAATTGGAAGTACTATATTTACCATTGTAGGACCTAAAATATTAGGAAATGCAACAACAGAAATATTCAATGGATTAGTTAGTAAAATTTCTGGTGGAAGTGGAATTGACTTTGGGAAAATTGCAGAAATTGCGATAACTTTATTAATACTGTATATCATAAGTGCCTTATTTTCCTTTATTCAAGGGGTTACTATGACAGGGGTTTCACAAAAGCTAACTTATGCCATGAGAAACGATATTATAAAAAAAATTAATAAATTGCCAATGAAATATTTTGATACCAAAACAAATGGAGAAGTGCTTTCGATTATAACGAATGATATTGATACATTAAGTATGAATTTAAGTCAAAGCATTACACAAATTATTACATCTGTTTGTACTATTATAGGAATTTTAATTATGATGTTTTCCATTAGTTGGCAAATGACTTTAATTTCTTTAGTTATCTTGCCAGTAGCCAGTATATTAGTAAAAAATATTGTAGGAAAATCACAAAAGTATTTTCAAAAGCAACAAGCCTATTTAGCTTCTGTAAATGGTCAAGTGGAAGAAGTATATGGTGGACTTAATATTGTAAAAGCATTTAATGGAGAAGAAAAAGTAATCAACGAATTTGAAAAAGCAAATCAACAATTGTATCATTCAGGATGGAAATCACAATTCTTATCTGGTTTAATGTTTCCAGTTATGAATTTTATTGCTAATGTAGGTTATGTAGGAGTAGCAGTAGCTGGTGGTTATTTAGCAATCAATGGAACAATAACCGTTGGTAACATACAAAGTTTTATTCAATATAATAAACAGTTTACGCAACCAATCAATCAAATTGCACAAATATCAGCAATGTTACAATCTATGATTGCGGCAACGGAAAGAATTTTTGAATTTTTAGAAGAGCCAGAAGAAATTGACACACATAAAGTAGATATTGACATTTTAAATTGTAAAGGAAATGTAACTTTTGAACATGTAAAATTTGGTTATAATCAAGAAACTACAGTTATAAGTGATTTTAATGCAGAAGTTCATGAAGGGCAAAAAATTGCAATTGTAGGACCAACAGGAGCTGGAAAAACTACCATGGTAAAACTACTAATGCGTTTTTATGATGTAACAGAAGGCGCAATCTCAATAGATGGTCAAAACATAAAAGATTTTGATAGAGGCGAACTTCGTAAGATGTTTGGAATGGTTTTACAAGATACATGGTTATTTGGTGGAACCGTAAAAGATAATATCAAATATGGAAAAGAAGATGCTACAGATGACCAAGTAATTGAAGCTGCTAAAGCAGCACATGTACATCATTTTATTAAAACATTACCACAAGGCTATCATTCTGTTATCAATGAGGAATCTAGTAATATATCAGCAGGTCAAAAACAATTAATGACAATTGCAAGAGTTATTTTAGCAGACCCTAAAATCTTAATTTTAGATGAAGCAACCAGTTCAATTGATACTAGAACAGAAATACAAATTCAAGCAGCGATGGACAATTTGATGAAAGGAAGAACGAGTTTTATTATTGCTCATAGATTGTCTACTATCAAAAATGCTGATTTAATTTTAGTTATGAATCATGGTGACATTGTGGAACAAGGAACTCATGATGAATTACTAGAAAAAGGTGGATTTTATGCAGATCTTTATAATAGTCAATTTGAAGAAGGTGAAGAATAGATTTAATAAGTTTCCATAAAATTATCAATACTTTTTATTGAATAAAAACTATACAAAAAGGCAAAATAATTAAAAAATCATTTCGCAAAAATTAAAATATTTACTTTTTGCGAAATGGGTGATATAATGTTTATGAGGTGAGTTTTTATGAAAATAATAGAAAGAGATTATTTAAAAGAACTAATAGATGTTATGGGAACCCCAGATATAAAAGTGATAACTGGAGTTAGACGTAGTGGAAAATCAAAATTGCTAGATATGTTTAAGAAATATATTGAAGCAAATATTGAAAAAGTAAATATAATAAGTATTAATTTTAACTTAATAAAATTTGATAAATTAAGAGATTATATTTTGTTGAACAATTATATAGAAGAAAACTTCGTTCCAGAAAAGAAAAATTTTGTATTAATAGATGAAGTCCAAATGTGTAAAGAATTTGAAAGAACAATAAATAGTTTACATGCAGAAGAAAAATATGACATATATATAACTGGTTCAAATGCTTTTTTATTAAGTAGTGATTTAGCAACATTATTTACAGGTAGAACTTATGAAATACAAATGTATCCATTTTCTTTTAAAGAATATTTAAAATATTTTAAATATAAGGATGTACAAGAAGCATTTGATAAATATGTTTTTGAAGGTGGTATGGCAGGTTCATATGTATATGATGATAATCATAAAAAATACAATTATATAAATGATGTATATAATGCTTTGATTGTTAGAGATATTCAGCAAAAATATAATATACAAAATATAGCATTAATGGATAGCTTAACTGAATTTATGATGGATAATATTTCAAATTTAACATCATATAGAAATGTAGCAAATAAATTAAATCAAAATGATATGAATATGAATACAAATGATAAGACAATAGCCAGTTATATTAATTATTTATGTGATGCTTTTGCTTTTTATAAAGTAAGAAGATATGATATTCAGGGAAAAAAATATTTGTCCTCAATTGATAAATATTACCTAGTTGACCAAACATTTAAATATGCAAAATTAGGAACAAAAAATATTAATTATGGTAGAGTATACGAAAATATAGTTGCTATTGAATTATTAAGAAGGGGATATGAAATATATGTGGGTACTTTATATAATAAAGAAGTTGATTTTGTAGCAATGAAACAAAATGAAAAAATTTATATTCAAGTATCGGATAATATAGATGATGAGAATACCTTAAAAAGAGAAGTAGAACCGTTACTACAAATTAAAGAGGCATATCCAAAAATAATAATAGCAAGAACAAGACATGAAGACTATCAATATGAAGGCGTTCAAATATATGATATTGCTAATTGGCTTATGAAATAGAATCGAAGTGAGATGAGAGAATGAATGAGGGGAGATTTTAATCCCCTCATTTTTTTTGTTATATATTATTTGCCATTTTAACTCATAAATGATAGAATGTAGGCAGTTATTAGAGGATGAGGAGGAAATATGTATCTTTTAAAAGAAATAGAAGAATATACAAAGGGGAAAATAATAAATGGAAACAGAGATAAAGAAATCCTTCATTATTCCATCAATCACAAATTTTCTAATGAGAGTACATTTTATGTTCCAATAGATTTTCATGGAGTAAATAGAGAAATTTATATTATAGATGCAGTCAAACTAGGTGTAATTGGATTTATGATAGACAAAACTTCCGAAAATTACGAAACTATCATAAACGAGGCTAAAGAAATAAATGCAGATATCTGTATTTTAGAAGTCGAAAGTGTCAATGAAGCAATTCATACACTTGCAAAATTAAATCGAAATTTAAATTTAGATATACCCATAATTGGTATTACTGGTAGTGTTGGAAAAACAAGTATGAGCAATATTTTATCTAAAATATTAAAAAAAGAAAAAAGAGTATTTCATGATTTTAATAATAGAAATATGAACACAAGAGTTTTAATCTCATCTGATTTAATGCAGTTAGAAAATTATGAAATGGCAGTTATTGAGATGGGAACATCAAAACCTGGAAATATGAGAATTTTATCAGAATTAGTTAAGCCATCTATTGGAGTAATTACAACAATAGGTACAGCACATTTAAATAATTTTCATACAAAAGAAAATATATTAGAAGAGAAATTACATATTGCAGATTATTTAAAAGATGATAAAATATTATTTGTTAATAGTGATAACGAATTATTAAATAACATAGAAGAAACTAAAGATTATAAAATAATAAAATGTTCTAAAAAGGAAGCAAGAAATATTGTTGAAAATGAACTAGGGATTTCATTTGAGATTGACATATATAAGAAAAAAACAAAATTTCAGTTACCATTATTTAGTTTGCATTATTTATCCAATATTATTATTGCCATAAGAATAGCCGAACATTATCATATAAAATATGAAAATATAGTAAAAGGCATTAAAGAATTTAAACCGATAGAAGGAAGGCAAAAAATATTGCGAAGTGCTCAAAGAGATTTAACAGTAATGGATGATTCTTATAGTTCGAGTTTTGAATCGGTAAAACTTGGTTTAGAGATTGCTAACAAATTAAAAAGTAAAAGAAAGATAGCTGTTTTAGGAAAAATGGCAGCATATGGAGAGGAATCCAATAATTTTCATGAAGAATTAGGAAAATATTTTAATAATTTAAATTTTGATTATTTATATTTAACAGGAGAATATACCAAACATATCTTTAAAGGTGCATTAACTTGTTTAGAAGAAAAGAGAATAAAAAGATTTAAAACAAAAGAATTATTATTAGTAGATTTGAAAAAGAATATACAAAATGGAGATTTAATCTATATTAAAGCAGCACATACACAAAGCTTTGATGAAATCGTACAAGAATTAAAGAAAAAATATGCAATAAAATAAAGATAAAAAGAATTAGTGTCATAGTACTCCTAAAGATTATACGGAAAATATAGATAAAGACAGTTGTTCTATTTATTTTTTAGGATATCCAGATGTATCACTTGAAGAGAAATTTAATCAAATCAGAATTTTTGACAATGGATATGACTGGACAAGTCATTCAAAATAACTAAAAAGGAGACCAAAATGAGCGAAGTAAAATGGACCCAAGAACAACAAGATGCCATATACGAAAAGAATTCGAACATATTAGTAGCTGCTGCTGCAGGAAGTGGAAAAACAGCTGTATTAGTAGAAAGAATCATTCATAAAATAATACAAGATAAAATTGATATTGACAAGCTATTAGTCGTAACCTTTACCAATAGTGCAGCAGCGGAAATGAGAGAAAGAGTATTAAGTGCTATCTATAAAAAACTAGAAGAAAATCCAGAAGATGAAAACTTGCAAAGACAAATAACTTTGTTAAACAAAGCAAGTATTTGTACGATAGACTCTTTTTGTTTAGAAGTGGTACGAAATAACTTTTATGAACTAGAAAACATATCTCCTAACTTTAGAATCGCAGACACCACAGAGATTGAATTATTAAAACAAGAAGTGATAGAAGATATATTTGAAGAAAAATATGAAACAGAAGATAAAAATTTTATCAAATTAATCAATGTATATACTAGTTATAGAGATGATACGCCATTAAAAGATCTAGTTTTAAAAATTGATTCTTACATACAAAGCAATCCATTTCCACAAAAATGGCTAGAAGAAAAAATAGAGATGTTCAATTTAAAGGAACAATTAGAAGAAGATTTTAGTCAAACTCCTTGGGGAGAGATTTTATTACAAGAAGTCAAAGAAGAATTGATGGATGATATCACCATGCTAGAAAAAGTAGAACAAGACCTATCTTATGAGTCAGATTTAGAAAAATTTTATCAAACAATAAGAAGTGATATCGAACAACTAGAAAACCTAAAAAAGAGTTTGAATAATTGGGATAAAGCATTTAAAATCGCTTTGGAATTAAAATTTGTAACATGGCCAAGGCAGAAAGTAGAATCGGAAAGAAAAGATAAAGCCAAGGAAATAAGAGATGAAGTAAAGAAAAAATTAGCAAAAGTATTAGATAAAATACTAATTTGTGACTCACAAGAAGCCAATCAAGATATTTACGATATGTATGTTATTTTGCAGAAATTACAAAGTCTAATTCTTACCTTTGAAAAAGAATTTACCAAAAGAAAGAGAGAAAAAAATATCGTAGATTTTAGTGATGTAGAACATTTTGCTTTAAATATTTTATTAAATTCTCAACAAGTAGCTAAAAAATACCAAGATAAATTTAAAGAAATAGCAATTGATGAATACCAAGATAGTAATTTAGTACAAGAATACATATTAACTGCTATTTCTAAAAATAATAATATTTTTATGGTAGGAGATGTCAAACAAAGTATTTATAAATTTAGGCAAGCCATGCCAGAATTGTTTTTAAGTAAATATGAAAAGTATCAAAAAAAAGAAGACCGAGAACCAGAAGAAGATTTAAAAATTCAACTATTCAAAAATTTTAGAAGCAAGCAAAATGTCTTGCAATTTACGAATCTAGTTTTCGAAGATATTATGAGCGAAGAATTGGGAGATATTGATTATAACGAAGAAGAATTTTTGAATTTAGGGGCTAGTTATCCAGAAATTCAGCAAAATGAAAAAATTGAAATTCATATTATTGATCCAATGGTAATAGAAGAAACAGAAGAGGAAACAAAATGCACAGAAGAAGTAGAGGGAGCAATAGAAGAAAATATAGCAGATGTAGAGTTAGAAGCTAAATTTGTAGCCAATAAAATAAAACAACTAATAGAAGGTAAATTCCAAGTATGGGATAAAAAACAAGAAGCTTATCGTGATATTCAATATAAAGATATTGTAATTTTATTAAGAAGTACAGCTACTACAGCACCAGTTTATGAACAAGAAATACTAAATTTACAAATGCCAGTATTTTCAGATAGTTCACAAGAATATTTAGATTCCATTGAAATACAAACCATCATGAGCTTGCTAAAAATTATAGATAATCCGATTCAAGATATTCCATTAGTAACTGTTATGAGGTCTAATATTGGTAAATTTACAGATGATGAGTTAATCCAAATTCGTTTAGCAGACAAACAAGACAATTTCTATACTTGCTTGCAAAAAGCAAAATTATCAGTAGAAAAAGAGTTAAGAGAAAAAATACAAAGGTTTCTAGAAAATTTAGAACAATGGAGAAAAGAACAAGAATATTTAGCATTAGATGAATTAATTTGGAAAATATATTCTGATACGGGATATTATAATTATGTAGGTCTAATGCCTAATGGATTGTTAAGACAAGCTAACTTAAGAATGTTATTCGAAAGAGCCAAACAATATGAAACAGCAAGTTTTAAAGGATTATATAACTTTATTCATTTTATGGAAAAATTAAGCTTAAGTAGTGGAGACATGGGAGCTGCTAAAATCATAGGAGAAAATGACAATGTAATTAGGATTATGAGTATCCACAAAAGTAAAGGATTGGAATTTCCAGTTGTATTTTTAGCAAGTACAGGAAAACAATTTAATCTAATGGATTTAAACCAAAATATATTGTTACATCAAGAACTTGGAATTGGTGTAAAATATATTGACTATGAAAAACAAGTACAATATGACACTTTAAGCAAGGCGGCCATTCGTAATAAAACCTTAACAGAAACCCTAGCAGAAGAGATGAGGATTTTGTATGTTGCTTTGACAAGGGCAAAAGAAAAATTAATCATAACGGGAATCAAAAAAGAGTATGAAAAGAAAAAGGAAAAGTTATTACAGCAAATTGAAAGATATCAGAAACAAAACAAAAAAATTAACCCAATTTTAGTAAAAAAATACATTCAATATCTGGATTGGATTTTATTAGTGTATTTCTATGAACCAGAAAAAATGAAAGAAATGGCAAATTTAAATACTTATACCAAAATGGAAGTTTTGGATTTTTGTGAAAAAATGGAAGTAGAAGATAGCAATATAGTAGAACTGATGGAAAAGGAAAAAGTCGAAAAAACAGAAATAAAAAAGATAGAGGATAGCTTAAAGATTACCTATCCTTACGAAGTAGCTACTAAAATACCAACAAAATCATCGGTTACTAAAATCAAACAAGAAGAAGAACAAGCAATTGAGATTAGCTTTCCAGTTCCTAATTTTTTAAGAAAAGAAGAAATCCCATTAACAGGAGCACAAAAAGGAACCCTACTTCATTTATGTATGCAGAAATTAGAGGAAAGTCAAGAATATGATTTAAGAAAGATAAAAGAATTCATTTGTGATTTGGTGAGTAAAGAAATTATAACACAAAAAGAAGCGGAAAATATTAATCCAAATGCTATTTTAAAGTTTACACAATCTCAAATCTGGCAAGATATGAAGCAAGCCAAAGAAATTCAGAAAGAAAAACCATTTTATATTACGATACCAGCAAAAGAAATTTATCAAGAAGAGGTAGCAGAAGATATACTAGTACAAGGAATTATTGATTTATATTACATCAATGCAAAAGATGAATTGGTTTTAGTAGATTATAAAACAGATTATGTTCAAAATGAAACAGAATTGATAAATAAGTATAAAAAACAGTTGGCATTATATCAAAAAGCACTAGAGGAATCTTTACAAAGAAAAGTAAATTACATATTTATTTATTCGACTTTTTTAGGAAAAGAGTTGGAAGTATTGAAATAATAGGAAAAATTTGCTATAATATAAACAGTTAAAAAGAGAGAAAAGAAATGGGGAAATAAAATGGATGCATTTAGTACCAATAAAAAAATTGTAATATGGATATTAATTTTAGTAGGAGTATTTATATTTTCTGATTTTCTAATTAGTGTAGGACTAAATTCTACTTATAAGGATATACAAAGAGAAGATAATAATGCAGCGATTGTTGTTTATCAAGCAGATGCTACCTATGTAAATGGAAGAATGAGAGGATTAATAAAAGAGACAGAAGAATTACAAGGTAAATATGTAAAAGTAGAACTATATTCTAAAAGAGATGTATTAGCAGGAAAAAGCTATATTGAAATTCAAAATTCACAAAAAGACGGGGTACAGCCTTTTGAATTACTTTTTAGAGCACAAGATGTTGCTTATTATAAAATGGAAGTGGTAAATGAAAAAGAATCAGGGGATGAATTGGAGATTTTATCCAAAGAAATGACAAAGCCAGAAATTATTTTAGCAACAGCTATGATGTTTCTAATCTTCTGGGGCTAAAACACAGAAAAAGACTAGGAAGTTTCTTAAAAACTTTCTTTAGTCTTTTTTCTTTTTACGATTCATTTTGGGTCAACGTACAAAGTTTTATAATGATTATAAATTACCATACCTGGTTTGGCACTATTCGGTTTCTTTACAAACTTAACTTCACAGAAATCCACAGGGACATTAGAAGAATTTTTAGCCTTGCTATGATTAGCAACAACTTTGGCACATTCAAGTAAAATAGTATCATTAGGAAATGGATTAGAAGAAATTTGCAAAATAGCATGACTTCCATGAATGTCTTTCGTATGAAACCATAAGTCTGTTTTTTTGGCATATTTTAAGGTCAAATAATCATTTTCTTTATTATTTCTTCCCACTAATAAAGTGTAGCCATCAATGGTATATTTTAAAGGATTAAAAGAAACATTTTTGTTTTTCGTAAGAGAAGATTTTTTTAACTTTGTTTTTTCTTTCTTTTTGGAGTAGTGAGTGTGTTCTTTAAAAATCACATTTTCAGAAATTTCTTCAAATATCTCGGAAACCTCTTCTAAATTAGAACAATTTTCTAATTCGTATACAACACTTTCAATATAATTAAGTTCTTGCAGAGTCTCTTCTTTTTGCAAACTTACAATTTCTAAAGTATTTTTTAATTTTTGATATTTTTTAAAAAAACGTTTTGCATTAACAGAAGGAGAATATTTATCATCTAAAGGAATAGTAATTTTTTGTTTATTATAATAATTTTCTAGTGTGATTTCTGAAACATTTTTATTTTCAATTTGATACAAGTTAGCTGTAATTAATTCTCCATACAATCGATATTTTTCCATATCTTCACAAGAACTTAATTTTTCATCTATGTGAAAAAGGCGTTTTTTATATTTTTTTAGTAGTTCTAAAATCATTTTTAAAATACTATCTCGGTAGATTTTAAACTCTTCTGAACTTTCTTTTTGGTAATAAAAATCATCGATAAAAAAATTTAAATGAAAAGGAGAAGAAGGATGACCTTTTACTAAAAAATAATCTTTTTTCTTGGTATTTGTAAGTTGAAAATCCAAAGTGTTAGAATCCGTTTGTTGAATGAGTTCTTGCCAATAATAATAGAGTGTTTCTGAAGTAGATTTATCCAATACATCAATTCCAAGATATTGCATAGAAGTCTCTACAAAAGATTTACTAATACCATTAAATACATCATAAATAGGCGTGTTAGAAGAAAGTTTTTGATAAAAGTCTTCGAAAGTGGAACACTCTAAAAAATTGTATTTAGTGGTAAGAGGATAGGTGTATTTAACATGAGGGACAATTGTTCTAGTACTATTTTCACGATTAATATGTCTTAAACTATCAACGATAATGTTTTGCTCATCAACTAAAACAACATTACAATGTTTTCCCATTAATTCAATGATAAGTCTTTTAGAAATGATATCATCGACATCATCAAAACCTTCAAAATCAATAATAACTAATCTTTCCAATTGATTCGTAATAATGTTTTTAATATGAAGTCCTAATAGATGTTTACGAAGTACCATGCAAAAGTTGGGGGCTACTTTGGGATTTTGTTTTGGGTGTGTTGTTAAGTGAATACGATAGTTGGAAGAGTCTGTACAAATATTTAATAAATAATTAGAACCATTTATATAAAAACCTAATAATATTGTATTTTTGTTAGGTTGAAAAATTTTATCCATTCTTGCTCCAGTTAAGTTTTGCAGTTCTGAAGCGATTGCTTTTGTTACAATTCCATCAAATGCCATAATTGGTCTCCTTTATCAATAAGATTATTAATTTTTTATTTAAAAGTTTATTATATTTTTTATTTGTAACTCCCAGCTACGCACAGTCTGTAATTATATAACAGACTGTAACTTGCTGGTCCCCCCGAATTGTTACTACATAAAAAATATAATAAACTTTCAAAATTAGATGTAATACAATTCTTAATATCAATGATTATAACATATTTTTTAGAGAAAAGCTATTGCCTAAAAGAACTTAAAAGTATATAATTGAAAAAGAAAAAAGAGAGGAGGAAAATAGAGTGAAAAAAACTATTATAACTCTTATTGTAAGCATAATGACTATCCTATGTCTCATAACTCCAGTACAAGCATCATCAAGTGATTTGCTATTAAATAATTTAGAATTTAAAGCACAGATCAACCAAGATGGAAGCATGGATGTAACAGAAAAATGGAATATAAAAATACGAGACACTAATACTTTATATAAAATTTTTGAAATAGATAAAACAAGATTTTCTAGTATAAGTGATGTAGAAGTAACCGAAATAACAAATGGAAGAAAGCAAGCATTTAGAGAAAAGAATCAATGGAACTATCACATGCCAAAAGGAACTTATTTTGGAGGTATCAATGAAGACAAAGAATTTGAAATTGCTTGGGGAGTTGGATTAGAAGATAGTTCAGCAACAAAGAATTATGAGATATCTTATCATGTGGAAGATGCCATTGCTAAATATAGTGATTATGCAGAACTATATTGGCAGTTTATAGGAAAAGAATCTGACATAGATGCTAAAAATATAACTGGAACCATTCTTCTACCAAGTCATGCAGACAACAAAAGAGATATTAAAGTTTGGGGACATACAGAAGATTTAAATGGAGAAATTTATGTAACAGATACTAACAAAATAGAATTTAATATTAACCAATTTCGTTCTGGAAGATATGTAGAAATAAGAACTTTATTTCCAACAGAAATGATTACTAGTTGTACTAGAGGGAAAAATACAGAGATTCTAGAACAAGTTATTCAAGAAGAAACTACTTGGGCTAACCAAGCAAATGCTAGAAGAGAAATGAAGGAAACAACCAAGCGAATCATTACAATAATCATTAATCTACTAGCGATTGTTCTAGCAATATTTAGCATAAAATCAATTATTAAAAATGTACCAAAAATAAAAACAAGTAAAAAATTGAAACCAAGCCAAAAAATAAAATATTTTAGAGAAATACCAAGAGAAGATAGTACACCAACAGAAGCATTAATGATTTTATCCAAACAATTAGATGGAATTAATAATAGTAGCATCTTTATAGGAAGAATATTTTCTGCTACTTTATTAGATTTAAGTTTAAAGAAAATCATTGATTTTGAAGTAAATGATAAAATCATAACCATTAAAATACGAAAAGAAAATCCGGAAGAATTAGAAGAAGCAAAAGATGAAAAAGTCATTTTTGAATTTCTAAAAAAAGCTAGCGAAGAAAATAACGGAAAAATTACAATAAAAGAACTAAAAAATTATATTGAAAGTTCACAAAGAAAAGTTCGTGATTTAGGAGAAAAGATAGATAAAAGTGCAAAAGAATCTTTATACCAAAAAGAAGTAGTAGACAAAGAAGAAAAAGAAAAGAAAAATAAATTAACCACTTATATAATTATATTATCAATATTACTTTTTATTAGTTATTCTGCTTGTGTTATATCAATTATTCTTTCGATGAATGCAATTGTAACTATACCATTAACGGTAGTACTTATTATACAATTAGTTGTTTTTTGTATTTTATCTAGAAAAACAAATGTATTAACACAAAAAGGAATCGATGAAAATGAAAAATGGAAAGGACTAAAAAAATACATGGAGGACTTTTCTATGCTAGATAAAAGAAATGTTCCAGAAATTGTGATATGGGAAAAATTTTTAGTATATGCTACTGTGTTTGGTATAGCAGATAAAGTATTGAAACAACTAAAAATAGTGTATCCAAATATAAATGAAGAATGGAATAATAATTATTATGGATATATGTATTTGATGATGAATACAGATTTTTCTAATAGTTTTTCAAATGCTATTAGTAGTTCCATGTCAACCACTTATTCTTCAGCTATAGGTGGTGGCGGAGGATTTTCTAGTGGAGGCCGGAGGTCGGAGGTCGGGCGGACGGTCGGCATGGGTGGAAGATAAATTTGATTCCACAATCATAAAACAAAAGATAGGAGAGTTGGTAAGTATGAACCAAGAAAAATTATATGAACTAATTGATAATATACCAGTAACACCTGAAAACGCAAGTCTTATTGAAGAAATTAAAGAAGACTTGGCAGAAAAAAATTATACAGCAGCTTTGCAAAAAATAGAAATGTTAGGAACAACCAAAAAGAAAAGAACTTCCCAAGAAAGTATAGAAGAAGAATATGAATATGATGAAGAAGAGGAAGATGATATAGGGGGCGTGTTTCCTAAACCATTAAGTGATAAAAAATTGGAAAGACAATATATAGGACTATTATTAGTAGATCCAAGATTGATTATAAAATATTTCTATTTATATGAAGAATGTTGTTTTGAAGATCCAGAATTATTAAACATATACAAAAGTATCATTTTTACAGAAGGAGGAGCGTACACATCAGAATCAGCAAAAAGAGGATTCAATTTTGCCAAAGATAATGAGAAATCGTATGAGCTAAAAAGTGTTTTAAAAAAAGAAGTAAGTGAAAAAAATTATGATATGGAAAAGATATATCTTGACCTAAAGAAATTATTTGTATTAAGAAAAAGTTATTTAGCAATACCAATTCAAAATATTCAAGAGAAAGTAGTAGAAATAAAAGAATATCAACTGTATGACAAAATGTCAGTAGAAGAAGTGGAAAGTGCAGTTGTTCAAGTAAATGACACAGAAAAATTCAAAAGAGCTGTCTTAAATGAAGGATTAACCAGCTTTTTGCAATTAGGAGATAATAATTTAACAAATGGTTTACCATTGCCATTTCCTATTTTAACACAAGTGTTTAAAGGAATTAGAAAAGGAGAAACAATGGCTTTTGCTATGCCATCCAATTGTGGAAAGAGTAGATTTACTATTGATATAGCAGCTCATACAGCATTAGTACATCAAAAAAAGGTATTAATTATTTCCAATGAAATGTCAGAAGAAAAAATGAGATTGTGTTTAATCACTACTATTTTGAATAACAAAGAAATACAAAAAATGCATGGAATAGAGATTTCTAAAACAGAAGGAGAATTATTAGAATTCAAATTTAGACCAGATGATGCTAAAAAGGTAAAGACAGATGAAGAAGGTTTTGTTTTTAGAGAAGAAAAGGAAAAGCAAAAAGATTTCGTAAAAAGATTATTAGATGTCTCAAAAGAATTTAGAGATGTAATAGAAGTTACAAATTGGGTCAATAAACAAATTAAAAATTCAATTTACTTCATCAATATTACAGACCATACCAATGATGAACTAAAAAAAGTAATTATGAATTATTATTATAAAGAAAAAATAGAATATGTTTTCTATGATACCCTAAAAACAGATACTGCCAATATAGGAATTGGAGAAGAATTAAAGAAAACTGCAACGATACTTTCGAATATAGCCCAAAACTTTGGAATTTATATTTGTTCTACTTTACAATTAGCAGAAAGTGATACTTTGCCAGTTAATTTAACGGTAAATGATTTAGCAGTAAGTAGAACGGTAAAGGAAGTATTGGATACATTGGGTCTTATTAAACAAATTAATAGAGATACTCTGCAAAATTATGAATATTCCTTAAATGAAGTCGATACAAAATTTTATGATTTGAAAAAATATGATGACCCAGATGTCAGATATTATGCTTGTGTGGTGGACAAAAATAGGGCTGGTGCAAAACCAACTTTAGTGTTTCGATTAAATTTAGCTTATAATGTTTGGGAAGAACTTGGGTATTTGAGATTGAAACAATGAGTTTTGAGAGGTACTTAAAAATCATATGTTATACTATCCATAGTAGATTGTACCTCAAAAACCCACGGGATTGAGGTCGGAGATAATACCTCGGATGATTTAAAAGTCTGAGGTACATTTTTATTGTAAAGGAAAAGAAAAATGGAAATATGGGATATATTAGATGAAGAAGGAAACAAAACATGGAAGACTATGCAAAAAGGAGAAAAAGTACCCAATGGATTTTATCATCTAGGGGCAGATGTATGGATAGTCAATTCGGAAAATAAAATTCTAATTCAAAAACGTTCTTCTAAAAAACGACAAGCTCCCAATGTATGGGCAATGACAGGAGGCTCTGTTGTAAAAGGAGAAACAAGTTTGCAAACCATAGAAAGAGAAACCATAGAAGAATTAGGAATTCAGTTAAATAAGAAAGAATTACAATTAATAAAACACTATAAAACGGGAGAAGTATGCTTAGATACTTATTTGATAAGACAAGATATTAAGATAGATGATATTATTATGCAAGAAGATGAAGTAAGTGATGTAAAATGGGCAACTTATGAAGAAATAGAAGAACTCTTTCAGAATCATCAATTTTTAGCAAATCGATGGGAATTTGTGCGATATTTGATGAAAGCCATTCAATATATTGGAAAAGAAGTTGAAGTGAAAGTAGAACGAACTATTGGAAGTAGTCATTTAGAGTATCCAGAAACAATTTATCCAATTAATTATGGTTTTGTTCCTAAAACAATGAGTGGAGATGGCGAAGAATTAGATTGTTATATTTTAGGAGAAGACAAGCCAGTAAAACAGTATAGGGGAAAGTGTATAGCTGTAATTCATAGGCTAGAGGAAGATGATGACAAGCTAATTATTGCTCCAAACAATAAAAATTTTACGAATGAAGAAATAAAGCAATTAACATATTTTCAAGAAAGACATTTTAAAAGTATAGTTATAAGATAAGAGAGAGAAAAATGGAGTAAAAAATGATATTTAGTATTTTAGCATTTATAGCATTAATTTTAAGTATATGTATTAAAGATAGAAAAAAGTCATATCACTATGTTTATGGCAAAGTAATATGAAATTAGTAAGAATATCTGGAATCACAACAGGAATTTTATATGGTTTATATTATTCTTATTATCAAAGTTGGTTTATTGTAATGGGGGATATAATTTTATTATTTACTAGCATGATAAATATTTATAAAAACGATATTCAAAAAAAAGAGGAAAAGAATGAAGATTTTAGTAATTAGACATGGACAAACTAATTGGAATGTAAAAAATAGAATACAAGGAAGAACGGATACAAATTTAAATCAAAAAGGAATAGAACAAGCTTATGAAGTAAGTAAAAATTTGGAAGATAAAAAAATAGATTTAATCATATCTTCTCCTTTGAAAAGAACTAGGCAGACAGCAGAAGTAATAAACAACAAAAGAAATATTCCCATGATAATCGATAATCGATTAATAGAAATTTCTTATGGTGAAATGGAAGGAAAATTAGCAAATGAAATTAAAAATCGAGAAGGTTTTGGTAATATGGTAGAGGGAAAGGTTTATAAAAATGCAGAAACTTCTGAAGATTTTATAAAAAGAGTATTCGATTTTTTAGAGGATTTAAAAGACTTAAAAAAAGATAATATATTATTAGTTACGCATAATGAGGTGTGCAAAGCAATTGCTATTTATTTTAATGGTCTTTCATTTGGTAACAATATGAAAAATTTAGGAATGAAAAATTGTGAAGTCGTTACTTATGATATTTAGAAGAAAAAATGAATCAATACAAAGCTACATAAAACGAAAAATAAAAAATTGACAAGCTAGTCAAATTATGTTAAAATGAATAATGCACTATAAAGTGCTATAAAAAGCCAACACGACTCTTAAGTGTTGTCTTTTTATAGTTGGAAAGGTGGAAGTTAAAAGTCATAACCCAAGCTTATAACAGAATTTCCAAGCAAAATTACAAAAAGAAAAAGGAGGAAGAAAGATGGAAAAAGAAGAAAACATACTAGGAACTGAAAAAATAGGAAAACTAATCAAAAAATTTTCAATTCCTTGTATCATATCATTGTTAGTAAACTCACTTTATAACATCGTAGACCAAATCTTTATTGGGCAAGGAGTTGGTTATTTAGGAAATGGAGCCACAAACGTAGTATTTCCATTAACCATGATTTGTTTAGCATTTTCATTAATGTTAGGAGATGGAGCCTCTAGTTATTTGAGTTTAAAATTAGGTGAAAAGAAAAAAGAAGAAGCAGCAAAAGGTGTAGGAAATGGCATCTTACTATCAGCCATTACAGCAATTTTTTTGTGTGCGATTAGTTTAATCTTTTTACCACAATTGTTAAATTTATTTGGTTGTACAGACAATTTAAGAGAATATGCAATACAATATGGAAAAATAATTGCTATTGGATTACCTTTTATGATGATAGGAACAGCTTTAAATTCTATTATTAGAGCAGATGGAAGTCCAAAATATGCTATGACAAGTATGGTATTAGGTGCTGTCCTAAATACTATTTTAGACCCTATTTTCATTTTCATATTTAAAATGGGAGTAGAAGGAGCAGCAATTGCAACTATTTTTAGTCAATTTGTCACATTTATTTTAAATGCATGGTATATTAAAAAATTCAAATCAATTGAAATCAACAAAGAAACCTTTAAACTTAAATGGAGTGTGGGAAAAAAAGTATCTGCTTTAGGAATTAGTAGTTTTATTACACAAATGAGTTTTGTTGTGGTAATGGCATTTGAAAACAACCTATTAGCTAAATATGGAGCAGAATCTAAATTTGGTTCAGAAATACCAATCACAGTACTTCGGAATTGTTATGAAAATTAGCCAAATTTTAAATAGTATCATTATAGGGATTGCAGCAGGTTCACAGCCAATATTTGGTTATAATTATGGGGCAAGAAAGTTTGACAGAGTAAAATCAGCTTTGAAAATTGTATTAGGATTAAGTGTTATAATAAGTACAATTGCCTTTATTTTATTCCAAACCATACCAGATAAATTAATTTCTATTTTTGGTAGTGGTGATGAAAATTATATGGAATTTGCTTGTTTGGCTTTTAGAACTTATTTGTTACTATGTATTTGTAATGGTGTACAAATTCCATCTGGTATTTTCTTTCAAGCCATTGGAAAAAGTATCAAAAGTGCTATTTTATCTTTATCAAGACAAATCTTATTCTTGATACCTGCATTAGTAACTTTAGGTAGTCTATTTGGTATTATAGGAGTTTTATATGCAGGACCAGTTGCAGATGGATTAGCATTTGTGGTGGCAAGTATCTTATTAATATTAGAAGTAAAATATCTAAAAAAAGGAAATGAAAAGAGTCAAGCATTAATTGATGACACAAGTACAGATAATCAATTAGACAAACAAGTTGTTATTACAATGGCAAGAGAATATGGTTCAGGTGGAAGATATATTGGAAGACTAATTGCCGACAAATTAGGAATTAAATTTTATGATAAAGATTTAATTGCAGAAGTGGCAAAAGAAACTGGTTTATCAGAGGAATATATTGAAAATAATGAACAAAAAAGAAGTAGTCTAGCTGGATTAAACAATGGTTATTATTTTGGATTAGACAATAGTGATGAATTATTTATTAAAGAAGCAGAAGTTATAAAAAAATTAGCCAATGAAAACGCTTGTGTAATAATTGGTAGATGTGCTGATTTTATTCTAAAAGACAAAGAAAATGTTATCAAAGTATTTGTGTACAGTAATATGGAAGATAAAATGAAGAGAGCCATCGAAATTTATGGACTTGATAAGACAAAGGCAGAAAAAGAAATCAAGAGAATGGACAAATTAAGAGCGAATCATTATAAACATTATACCGAAAAAGAATGGGGCAATCATAGTAATTATGATGTTTGCATTAATAGTGATACTTTTGGTGTAGAGAAAACAGCAGAGTTAATTTGCCAAATGGTAGAAGACAAATTTGTAACACAATTGTAACGAAAATGAAATAAAAACAATTTTCCTTGAAGGAGTAAGGGTATCAAAACCTTACTCCTATTTTGTTGCAATTGCAACAAAATGTTTTTGCTTTTATGATATAATTTCCCTATCAAAAGATGAAGAAACGAAAGGGGAAAATAAGAAATGAAAATCATTAAAAGAGATGGAACAATAGTTGATTATAATCCAGAAAAAATAAGAGTTGCGATACAAAAAGCAAATAATGAAGTAAGAGGAAGAGAAAAAATTTCAAAGGAACAAATTCAAGAGATTATAAAATATATTGAAGAACTTCAAAAGCCAAGAATTTTAGTAGAAGATATGCAAGATATTATAGAAGAAAAATTAATGGAATTTGGAAAATATTCTTTGGCAAAAAAATATATTACCTATCGTTATACAAGAGAATTAGTAAGAAAAGCAAACACAACAGATCAATCTATCAAAGAATTAATTGAAGGGGAAAGTGAATACTGGAATAATGAAAATTCTAATAAAAATGCAAAAGTAGTTACTACACAAAGAGATTATTTAGCAGGAATTACTAGTACCGATATTACAAGAAGATTTTTATTGTCAGAAGATATTGTAAAAGCACATGATGAGGGTATTATTCATTTTCACGATGCAGATTACTTTGCACAAAATGCTTTGCATAACTGTGAGTTAATTAATTTAGATGATATGTTACAAAATGGAACGATTATCAATGGTGTTATGATAGAAAAACCACATCGTTTTGTTACAGCAGCAACAATTGCAACCCAAATTATATTAGCTGTAACGAGTTCTAGTTATGGTGGTGCAACCATTACTTTAACTCATTTAGCACCTTTTGTTAGAGATAGTTTTAACAAATATGTAAAAAGATACAAAGAAAGAGGTTTTGACCAAGAAACTTGTGAAAAATATGCAGAGCAAGATACGAAAAAAGAAATAGCAGATGGAGTACAAACTTTTAATTATCAAGTAAATTCTATGACAAATACCAATGGACAAGCACCTTTCCTTTCTGTATGTATGTATTTAGGAGAAACAGATGAATACAAAAAAGAAGTAGCTATGATTATTGAAGAATTCTTAAATCAAAGAATTTTAGGATTCAAAAATGAAAAAGGTGTATATGTAACACCAGCCTTTCCAAAACTTCTTTATGTTTTAGAAGAAGATAATATAAAAGAGGGAAGTAAATATTGGTATTTAACAGAATTGGCAGCAAAATGTACTGCCAAAAGAATGGTACCAGACTATATATCTGAAAAGAAAATGAAAGAATTGAAGAAAGATAAATATGGTAATGGAAATTGCTATCCGTGTATGGGATGTCGTTCTTTCTTAACTCCTTGGACAACAGAAGGAAATCCTTCGAAAGCAAAGAATTATAAAGAAGGGGAATCTAAATATTATGGAAGATTTAATCAAGGAGTTGTAACCATTAACCTTGTAGATGTTGCATTATCTTCTAATCAAGATGAAGAAATTTTCTGGAAAGTTTATGAGGAAAGATTAGAATTATGCCATAAAGCATTACAAGCTAGACATCAAAGATTAAGCAAGGCAACGAGTGATATTGCACCAATTTTATGGCAACATGGAGCATTAGCAAGATTAGAAAAAGGAGAAAGTATTCATAAATTATTACATGATGGTTATTCAACAATCTCTTTGGGATATGCAGGTTTATACGAATGTGTAAAATATATGACAGGCTGTAGCCATACTGATAATGGAAAAGGAAAAGAATTTGGCTTAAAAGTAATGCAAAAATTAAATGACAAATGTAAAGAGTGGAAAGAAACGGAAAATATGGACTATAGTGTTTATGGCACACCAATTGAATCTACTACTTATAAATTTGCAAAATGTTTAAAAGAAAGATTTGGTGTAATTGAAGGTATTACAGATAAAGATTATATTACCAATTCTTATCATGTACCAGTATTTGAAGAAATAGATGCTTTTTCTAAATTGAAATTAGAAAGTGAATTCCAACAATTAAGTCCAGGTGGAGCGATTTCTTATATTGAGACACCTAATTTACAAAATAATATTGAAGCTGTTTTAGAGGTAATTCAATTTATTTATGATAATATTATGTATGCAGAATTAAATACAAAATCTGATTATTGTCAAGAGTGTGGTTATGAAGGTGAAATTTTGATTGATGACAATTTGGAATGGTATTGTCCAGAGTGTGGTAATCGAAATCATGATACATTAAATGTGGCTAGAAGAACTTGTGGTTATATTGGTAGCAATTTCTGGAATAAAGGTAGAACACAAGAGATTAAGGAGAGAGTACTTCATCTTGATAATAAAGATGATTAAAAAGAGAGGCGAATAAAATGAGATATAACAAAATTAGAAAAATGGATATTGCAGATGGACCAGGTGTAAGAGTTTCTGTTTTTATGCAAGGATGTACATTTAATTGTAAACAATGTTTTAATCCAGATACACATGACTTTAATGGAGGAAAAGAATTTACAGGAGATACTATCAACCGAATACTAGAATTGGCTGAAAATGAAAATATACAAGGATTATCTATTTTAGGTGGAGAACCAATGCATCCTAAAAATATAGAAGGAACAACGGAATTAGCCAAGGCGTTTAAAGAAAAATTTCCAAATAAAACCGTATGGTCTTGGACAGGATTTTCATTTGATAAAGATTTAAAAGATAAAGAAGTTTCTAAATATATAGATGTTTTAGTCGATGGTCAATATGTAGATGAACTTCGTAATCCAAAACTTAAGTATTGTGGCTCTTCCAATCAAAGAGTGATTGATGTTCAAAAAAGTTTAAAGGAAGATAAAATTGTTTTATTTGATTAGATATAAAAGCAAGTGATTATTTGATAATTACTTGCTTTTTTTAGAAAGAGTGGTCAACAAGTTGACAAAGTAAAACAGTAATGGTAATCTGGTATTGAAAACTAGATAAGGAGGAGAAAATGAAAGGTATAAAATTAGGAGACAAGGAGTCTAAATATCCTATCATACAAGGGGGTATGGGAGTTGGCGTGTCATTACACAGATTAGCAGGAACAGTAAGCAAAGAGGGAGGAATTGGAATTATTTCTACAGCTGATATTGGATATCAAGAAGAGGATTTTAATAGTAATCCTATGAAAGCGAATTTAAGAGCTATTGGAAAAGAAATAAAAAAAGCAAGAGAAATTGCAGGAGAAGATAAGATATTAGGAGTTAATATTATGGTAGCATTAAATAACTATAAGGAAATTGTAAAAGAATGTGTAAAAAATAAAATAGATTTAATAATTTCAGGAGCAGGAATTCCTAAAGAATTACCAGAGTATGTAAAAGGGTCTAAAACTAAAATAGCACCAATTGTATCTTCTTTTAGATGTTGCCAGTTAATTGTAAAACATTGGATTAAAAAGTATAACTATGTACCAGACATGATTGTAATAGAAGGTCCAGAGGCTGGTGGACATTTAGGCTTCAAAAAAGAAGAGTTGGAGGAAGGTAAAAAGCCAAAATTAGAAGATATCACGAAAGAAGTGGTTGAGTATGTGAAAGAAATTGAAAAAGAAAGTCATAAGAACATACCTATTATTGCAGCAGGAGGAATATGGGATAGTAAAGATATACAAAAATTTTTAAATTTAGGAGCAACTGGAGTTCAAATGGCAACTAGATTTGTTACTACATTAGAATGTGATGCTTCAAATGAATTTAAAAATGCATATCTTAAAGCAACAGAAAAAGATATTAAAATTATTAATAGTCCAGTTGGAATGCCAGGTAGAGCAATCTATAATCAGTTTATGAAACAAACAGAAAAAGAGAAATGTAAAGTTGAAAAATGTTACAAATGTATTAAAACTTGTAGTGTAAGCAATATACCATATTGTATTACAAAGGCTTTGATTAATGCCGTGAAAGGAAATATGGAAAAAGCTCTAGTATTTTGTGGTAGTAATGTTGGAAAAGCAAAAGAAATTATTTCAGTTCATCAGTTAATGCAAGAACTTACAGAAGAATTAATATAAAATTGCTATACTTTTGGTGAAGAAAGTGTTATAATGTGTTCATATAAATACTATATAAAGAATAAATAAATATTTGAGAGAAACATTGGTTATGGAAGGAAGATTATACTATGAGAAAGATATATATTGTATTAACACATACAGGAACCAATTTATCCAAATTAATAAAAAGTTATACAAAAGATGAATTTTCACATGTATCGATAGCATTAGATTGTGAACTAAAAGAAATGTATAGTTTTGGAAGATTAAATCCTTATAACCCTATTTTGGGTGGATTTGTACATGAATATATTGACAAAGGAACCTTTAAAAGATTTTATTTAACTAAAGCGAAAGTATATGCATTAGAGATTACTGACCAACAATATCAAAGTGTAACTAACACAATTCAACAGTTTAAACAGGAAAAGGAACAATATACCTTTAATATATTAGGATTATTTGCAGCAGGATTTCGCAAAAAAATAAAAGGAAATAAATCTTTTTATTGTGCTGAATTTGTAAAATATGTGATGGATCAAGCGAAAATTGACACAAAATTACCAGAAGTGGTGAAACCAGAAGATTTTAAGAAAATAATAAATTTAGAAGAAATTTATAGTGGTTTTTTAAATAAATATAAAGCTCCAAATAACTAAATGTAGAGAGTATAACCTTACGATTTTGTAAGGTTATTTTTGCTAGAATATGTTATAATACGAATAAAGGAGAATTTAGAAAATGCAAAAAATATTGATTGTAGAAGATGATGAAAAATTAAGAAATGAATTAGAAATCTTTTTAAATAATAACGGATATCAAGCCAACACATTAAAAAAATTCAATAACACCATACAGGACATTTTAGAACAAAAACCAGACTTAATATTATTAGATATTAATCTGCCAAATGCAGATGGAGAATATATTTGTAAAGAAATTAGAAAACAGTCAATGATGCCAATTATTATGATAACCAGTAGAGATAATGAATTAGATGAATTATTAAGTATTAATTATGGAGCAGACCATTATATTACAAAACCTTTTAACATTCAAATATTGCTTGCTAAAATAGCTTCTTTATTAAGAAGAACATCTATAGAAATAAAACAACAAGAAATAATAGATTGTAAAGAATTTGCATTAAATAATAACAAAAATACAATACAAAAAGATGGTAAAGAAATTGAATTAACTAAAAATGAGTATAGAATACTAAAGTATCTAGTGGAAAATCGAGAGAGAATTGTAACCAGAGAAGAAATTATGGAGTGTTTGTGGGACAGTGAGAGTTTTATTGATGACAATACTCTGACTGTAAATATAACAAGATTAAGAAATAAATTAGATGAACTGAATTTAAAAGAACTGATAGAAACGAAAAGAGGACAAGGTTATCTATTAAAATAATATTAGTCATTAACAAGATTATAAATGATTCTATTATAAGGGGAGGAAAAATGCAATTAAAAGAGTTTTTAAAAGACAAGTTATTAAGTATAAGTTTATTACTATTTGCAACAATCACAATAGAAATATTATTGGCAATTTATCCAATTGCTAATCTGATAAAGATATATATTCTAGTTGTTATATTGGGCTTATATGGTATAGGTATTATGATAGAATATTTTACGAAAAAGAAATTTTACGAAAAAATAGTGAACACATTAAATGAATTAGATGAAAAATATTTGATAACAGAATTAATGAAATATCCTAGTTTTATAGAAGGTAAAATATTAAAAGAAATTTTAGAGCAAATAGATAAGTCTATGTTAGAAAATGTAAATCAATATAAATACTTAATGGAAGATTACAAAGAATATATTGAATTATGGATTCATGAAATTAAACTACCAATAGCAGCTAGTAAGTTAATCATAGAAAATAATAAAAATCTAGCAACTAAAAGCATTAATGAAGAATTAGATAAAGTAGAAAATTATATTGAACAAGCTTTATTTTATGCTAGAAGTAATACAGTTGAAAAAGATTATTACATTAAAAAAAGCCTACTAAAAGATATGGTAAATGAATGTATTAAGAAAAACAAAAATATATTAATTCAAGAAAAGATAAGCATAAATTTACATGATTTAGAAGTTACTGTTAATACAGATAGTAAATGGATTGTTTTTATTTTAAATCAGTTCATTCAAAATAGTGTGAAATATAAGAAAAACAAAGGAAATTCAGAAATAGAACTATATGCAAAACAAGGAAAAGAAAATGTAATTTTATATGTTAGAGATAACGGAGTTGGTATAAAAAAAGGTGAAATTACAAGAGTTTTTGAAAAAGGTTTTACTGGTACTAATGGAAGAAAATTAAACAAGAAATCGACTGGAATTGGACTATATTTGTGTAAGAAATTATGTGATAAGCTAGGAATATCTCTTGAATTGAATTCGATTCAAGAGGAAGGAACAGAAATAAGGTTAGTTTTTCCACAAAGTAGCTATATCAACTTTTAAAAACGAATGTTTCAAATATATTGACAAATATTAAGAAATAATGTATATATTTCCGAGAGAATAAGATATTGTCAATTTCGATTTTTCAAGAATACCTATGCAATGAAAAACTAAATTTTAGAACAAGAAAAAGGAGTATAAAAATGAAAAACATATTAAAAATGAATTGTCTAGGAGATAGTATAACTTATGGCTATTTAAATGAAGATGGCAAACAAATGAAAGAAAGCTATCCTATACTATTAAAAGAAATATTACATTTGGATACAGTAAGAAACTATGGAATAAATGGAAGCACAATAGCAGATGGAGAAAATCCCATGTATATTCGTTATAAGGAAATGAATGATGATGCTGATATAATAAGTGTATGTGCTGGTACAAACGACTTTGGAAGAACAGAAATTGAGATTTCTCCACTAGGGACAAAGAATGACAAGCAAGGAAATACCGTATATGGAGCATTAGATATATTGTGCAAAGGATTAAAACAAAAGTATCCAAATGCTTTATTGTTTTTTATGACACCATTGCGTTGTGGAGGAGATACCATTCCTAATAAATATGGTTATACATTAAAAGAGGTAAAGAAAGCAATCGAAGAAGTTTGTTCAGAATATAAAATTCCAGTATTAGATTTATATAGCATAGGTGATTTTTTTCCAAATGATAAAATCTTTTTAAGGAAATATTGCGTAGATGATTGGCATCCTAATCAGAAGTTCGTAAAAGAAATATTAGTTAATAAAATTGCAAATTTTATCAAAGAACTTAAAAACCTTACAGAAATGTAAGGTTTTTGTAAGGAGATTCTTTTGATAAAATAAAAGCACAATACTCTATGCTTGCTTATGATACAGTAGAAGAGATTGTAAAAGTGTCAGATTATAATAAAATTGCTATGCCACTTATTTTAGCAATTATTCATTCTATTTTTGGGATTCAATTTGTATTGAGTATGATGGTAGGTCTAGCAAGCACAGAGGAGTTATTACCTTCTATTGTGGTAACAGTTTTGATAATAGGTGTGATATATGGAGCTTATTTCTTGGCAACTTATTGGGGAAGCAAAAATATAGTTAGAGAAGAGTAGGGATTACTCAAAATATTAGCTTAAATAAAGTGTTTATTATGAAAAAAAGTGGGAGGAAAAGATATAAAAAATGTTGAATTATGTTAATAAGCATGATATAATATTAGTACTTGGTTATGATTACCAAGAAAAAATTAGAAAAGAGGTTTTTTATTATGACAAAAGGAACAGAACGGAAAGATGGACGTGTAATTGTTTCCCTTATGGATTTAGCTACAGCTTTTAAGCACAATGATTACAGAGCCTATGGAAGACTGGTAAAAGAATCAAAGCTTTCTGAAGAATTTACCAAAAGACTGACAAGCAAAGATGATTCTTGGAGAAAGGCAAAAGATGCAGATTATCAGGCCGCAGAAGTGGAAATTTTGGATGATGTTATCCAAAATATAGAGGAAGACATCGAAAAACAAAAAAAACCATCTTCAGATGCAAGTGAAAAGCTTCAAATAGCAAGAAAGAAGTTAAAAAGAGCTGAAGATGAATACAAAGTTGCTCAAAAGTATTTTGATGAACAAAAGGCAAATATGGAGAAACTTGAAAACGATAAGAAAGAGGTAGAGGCATTAAGAGTTCAGGAAATCAAGAAGCTAAAACAGATAAAAAAGGTAACATTGGTTCATCCAACAGCAACTTTATCTTCTCTGGATAAGCAAAAGGATACAATTATTGTTTGTACAAGTTTTGATGCAAAAAGAATGGAATTTACCAGATTTGTCGATAGAGTGTTTGACTCTACAGAGAGCAATTTGGTAGAGGATGCAGTATTGAGAGAAGCAGAAAAGGAGTTGAATTCTTTCGAGGAGTTACTATCAGCAGTTGAGTATGTCAACATGGTTTTTTCTTATTGGGCTTATAATAGAGACTATGAATTGTTGTACAATAGCAAAGCTATTCAACTGATGTTAGACAGTTTAAATTTGAAGTAATATGAATACGTTGTAAAAAGTTAATAAAGAAAACCGAAAAGACAAAGAAAGAGGAAAGCTATATAATTAGAGCATTCCTCTTTCTTTGCCATTAATTATTGGTACTATATTTTTGTTTTGCAGCATCAATTTTAGTTTGTTCAGCATTTTCCATCTTATACCAACCTTTTTCGGCCATTAAATTATAGATTTTATTTTGAATATTAAGAGATTCATTTAGGGCTTCTTTAAAAGCACAATGAACTTCAGCAGTAGAAGATTCAATTGTTCCATGAAGATATAAATCACAAACACCTTTGATAATTAGTAATTCTTTTTCCATTAAATTTTTATCTTCCATTAGTTACCTCCTTATAATAAATTTAAAAATTTGTTAAATAACGCTGTATGTTTTTGCTCCAATTCTCCTATATAAGTTGATAGTGTAGTATCTTTTAATTGAGATGAAGTATTTTTACTACATGTTTTCATAAAATTTTCATGTCCCAAAGCATCTTCAACATATAAAAGTTCTTTACTTGTCATAATAATCACCACCTAAAATAAGTATTTCCTAAATTCATAAATATATTCTAAAATAGAGAAAATTAAAGAAGTGATAAAAGATAAAGAGTAACATTTTTAAATAAATTTTATATCATATAGAAAAAGGAGAGTGAAATAGATGCAAAATTGGCAAGTAATGAGAGCTAGAAAATACTTAAATCGATATGAGCAAATATTAAAAGAAATGGCAGAAAAGATGTTATTTCAAAATATAAGTAATAGTATTACCATTAATTTTATTGAATGTATGATATCTCATCATCAAGCTGCTATTTTTATGTGTGAAAATTTGTTAGAATATACGAAATATCAAACGTTAGAAGAAATTGCTAACAATATAATCAAAACGCAAACAGAAGGAATTGAGCAAATGCAGGAAATTGCTAAAACTACTTATGGATTTTCAAATATGCCACAAGATGTAAATTGTTATATGGAAAAATATTTTGAAATTACAAAAAATATGATTGAAAAAATGAAAAATGCTTATAGATGTATCAACATTAATTTAAATTTTACAAATGAAATGATACCACATCATGAAGGTGCTATTGCTATGTGTGAAAATTTGCTTAAATATCGTATAAATCCAAGACTAGAATGTATAGCAGATTCTATCATAAATGAGCAGAGCAAAGGAGTAGAAGAGTTAAAACGAATTCAAAAAAGAATTAGATAATAAAAAACATGCTAGTAAAAAATAAAATTATTTTATGAAATATAAAAAATGAAAGGAGTTTATTTTATGGATTATGAATTAATGATGAATGGAAATGTAAAAATAGGACAAAAAGCACCAGATTTTGAAGCAACTTCAACTTTTGGAGAAATTTGCTTGGGAGATTACCAAGGTAAATGGTTAGTGCTATTTTCACATCCAGGAGACTTTACCCCCGTCTATTCTTACAATTTGGGGAACGTTGAAAAAAATATGAAAATGCCTGATATTGCCTATTGTTTTTGATATCGATAAGTTAATCAGATTTTGCATTTAATTAGCACAAAATCGATTGTGGAGCGAAAGAGATTATAGTAATTTTGATTGGACAAGTTTATATGCGAATAATTTTTAAGAATTACCTTGACATTAATTTCTAGTAGAGTTAACATCACACATCAATAGGAGGTGATGTTAAGTGGAAAAAGA
>JAAWAX010000049.1 GCA_022792395.1 Clostridia bacterium
AAAATACCTGTATAACCGATGTCATCTGATGGGGTATCAGCTGACGGCAGAAAATGCCAATGAAAAAAATCTGATCACAGGTACCCGCTATATGAATGTAGATGGAATGCTTCCTTTTGAAAACATGGTTGCAGATTATGTGAAGGAGACGGGAAACCATGTGCTTTACAGGGTAACGCCGGTTTTTGAGGGGAATAACCTGCTGGCAACGGGCGTGCAGATGGAAGCATATTCCGTGGAAGATGAAGGCGATGGTATCTGTTTTAATGTATTTGTGTATAACGTGCAGCCGGGAATCCGGATTGATTATGCGACTGGGGAAAGTAAAGAGGCTCGCGGAACTGGTAATGGTGGAAATGGTGTAAAGGAAACGCCTGCTCCTGATGCCGGCAGTCGGACGGGACAGGATGGGGCGGATGCAAAGACAGAAGCGGTTGAAATCAGGGGAAACAAAAAATCAAAGATTTATCATTGCCCCGGACAGGCTTCTTATGATGAAATGGCAGATTCTGATAATCTGGTAGTTTTCCATTCAGAGCAGGAGGCAGTGGATGCCGGATATCGGAAGGCAAAGAGGTAGTAATTGAGAGAGGTAGCAGCAATATGAATGAAATGGAAATGGTGGCAGTACATAAATGTTTTTTGACATATCCTATAAAAAAATTTGAGAATATAATTGACAATAACATCATTTCAGTTAAAACGAGAAATGATACTATTCTAATGCATATCAAGAGCCGCAAAGGAAGAAAAAAGTTATCTTCTTTTGGCTTTCAGGTTATGGAAATATTCTTTTTGTATTTGGGAGCTTTTCCTAAATTGCAGTCTGTTACTTTAAATGGAGACGAGCAGGATATTGAAGAATATGTCGATAAGTTTATGACATATCATTATTTTGTGAGAAATGATTTGCAGATATGTAAAATTAATGCGGGAAATTTGAATGACGCGGTTTTTCAAAATTATCAACGGCTTAATCATTTGCCAATTTATTCAATGGAGTACATTTTTTCAGAGGCATATAAGAAAGTTAATATAACTCACAAAATTACTTTATTGACCCATGTTATTGAAGGAGTTACTTCACAAAAATATTATAAAGAACGTGTGGAGGATATTTTTAAAGAGTTTTTTAGGTTACATAGAAAATATGGATGTGGGGTTTTGAATTTGCTGAATAAGAATAGAAAAGCATTTGTCAATGTATTTGTTGATACGAGACATTGGTATTCTCATTTCTTAAAAGAAAGTGAGAGAACTGATAGAATGACAAGTGGAACAGAGATGGTAATATATTTTGAAATTTTATACTACTCTATTCGATTGTTCTTAATCAGTAAGTTAGGCAGTACAGTATGTGAAGATACAGTACAGGAATATTTGTATTCTATACATGATTGGATATTGGAAATAAAATACGGAAAAGACGAACCTTTGAAATCTAAGGTATACCAGTCTAGTAAAAAGTGGAAAGAAGTACAGCATGAAATAGAAGAACTTTCAAAAAGAGCAGCAGAAGAAATCGAAGGATATTCGATATGAGATATTGATTATGGAAAGGAGTGTTATCGCTATGTTGTATCAATTAGATGAAAAACAGATTCTGCTTGATTATATTGAATTGGAGAGATATGAGGCGGTAAAGGAAGGAGAAACAAAGGTTGCTATCAGAATGTTAAAAGATGGACGCCTTTCTATTGAGGAAGCTGCAGAATGTTTTTCCGCATTGACAATAAAAGATTTGAAGAAAATCCAGGAAGAAATACTGCAGTCATCAGAGCAGGAAGCACAGGCAGATTAAATTTTTTCTTTCATTGACGGTCAAACCGATATCTGTTATAATCCATATATCAGTATCCAGTTTGTATCCGTACAGACACAGTTTAACAGGTAAATTCACAGTGTCATTTGCATGAAATATTGCAGATGGCACTTTTTTTGTTTCTACAATTCAATATTGGACAATAAGCCAGCGGTTGTTTCGCTGGCTTTTGTTATAGAACTGGGCGGTTGACCGTCAGAAAGAAAGGAGAGATGCGTAATGCAGAATGTATGCAAAGACAGTTACTTTACAACCTTTGGTTCCTATGAGCAGATGCTTGATTACCACAGGAACCAGTCAGCAAACAGCAGGTGGCAGCGGTGTAAGGTCAGTGACCTTGAAGTGTCGCCCTTAGACCGGGGTTCTTCCCTTGTGGGGAAGCTGGGGCTGTTTGCACCAGGAATCAGTCAGGAAGCCGTGGAGGATACGGCAGACAACTTAGGGCTTGCCATGATGGTAGATCATCAGTATTACCCCATCCGGGGGACAGCCTACAAAAGCCTGCTTGACCGGGCAAAAATCGGTGGAACGGCGCTTCCCAAACTGAGCCGGACGGCTCTGGCGGATGTGCTCAATGCCTGCCTTCGCTTATACCATGCGGAGGCTCTTTTGCTTCTCAGGGATGAAAAAGTGGCAGCGGTACACTCCGGGGATGAGACGGATTATTCCGTGCTTCCCGTAGATGAACTGCTTGTAGCGCTGCAGAAAAAACTGGATGAAAGGTTTTCCGGCAACAAGTTTGAGGGCGGTTACTGTGACCATTCCCTCGTGAGTGCGTCATGGAACATGCCGGGACAGAAGGAAGAACTGCTGGAGGACTACACCAAAACCCTGGAAGAGAAAGGACAGAAGCAGATGGCAGCAAAACTGATGCCGGGCATCCGTTTCATTACTTCGGATACCGGGGTTGCGTCTGCCAAAGTATCGGCCATTTTGGTGGGCGGGCAGTCACCGGTCCATATCGGGAGCTGTATATCCGTTGACCACAGGCATAAAAAGAGCGTGGCAGATTTTGCGGGTAAACTGGACCAGCTGTTTGCCCAGTTTGGGGATTCCGTGGCAAAGCTGCAGAAACTGTTAGAGATTCCGCTGGATTATCCGGTCAATGCCATGACCCGTGTGTGCAAAAAGCTGAGTATGCCAAAGAAAGCGGCAGTGGAGGCAATCGCCATGTATGAGATGGCAAGCGGGGGAGCGCCGGCAACCGCCCATGATGTATTCATGGCAATG
>JAAWAX010000053.1 GCA_022792395.1 Clostridia bacterium
CAAGACTGTGCGCCCTTTCAGAAGCTATGTGGTCAAAAGAAAAAACCGCGTACCCTCAATTTGAAGAGCGCCTTGCCTTCACAGTGCAATTCCTTAAACACGAAGGATATAAATCCCGACCGCTTAGAGTGGCAAACCCCAACAAACTGAGAGGAGCTGCACAAAAAGCTTGGTTTGGTCGCAGAGTATTGCATTGGCAAGGACTTCACAATCTCATTGACGACGCTTGCGTCACAAATAAGCTTTCAAAAAAGCAATAACGAGCCAGACTAGTTTATTTCACAGTTGCAATTAAATGCCTCCTTAAAGATACAAATAACAAAAGGAGACATATTTATCATACAATCTAAAAAAAAGTTCTAAGTATTTTGTTGTTTGCATTGATTAAATTTTAATGACAACAATTTATTAAATTCCCGTTAACGTTAAATAAGTTATTACTTATTTTGTCAACAACCATTACTTTCAATTTATCAATTCCTTTACACTTGTATGCGTTAAAGTTGTTGCGCCGTCGCTCAGCAAATCTTTGTTCAATCCATACATTTTATCTTCACAATGAGTTTTATGATCATAGATAACAAATCTTTTAACAAAACCCTATTCCTTCGCCTTTGCAATTGCGTGCCTGCTTCCGCTATCCCCTTCCTGGAACCAACTATCAAAACAACCGCCTTAACAAACATTACTTGCAGTCTATCTCTTTCAATAAATCTGTTAATGCTTTCATATTTATTCTTTGCTTCTAACACATATTCAGTAATTACTACCCCTCCATTTTCGGCAATTTCATCTACTAGATTTTTATTGACTTGGGGATAAATATTTTGTAAAGTCGATGACAAAAACGCGACGGTCTTTTTGTTATTTTGGATGCAAATTTTATGAGCAATACTATCACAACCAATAGCTATTCCGCTTACAACGTTTTGATTGCTTTGAGATAAGATTTCAACATACTTTATAAACTTGTCGCGCTTGCCCGCTATCGGCTCTTTTCGTATCTTGTAGCCGTAAATCAGAAAGCCGCCGCAAAACGTGCCGTTTTCCACGCTGGTGTCAAGTCCGTTGCGTACACGCTTTGACAGTCGCTTGCTGTATTTCTCGTCGTTCCACTCTAAAAACATTTCGTAGAACTCGCCACTCTCGTCGTCGCTGATGGGCTGGGTAGCCGATAATACCCGTATGCCGTAGTCTTGCTTTAACATTTCTTTATACATTATGCTGTCGCGGCGGTTACGGGCGAAGCGGTCAAACATATACACGATTATGTACTGAAACGCGCCGC
>JAAWAX010000009.1 GCA_022792395.1 Clostridia bacterium
AACCTTTACAGTTGATTTTTCAATATTTTCGTCTGGTGCGACGATTTTACTTAATGGAGCCAATAGGCAGAATCGAACTGCCGACCTACAGGTTACGAATCTGTTGCTCTACCAACTGAGCTATATTGGCATAACCAGAAAATATCTTACACTAAATTTATAGTTTTGTCAATCACAAAAATTGGCTATTTTTGAAACAATCTCTGCTATTAATAGCCCCTAATAAATATACCTTATCAATACATTTTCTATTCTTACTTATAAACGCTAACTCTTCTAAAGTAAATAAATGACTATTTTCTTCAATTCTCTCTTCTATAAAATCTTCCAAATATGCTCTTTTCATATTCAAAAACCTCTCTTTCGTATAAAAAATATTATACTATATGCCAACCATAAAAACAAAACCCATTTTCGACAAAAAAATTCGTAAACCTAAAAAGTTACGAATTTTATTTTTATCTCTTTAATTGTTTTTATTATTTTGATAAATTTTATTTCTCAAATCATGCCAAGAACTTCCGCTAATATATTTTAAACTCTCTGAATTAAGTAAATCATTTTCTTTTGCATAATGATTCCATTCCTTTATCGTTGGAAATTCCACAAAATCTCTTGTAATCTTTCTTAAAGATTTTACTGATTCAATATATTTGACATACATGATATTATTACTATTATATTGTCTCTCTTTTTGATAATGAATGTTGACCAATTCATTATACTTTTCACTAATTTTCCTTGTTTTTTCTGAATTCAATCCATTTTCTTCTATGGATGCATGTAACTTCTCTCTCAATTTTTCAAAATCATTTACCATTGCAATCGCCTCATTTAATATTTACCATATTATATCGTAAAATTCTAGGTACTACAAATGTCATTTTTTGTCGCTTTTCATAGAATTAATTCAATAAATAATATCTTTTAAAATGTACCGATTTTCCTTCCTTATTTTTTTGAATTTCCCATTCCGTTTGAAATTTATAGCCCTCTTCTTTCAATTCTTTTATTCTTGTAGCAAATTGCGTAATACCTAAATCTCTATAAGCCTCCCAACTTGTTACACTCCCAAATCGTTGTATATAACAAACTATTTTTTGTTTTTGTGTTGTTTTCATATCTTATCACTCTCCTAAATTTTCGCAATCGTACATATTGTTCTTTTTTGTTTTTGTTATTTTATCGTACATATTGTTCTTTGTCAATATTTTCAGAAAAATTTATTTAAATTATTTTTTTGCTTTTATAAATTTTTTCTTTACTAATCAAACTATTTGTTATATAATCGGATTATAGAATTAAAGGAGATTTATTATGAATAGAATCAAAGAATTGCGAAATGAAAAAGGCTTAATGCAATCTGATGTAGCTAAATATATTGGTAAATCAGAAAGACTCGTTGGCTTTTACGAAAACGGTGAACGAGATCCTAATACTGATACTTTATTAAAATTATCAGAGTTATTTGATGTTTCAGTTGATTACATTTTAGGTAAATCAGATAGCAAAGATTCGAAATCAGTAAATCTAAATGATATAGATATTGCTTTTGCTAGTGGTATTCGAGGTCTTAACAAAGAAAATCAAAAAACTTTAAAAAACATCATGGAAGGCTTACTTGCAAAACAAGAATTGGAAGATGAGAAAAAGGATTAGGCATGGAAAATGATAATTTATATCATAAAATGGATAAAGAAAATATTCATTACATAAATCACTCCTTGCTTTTTACTAGAGGTGCTATCGCTCATCATCATGATTTAACAGCTATTATTGTGGATGATAAACAAGTAACAAGTCAAGTTAGTGAAAATACTGTCTTAATGCAAGAATTAGGACACTATATGGCAGGTGCCTACTATCGCACGAACAGTCCGTATGAATTAATTGACAAAATGGAACATAAAGCAGATAAAAAAGCATGGGAAGAATTCTTTCCTTATGAAGAAATTAAAGAGCTAATGAAAAAAGGCTTAACCACTGCTACTCAATTAGCGGAGTATTACAATGTGGAAGCCCCTTATATGGCAAAATGCCTTAATTATTATTATAATCAATATCATGGTTTTGACTAAATTTATATTTTTTCAAAAATAAAATGCTGATATATATCTATATCAACATTTCAATCAAATTATTTCTGTCTAATACATTCCATCCATTCCAGCTGGCATACCTGCATCGTGACCTCCACAGTTGCAACCTTTTGGTTCTGGGCTATCTGTTACAATACTTTCTGTAGTAAGTACCATTGATGCTATTGATGCTGCATTTTGTAAAGCACTTCTTGTTACTTTAGTTGGATCTACAATTCCTACTTTTTTCATATCCACATATTGCTCTTTAGCCGCATCGAATCCAACTCCTACTTCAGATTTTTTTACAGTATCTGCAATAACTGCTGGTTCTAATCCTGCATTTATAGCAATTTGTTTTACTGGTTCTTCTAAAGATTTTAATACAATTTTTGCACCTAATGCTTCTCCACCTTCTAAAGAATCTACTAATTTTTCTACTTTTGGAATTACATTCATCAAGGCGGTTCCTCCACCTGCTACAATTCCTTCTTCTACCGCTGCTTTAGTTGCAGATAAAGCATCTTCAATTCTTAATTTTTTGTCTTTCATTTCCACTTCAGTCGCAGCCCCTACTCCAATAACAGCTACTCCTCCTGCTATTTTGGCTAATCTTTCTTGTAATTGTTCTTTGTCATATTCACTCTTGGTTTCTGTTATTTGTGCTTTTATTTGACCTACTCTATCAGCAATTTGTTGTTTGTCTCCATTTCCATCTACAATGATGGTATTTTCTTTTTGTACTTTTACTTGTTTTGCTTTACCTAATTGACTTACTGTTGTGTCTTTTAATTCTAGTCCTAAATCTGATGTGATAACTTATGCCCCTGTTAAAATAGCAATATCTTCAAGCATTGCTTTTCTTTTATCTCCAAAACCTGGTGCTTTTACTGCTACTACATTTAATACTCCTCTTAATTTATTTAAAATTAGAGTAGATAATGCTTCTCCTTCAATATCATCACATATAATTAATAATTTACCAGATTCTTGCATAATAGCTTCTAATAGTGGTAATATTTCTTGTACATTACTAATTTTTTTATCTGTTAATAATATGTATGGATTATCTAATACTGCTTCCATTTTCTCTGTATCTGTTGCCATATATGGAGATAGATATCCTTTGTCAAATTGCATTCCTTCTACTACATTTAATTCTGTGTTAGATGTTTTTGATTCTTCAATGGTAATAACACCATCTTTTGATACTTTTTCCATCGCATCTGCAATTAAATTCCCAATTTCTTCGTTATTAGCTGAAATACTAGCAACTCTTGCTATATCTTCTTTTCCATTAATATCTGAACTTACTTCTTTTAATCCTTCTACTGCTGTCTCTACTGCTTTGTCAATTCCTCTTTTGATTGCCATTGGGTCTGCTCCTGCTGCTACATTTTTTACACCTTCTTTAATCATACTTTGTGCTAAAACAGTAGCTGTTGTTGTTCCATCTCCTGCAACATCATTGGTTTTGGTAGAAACTTCTTTTACCAAACGAGCTCCCATATTCTCATATTTGTCTTCTAATTCAATTTCTTTTGCAATAGTAACACCATCATTTGTAATAAGTGGTGCTCCAAAACTTTTGTCTAATACAACATTTCTTCCTTTTGGTCCTAATGTTACTTTTACTGTGTCTGCTAATTTATTGACACCTTCTAATAAAGATTTTCTTGCTTCTTCTCCAAATTTAATAACTTTTGCCATTTTATATCCTTCCCTTCATTAAGATGAAGCTATGTTCTTTAAAAAGTTTATTTTAAAAATTTATGAACATGCCTTCTCTTTTTTTATTTAATTTTTTTATTCAACAATTGCTAAAATATCATCTTGTTTTACAATAATATATTCTGTTCCTTCATATTTTACTTCTGTTCCAGAATATTTGCTCACAATTACATTGTCACCTTTTTTTACATTAACTGGTTCTATCTTTCCATCTACTTTTTCTCCTGGACCTACTTCAATAACTTCTGCTATTTGTGGTTTTTCTTGTGCATTCCCAGCTAATATAATGCCACTTTTCGTTGTTTCTTCGCCTTCTTTCATTTTTATTAATACTCTGCTTCCTAATGGTTTAATCATTTTTCATTACCTCCTTAAGTTTTAAATTAGCACTCTGGCTAATCGACTGCTAATACTTTATACCCTTTTTTCTTCCTTGTCAATACCTTTTTTTCTTTTTTCACATAAAATTCACATACTGGTTCATTATTCTTTTTTATAAGTTTCATTATATTTTTTCTTTGTAACAATTCGGGGGGACCAATGAGCTACAGTCTGTTATTAATTACAGACTGTGCGATATTGGGAGTTACAAATAAAAAATATAATGAAACTTTATTAATAAAACAATACTTCATAATCAATCTATTTTATTCATTTATAAAGGCTTCTATGACTTTTTCTTGCTTTTTTCTAGCAAAAAAGATATAATAGAAACATGAAAAAGTTAATGGTAAATCAAAAATATGATGGAAAAAAATTAAATAAATTTTTATTAGAAAATATTCCAAACCTTTCTTCTAATCTTTTTTATAAGACCTTAAGAAAAAAAGACATTAAAATAAATGGAAAACGTGTTTGTGAAAATATTACTGTTTACGATAAAGATGAAATTTGGGTATATATAGCAGATAATCTATTACTTCCTTCTTTCCAATTAGATATTGTTTTTGAAGATACTAATATTTTAATTTTAAATAAACCTTCTGGATTAGAAGTAACTGGTGAAAATAGTTTAACTACACAAATTCATCAAACTTATAAAGATAGCAATTTTAAACCAATGCCTTGCCATAGAATTGACAGAAACACAACTGGGCTTGTTCTTTTTGCTAAAAACGAAGAAACTTTATCCATTCTTTTTGATAAATTCAAAAAACATGAAATTGAAAAACATTATCTTGCTCTTGTTTATGGTACTCCTAAAGATAATTACAAAAGAAATGAAGCCTATTTATTTAAAGATAATAAAAAGGCTTATGTTTATATTTCTGATACTTTTAAAAAAGGATATCAAAAAATCATTACTACTTATCATGTTTTAGAAAGATATGCAAACCATACTTCTCTTTTAGATGTAGAAATCGAAACCGGTAAAACGCATCAAATTAGAGCCCATCTTGCTCATTTAGGTTATCCTATCATTGGAGATCGGAAAATATGGTATGAATCAGATAAACAAACAATTTGGTAAAAAATATCAAATGCTTTCTAGTTCCGTTTTAAAATTCAACTTTAAATCCGATTGTGGTCATTTAAATTATTTGAACGGAAAAAGTTTTACCTTAAAAGATTTTATAAATTAGAATACCAATTGTCTGAATGATAAATAAATTCAAGACATTAGAGGTAAAAAGATTATTAGTCGCTTCTACCACTCCCAACATAATATCATTATGTTGGGAGTTATAATGTTTTTGTGACTCAAAAAAGGTTATTAATTCTGGTATGCTGGTAATAAATCCAAGCAAAATTCCAATTATCATTTGTGAAATATGAAACTGATTACATAAATTATCTAATGTGTTTCCTAATAGTTCCCCTATCACATATAATAAAATTCCTGTTCCTAGTAAAATCATAATATACATTACTGTTTTTTTAGTATTCCCTTTTTCATTTTTTTCCTCTTCTTCAATTTGTTTTTCAATTTGACTATCTTCCTTTTTCAAATACAAATTATGAACATTATGATTAATATATTGAAATAAAGCATATAAAATCAAAAAAGCTGGTACCATTAAGAAATTAACTTCTACTTTTTTCCACACTAAAATTATAGGTATTAATATAGTTATTACCACCAAAACAATGTTGATTTTAATAGCTTGATTGGTAAGAGCCTTTTTATTTCTATTTAGTAGAATAGAAGCCATATACTGAATAAAGTTAATAATATTTGAACTTAATACATTAAAAATACTGGTACTAATTAGACCATTCAAACTAGAAACACAAATTGTTAGAAGTTCTGGCATAGAAGTAGCATATCCTGCAATATCTCCTACTGTTTTCGGTTTTAAATCCAAATTTTCTGCTAATTTTCTAAGTGTTATCACTAATATATATTTAGCAATTAATACGATAAGTCCAGCATATAAAATAAATCTTACAATCTCAAAAAACATAATTTCTCCTTTAATGTCCCAACCTTCCCCACTGTTTTCCTAAATTTTAATGGGGAAAATCAGCGGGAATTTTCTTTCTTTTATTTTATCCAATTTCTTGCCAATTATTAGAAAGTATAGTATAATTGCCTCATTAGATAGTAAAAGGAGAAGATAATATGATAGACATTAAGTTTTTAAGAGAAAATCCAGATATTGTTAAAGAAAATATCAAGAAGAAATTCCAAGACCATAAACTCATTTTAGTTGATGAAATTATTGATTTAGACATAAAAAATAGACAAGCTAAATTAAATGGAGACAATTTAAGAGCGCAAAAGAAGCTATTCAGCAATCAAATTGGAAGTTTAATGCAATCTGGTAATAAAGAAGAAGCTGAAAAAGTAAAACAGCAGGTAACCGAAATAAATCTTAAACTAGAAGAAAATGAAAAATTAGAAAATGAGTATGCAGAAGAAATGAAAAGCAAAATGATGAAAATCCCTAATATCATACACGATTCTGTTCCCGTTGGAAAAGATGATAGTGAAAATGTAGAAATTCAAAAATTTGGAGAACCTCTTGTTCCAGATTATGAAATTCCTTTTCATGGTGAAATTTTGGAAGCTTTGGGGGGACTTGATTTAGACAGTGCCAGACGAGTATCTCGGAAATGGTTTTTACTATTTAATTGGGGATGTAGCCAGACTTCATTCAGCTGTTTTAACGTATGCTAGAGATTTTATGATTAATAAAGGATTTACTTATTGTATTCCTCCTTTTATGATACGTTCTGATGTAGTAACTGGTGTTATGAGTTTTGAAGAGATGGATGCTATGATGTACAAAATTGAAGGAGAAGATTTATATTTAATTGGTACAAGTGAACATTCTATGATTGGAAAATTCAAAGACCAAATTTTAAAGAAAGAAAATTTGCCTTATAACATGACTTCTTATTCTCCTTGCTTTAGAAAAGAAAAAGGTGCACATGGTATTGAAGAACGTGGTATTTACAGAATTCATCAATTTGAGAAACAAGAAATGATTGTTGTCTGCGAACCAGAACAATCTTGGGAATGGTATGATAAAATGTGGTCTTATACAGTAGAATTTTTTAGAAGTATGAACATTCCTGTTAGAACACTAGAATGCTGTAGTGGTGATTTAGCAGATTTAAAAGCAAAATCTTGTGATATAGAAGCATGGAGTCCTAGACAAAAAAAATACTTTGAAGTAGGAAGTTGTTCTAATTTAACAGATGCACAAGCTCGTAGATTAGGAATTCGAATCAAAGGCGAAAATGGAAATTATTTTGCGCATACTCTTAACAATACAGTAGTTGCTCCACCTCGTATGCTAATTTCTATCATGGAAAATAACTATCAACCTGATGGTAGTGTTATCATTCCAGAAGTTTTAAGACCTTATATGGGTGGATTAGAAAAAATAAATTGCCAATAAGATACTCTTTTAAGGCATTTTTAAGGAGATTATGATGTTAGTTAAAAATCCTAAATTTGAGATTTCTGCTGTTCGACCAAATCAATATCCTTCCAATGGACTACCTGAAATTGTTTTAGTTGGAAAATCGAATGTTGGAAAATCCAGTTTTATTAATACGATGATAAATCGAAAAAAATTAGCTAGAACTAGTAGTGAACCTGGTAAAACTCGCCAAATTAATTTTTATAATATAGATGATACCTTTTACTTTGTTGATTTGCCTGGTTATGGCTATAGTAAAATGTCAAAAAAAGAACAAGAGCAAGTTGGAAAATTTATTGAACAATATTTATTTCATCGAAAAGAAATTTCTTTAATTGTCTTTTTAATAGATATTAGACACAATCCAACTGAAAATGATAGATTAATGTACAATTATGTAATTTCATCTGGTCTACCTTGTTTAATTTTAGCTAATAAAGCTGACAAAATTGCTAAAACTAAAGTTGATTTGACTGTTTCAAGTTTACAAAAACAACTAAACCCTCTTGGTGATATTACTACTTTGCCTTTTTCTTCGGAACGCAAAGTTTATCAAGATGATGTTTGGAACTTTATAGATGATTTTATCAATGAATAGAAAAAGGAGATACTTTTATATCTCCCTTTTTCGTTTTTTATTAACAACAACATTTACATTTGCACTTTTTTTCTTTTTTACAGTTGCACACCATTAAGATAATTGTTAAAATTAACAATAACCCTAATACTACTGCTAAAACGATTACTGCTGGTAAGGCTACAAGTATAGTAGTAGCTAAAGCAGCTCCTATAATTAATCCAATTACAAAAACAAATGCTGTTAATAGTATGATTGCTACTATTCCTAGACAGTTTCTTTTTTTTGCACATTTTTCTTCTCTATTGTCATAGCAATAAATTGTTTCTTGTGGCTCCATGTTAAAGTCACCTCCAATATAGCACCTTGATTGATACTATACTATATTATATGTCGTTTTTTGTCACTTTGTTCCTTGCCTTTTATCTTTTTCTATTTTACCAATTTCTCTTCAAGTATTGACTTTATGTTAATATTAGTGTATGATAGAATAGATACTAAACACCACAATAAGTCGAACCAAGCTATATTAGTTCGCACATTTAAGGAGGCAAAATGAGTAAGGACACTAAGAAAAGACTCGAAAAAAAGAAAAAAAAGAGCTTTGAAAAGCGCGAAGAACGGCGAAAAAGAAAATTAGCTAAAAAAAGAGCTTAAAGTTCTTAACTTCGATGTAAAAAAGGGAGGCATTATGCCTTCCTTTTTTCTATCTTTTTAGTAATAGCTTTCAAAGCCTTTTCTCTCGGTAACATTACCACATGTTCACAACCTTGGCACTTCAACTTGAAATCAACACCAACTCTTGTTATTTCCCATAACTTACTTCCACAAGGATGTTGTTTTTTAGTTCTTACGATATCTCCAATTTGATAATCCACTTTTACATCCCCATTTCTTCTATCGCTTTTTCAAATCTTTTAGCCATTCTATCTTTTCCTAAAATTTGCATAATTTCATACATATCTGGTGTATTCGTTCTAGCCGTTAAAGCTACTCGTAAAACGGTACTTACATCCCCAACATGTGCTTTATATTGGTCTGGATTTGCCTTAAACTCTTTTACTTCTTTGGCATATCCCATTTCTCCTGCTAACTCTTTAATGTTGTCAAACCAAGTTTGTTTATCAAATGATTCATCATAATATTTTTCAAGATATAAAGTTAATATTTTTTTGATTTCTTCTTTATCATTTATTACTTGATATGGATATTCTTGTGGCTTTTCATAGAATTTTTCATCATACATGTAGTCTATATTAACTTTTACTTCAGACCATTTTGAAATATCTTTTCTTGGCTTTTTATTGCCTCTTTCAATGCCAAATACCTTTAAGGCATATTCTTTATCCTCTAACATTTTTACTAGCTCTTCATCATGTTTTTTCGCCCATTTGATAGCCTCTTCATAAACTTTTTCTGCAGTCATTCTTGAAATAACCGTTTTTCCTACATCTAGTAATTTTATCATATCAAATAAGGCTCCGCTTACACTCATTTTATTTATCTGAAGTTCGAACTCATCCATTGTTTTATCTGGGTTTGCTCTTCTCCAATTTTCAAAATTTGAGTTTGCAATATTTAACAAATATTCTTTGACAGCTTCCTCTGGTATCCCTTCTTCTTCATAATAACTAACTGCTGCTTCGGCATCTTTTCTCTTACTTAATTTTCTTTTATTCCCTTCATCATTTTTCATGATTGGTGCTATATGAGCATATTTAGGTGCTTTAAATCCTAATTCATGGAATAATTGTAAATGTAATGGTACAGATGATAGCCACTCATCTCCACGAATTACATGAGTTGTCCTCATTAAATGGTCATCTATTGCGTGTGCAAAGTGATAGGTTGGTAACCCATCTGCTTTGATAATTACAATATCTTGATCATTTTCTGGAAAATCTACATTTCCTTTAATCAAATCATGATGTTTTATTTTTCTATCTTCTCTTCCAGGAGATTTAAAACGAATGATGTAACTGTCACCATTTTTGATTTTCTCTGCCATTTCTTCTACAGTATGATTTCTACATTTAGCCCATACTCCATAATATCCTGGTCTTATTTTAGCGACTTCTTGCTTTGCTCTTATCTCTTCTACTTCTTCTGGTGTACAAAAACATGGATACGCTTTACCTTGTTCGATTAGATATTTCGCATAAGCTTGATAAATTTCTTTTCTTAAAGATTGTTTATATGGTCCATAATTTCCTTTTTCTTCTGTTTCAGAAATCATTCCTTCATCTGGCACGATTACAAAGTCTTCTAATGCATTTACAATTCCATTTATTCCATTTTCTACTTCTCTTTTTTGGTCTGTATCTTCCACTCTTAAAAAGAATACCCCTTCTGTTTGCGATGTTAATTTTCTAGCAATTAACGATTGATATAGTCCCCCTATATGTACAAACCCAGTTGGACTTGGTGCAAATCTTGTTACAACAGACCCTTCTTTTAATTTTCTTTCTGGATATTTTTCTTCATAATATGCTATTTCCTTTGCTTCTGGAAATATTAAATTCGCTAAATCTTTATAATCCATTGTATTTTCTCCTTACTTTTTTCTCTTATTTTTCTTGCTCATTATATCAAATTTCCCCTTGATTTACAAGGCTTAATTTGACTATTTTCAAATTTTATGTTACCATATAATAAATAGGGCTAATAGCCTCTGTAATTTTCCTTATTCTGCCATATGTCTATATAAGACCTCGTGGCATTTACATAGTAACCCGTAGACTAACTTTTGGGAGGTACATATGAATAATTTATCTAACACACTTTTAGCTATTTTTATTGCTTATAACATTCTCGCCTTGGTTTTCATGGCAATTGATGGAGGAATAAAACGGTTCCTTGACACTTTCGCTTTTGAAAAAAGCACCTGTATAAAGGTAACTCATCTACTTTCCTCTATCCTGTCGGGAATATTGATTTCTATCTTTTTTATTTCTACTTCTTGGGTTCTCTTTACCCAGCTTAATGATAAGTCAAACATTAAAGAAGTAGGATTAATATTGGGATTTATGTTTCTTATTTTCTTCGTTAGTACAGTAAAATTCGACATTCTCCCTGGCAGAAGGAATTAGCGGAGGGCTTTGCCCTCCGCTACATTTTTATTTTATACCTCCATAATAATTGGTATAATCATCGGATTTCTTTTTGTCTTCATAAAAATATAATCTCTCAAATTCTCTCTTGTTGTTGATTTGATTGTTGCCCAGTCAGTAATCCCTCTTTCTTCGCATTTCTTTATTTCATGTCTAACAACAGACTTTACATCATCCATTAAGTTTTCAGACTCTCTTACATAAACAAAACCTCTTGAAATAACATCTGGACCTGCCACTACCTCTCCTGTAGAAGAATCCATTGTTAATACAATAACGATCAATCCATCTTGTGACAAATGTTGCCTATCTCTTAAAACAATACTTCCTACATCGCCAACGCCTAATCCGTCTACTAAAATTCTACCACTTGGAACAGAAGTAGTTAAGTCTGCTCCTTCCTCATTAATTTCCAACACTCTACCATTAGACATCATAATAATATTGTCTTTGTCAATTCCCATACTTTGAGCCGTTTCACTATGAGCAATTAATTGTCTATATTCTCCATGTACTGGGATAAAATACTTTGGTCTAGCTAATGCTAATATTAACTTTTGTTCTTCTTGACACGCATGTCCAGAAACATGTATGGTTTCTAATGAACTATATACAACTTCTGCTCCAATTTGCATTAAATCATCAATTACTTTTGATACAAATTTTTCATTTCCAGGAATTGGTGTTGCTGAAATAATGACTAAATCATTTGGTGTTATTTTTACCTTTCTATGATCCCCTGCAGCCATTCTGGTTAAAGCTGACATTGGTTCTCCTTGACTTCCTGTCGTAATGATTACTAATTGCTCATCTGTATAAGTATTTATCATGTCAATGTCAATAAAAATATTATCTGGGCAATGAATATAACCTAATTCTTTTGCTGTTTCTATCATGTTTATCATACTTCTACCACATACGGCAATTTTTCGATGATATTTTACTGCCGAATTAACAATTTGTTGTACTCTATGCACATTAGAAGCAAAAGTAGCGACTACAATTCTTTTGGTACAATTCAAGAATAATTTATCAAATACTTCTCCTATCGAACTTTCTGACATGGTAAAACCTTTTCTTTCGCTATTAGTACTATCTGACATTAAAGCTAAAATACCTTGATTTCCAAGTTCCGCAATTCTTCCAAAATCCATTATTTTTCCATCAATTGGTGTATAATCTACTTTGAAATCTCCTGTGTGTAATATCGTTCCTGCTGGTGTTGTTATTGCTAACATTACAGAATCTGGAATACTATGAGAACTTCTAATAAATTCTACTTTAAAGTTTTTTCCAAATGAAATCGTTTGTCCTTGCATCACTTCTATTAACTTTGTGCTTCGTAATAACTTATGTTCTTCTAATTTATTTCTAATCAATCCACAAGCAAGTCTAGGTGCATAAATTGGTATATTTATTTTCTTTAATAAATATGGTACATTTCCAATATGATCTTCATGTCCATGTGTTATAATCAAACCTTTGATTTTATCTATATTTTTTTCTAGGTAAGTAATATCTGGTATTACTAAATCAACTCCAAGCATGTCATCTTCTGGAAAAGATATTCCACAATCTACTACTATTATTTCATTTTCATATTCAAAAACAGTAATATTTTTTCCTACTTCATGCAATCCTCCTAATGGGATGATTTTTAATTTTGAAGCTTTAAAGATAGCATTGTTTTTCTTACTTCTATTTCCTCTACTAGAAGGTCTTCTTTTTCTCTCTACTTCCGTTTTTTCTACTTTTGTCTCTACATTTTCTTCCGAACTACTGCTTTCTTTTATGTTTTTTGTTTTGTTCGTACTATTTCTTTTGTGATATGGTCTTGTTGTTTTTTCTTCTTCTTGTAATTTTCTTCTTGGTGTTCTTGTTTCCTTTGTTGTTCTTTCCTTTCTTTCTTTTTTTTCGTAGCTTCTCTTTGGCTTATTTTCTAATTTTTCTTCTGCCATGTTTTCTCCTCTTTTCTTTTTCTTTTCTTTGATTTTATTAATAAATAGTTAAAACACGAATGTAAGAAAATGCAGAAATACAACATCATACATTTTCTATCCATCCCTATACTTATATGTAACATGAAATAAAGTTTAATTCCTATGCCTTTTCTTCTCTCTCAACTATAGCATAAGATAAACTTTTCATAAATCTAATCCCTATTATTATTTACTTTTTTTCTCTCTTAATACATTTTTTACTTAATAATAAAATCTCATTCTTTAACAACTACATCATTTCGTTGTTATCACTATTGGCTATTATACTATATTTTTCTCAAAAAGTCAAATGCAAAAAGAAACCGATTACTAGTCGATTTCTTTTTCTATTAATGATTTTCTCCTCTTCCTTCTGGAAGTGCATCTGAATAATCTATAACAATTTTAATTTTTGTAATTGCTTTTACAGCCCTTATAAATTTACTATTTTTAATTCTTTCCCATAAACTTGGTTTTGCTTCAAATGTAGTTTCTTGAGCATATTGTTGTTGTTCTACTACTGGTGCTGCTGTTGTTGCTACTTGTTGTACTTCTTCTGTCACTATATTTTCTTGTATTTCTTCAACTGGTGTTGGGATTGATTTTAGAGCATCTGCTATTTCAATTCCAATATAACTTAATGCTTTTGATCTATCTTCAATTCTTTCCATATCAATTTCAATATGTAAGTTTGTCTCTAAATTGTTAATTCTAGCATTTAATAATTTAATAGCATCTTGATAATCTTCTGATTCTGCATCTTTTGCTTTTCCTACAATAGTCAAAGTTTCTATCATATCTTCAGAAAATACACCTTCTGCTTTTTTTACTTTTTCTTTCCATTCCTTTTCTCTTGTTTCTATTTCTGTTGCTTCTAATAATCCTTTTAACCTACTTGCTTGTCCTATGTTTTGTTCTCTTTGTCTAATTAATTCTTCAATTTTTTTAGTATTTTCTTCAAATTGATTGGTTGCAAATTCAACTAATCCATAAGCTGCCTTATATACACTTGGTGGAAAGTTTTTCTTTTTTGGATATTCTATTAAATATGTTTTTATGGACTCAATCAAATCTTTAAAGTAAGAATCATCTTCTAGTTGAACGATTTGCTTTTTACTTTTTGGATTAATTAATTTTTGAATTTTATCTATATTGGATAAGATTTTTTCTTCTGTGATGACCATTCTCACATTTACTATGCCTGATTTTGACATTGCAAAAGTACCTCCTTTTATCTTACGCATACTTGATTTTATCTTCTTCATTTATCATTATACATTAACTAACAAAAAACTACAAGTAATTTTGTATAATTTTTTTTTATTTTTTTATTACGCAAATATTACAAAAATATTACATTTTATTTTTGTATTCGACAAAATCTTAATTTTTCTATGTTATTCAGCAAAACATTCTTTTTTATTAGTATGATAAAACACATTTTTTAGTTTAATACTGTTTTTATTTCTTCAAATCTTTTTATCTTTTGTGTTGTTGTTTTTATTAAATCTTCCTCTGTAATAGAAACTTCCCTAATATATTTATAAGCTGGCATTGTTTTATTTACTTTTTTTATCTCTTGCCAAATACATTCCTTTATTTTTTCTTCTTCCGTTGTTCCGAAGACTTCTTCTACTAATTCTTTATCATAAACAACTTTTGCACAAATTTTATAGTCTCCATCTTCTTCTGGTTTTCCATAAACAAAGCTCTCTTTAATTCCTTCTATTTTATTAATTAGCGTTTCTAATTCTTCTGGATAAATGTTTTTTCCATTTTTTAAAACAATTACAAATTTTTTTCTTCCAGAGATAAAAATGTAACCATCTTTATCAATTTTAGCTAAATCACCTGTATGTAGCCATCCTTCTTCATCTAATGTTTCTTTAGTCGCTTCCTCATTATTGTAATATCCTAACATAATAGATGGTCCTTTGGCTACTAATTCTCCAACACCTTCTTCGTTTGGATTTATTATTTTAACATCTAAACTTGGAAAGGCTTTTCCTATTGAACCTAATCTTCTATATTTATCATCTTCAGCTGCAATTACTGGTGAACTTTCTGTTAATCCATACCCTTGATACATCACAACACCCAGTTCATTAAATCCCTTTTCTGCTTCAGGATCTAATGCTGCACCACCTGCTACGAATAACCTTAATCTTCCCCCTAAATTATCATGGATTTCTTTAAATAATTTTCTTCTAATATCTATTCCTAGTTTTAATAAAAATTGACTGATTTTGATTCCTTTTTTTACGGTTTCTAATTTTCCTTTTTTCTCAATATTCTTCATCACTTTTTTGTACATACTTTCAAAAAGAATTGGTACAGAAACCATTACTGATATATGATATTCTTTGATATTATCTGCAATATGTCTAATTCCCTCACAAAAAGCAATCGCTGAACCTTTTGAAAGAGGATAAATGAATCCAGTTGTACATTCAAAGGTATGATGCAATGGTAAAAAAGATAAAAATACATCATTTTCATCTACTTTAATGGTAGAAGCAATATCAAATAAATTAGCACATAAATTTTTATGCGATAACATAACAGCTTTTGCCATTGCTGTTGTTCCTGATGTAAATAACATGATTCCCATTTTTTCATTGTCTATTTTAGCTTCTAAAAACTCTTTATTTCCATTTTCGATTAACTGTTTCCCTTTGCTTACTAATTCACTTTGCGAATAAATTCCATCTGTTTCTTTCTCTAAATCCATAGATATAAAATATTTTACCTTACTATTTTTCTTTTCTCTTATTTCATTCATAATATTATCATATTTATTGGAATAGAAAATCGCTTCTACTTCTGAACGCAAAATCAGGCTTTCTATTTCATTATCTGGCAAAGCTTTATCAAGGGGCACGACAACTCCAGTTCCTGTTACTGTTGCTAAATAAGCCACTCCCCACTCATATCTATTTTCTGATATAACAGCAATCCTTTTATCTTTTAGTCCCATATCAATTAAAGCTGTTCCTAAATGGTTGATGTCTTCTCTTACTTCTCTATGTGTAATTTCTTTGAATTTTTCAGGTTCTTCTGTTTTAAATAGATAAGCTGGTCTATCTCCATATATTTCTCCTGATTTTTCAAGCATTTCTTTTAAATTCTCATATTTTGGCATTTTATGAACTGGTTTTCTCATTTTACTTTCAACCCTTCTATTACTGTATTTTCAAATTCTTTGAATAATTTCATAGTATCTATCTTTTCTTCTCTCCTAGTTTTGTATACTAAACTAGAACAAATTAAAGCATAAATTTCGGAAGCTATCGCTTGTGGATTCCCTTTTTTAATTTGCCCTACTTCCATTCCTTCTTTTACTATATTTTCTATTTGATTAATATATTCTAGTATATGTTTTTGACATTTCTGGTTTCTTGCTTCATGACCCCAAAATTGACTCAATAAAATGGTGATTAAATCTTCATATTTAACCACTATTTTTATTTGAATTAACACAATTGCTTTAATTTTATCGATATAATTAGAAAATTTAGCTGTTTTAATATCAATACTATTTTGTAACAGCTTTATCCCCTCTTCTACCAAGAAGTTAAATATCTCTTCTTTGCTAGAAAAATGATAATATAAGGTTCCTTTTGCTACTCCTACGGTCGCCGTAATTTCTTCAATACTGGTAGCATCGTATCCTTTTTCTGCAAATAATTTCATTGATGTTTCAAATATTTTTCTTTTTGTTTTATTCATATTTTTAACATCCTTCCTTGAAGGTTTCTTCCATTTTATAATCGTTTTTATTATATATTTTATTCTATTTTTTTGCAATACTTTTTTTGTTTTTGAACGGTTTGTTCAGTTTGGTATGATTTTTTTCTGTTTCTGAAGAGTAATGAGTCTCATGTATTTTTTCTTAATAAAAATTTATATGTTACAATTCACAGCTTAAATAGCAATTAATAAAATTTATTAGTATTTTTTCTAAAGCGACTCCCAACAGCGAACAAACTGTAACTAAAGTAACAGTTTGTATCCTTGTTGGTTCCCCCGAATTGTCACTTTAGAAAAAATATAATAAATTTAATATGAAAATTAACATGTGAATTGCAACATTTGTATATTTTTTTAATCATTTTTTTACAAATTTCTCTTTACTTTTTTAATTAACTAATATAAAATATTTTTAAATTGGATATACTATCAAAAGAAGAGAAAGGAATGAAAAACAAATGAAAAGCAAAAACGAATTAAGTTATCATGATTTAAAAATGACTTGTAATCCTAATTTATTCAAATTTGAAACAACAGAAGAATTAGAAGCCATTCAGTCAGGAATTGGACAAGATCGTGGTATCAAAGCATTAGAGTTTGGTTTACAAGTAGATGTAAAAGGATATAACCTATATTTAGAAGGTCCAAGTGGTGTTGGTAAAACTATGTACACCAAAAATTACTTACAAAAAATTGCTCCTAAAAAGAAGACGCCTTCTGATTGGTGTTATATCTATAATTTTGATAATCCAAATGAACCCATTGCAGTCGAATTACCTGCTGGACAAGGAAAAGAATTTAGAGATTCTATGGATGGATTCATTAAAGAAATTCGAAAAGATATTAAAAAGACTTTTAATAATGATGATTTTGAAAAAGAAAAAGCATTAATTAAGCAAGAATTTGAAGTAAAACGTTCTGCTTTATTAGACAAGTTAAATCAAGATGCTTCCAAATATAATTTTCAAGTAAAAGCTGCTCAAAATGGTATTTATATGATGCCAGTTGTAAATGGTAAAGCAATTGAAGAAGAAGAATTTGAAAAATTGGATGATTCTATCAAACAAGAGTATGAAGAAAAGTCTGTTTTTGTACAAGAACAAATTATGGAAGCTATTAGTCAAATCAAAGAAATTGAACGTCAATCTGATAAAAAGATTTCTGAATGGCAATCTAATATTGCTTTACTTACTATTAACGTTCATATCAATTACTTAAAATCAAAATATAAAAGAAATAAAAAGATTAATAAATTTTTGACAGATGTGAAACAAGATGTTCTAAAAAATGTTCCTACCTTTTTGGAAGATGATACAAACTCATCTGCTCAAGCACAACAAGGACCAACTGTAAAAAAGCCAGATCCTTGCTTGAATTATCGTGTTAACTTATTTATTGATAATTCAAACCATGAAGGTGCACCAGTTATTATGGATTCTAATTATTCTTATCCTAATATATTTGGTACTTTAGAATATGAAAATTATTATGGGGCTTTAAAAACTGACCATACCATGTTAAAACCAGGTCTTATGCAACGTGCTAATGGTGGATATATCATCTTCCAAGCAAAAGATTTATTAGCAAATGGTATGTGTTACGAAGCTTTAAAAAAAGCTTTAAGAGTGAAAGAATTAAGTATTGAAAATGCCTCTGAACAACGTTCTTCTATGGCATTAATATCTTTAAAGCCTGAGCCAATTCCTTTGGATTTAAAAGTAATTCTAATTGGTAATAGTAGTATCTATCAAACACTTCTAGCTATGGACTCTGACTTTAAGAAACTATTTAAAATAAAAGTAGAATTTGAAGATGATGCTTTGATTAATTCTGATAATCTTGAAAAACTAGCTCAAATTGTTCATGGATTTTGTGAACATGAAAATTTACCACACCTTGATAAATCTGGTATGGCACGTTTAGTAGAATATGCTTCTAAATTAGCTGGTAGCCATAGCAAAGTTTCTACTCGATTTGATAACTTAACACAAGTAGTGGGAGAAGCTGCTACTTGGGCTAAAATGTCTAAATCAAAAGTAGTAACTGCTAAATTTATTGATAAAGCTTTGCTAGAGAGAATTGAAAGAATTAAAAAATATGATAGTAAATATTTAGAAATGATAAAAGAAAATGCCCTTTTAATTAACACTTCTGGTTTTGAAGTAGGAGAATTAAATGGCTTAACGGTAATGACCATTGGTGATTATACTTTTGGAAAACCTGCTAAAATCACAGTTAATACTTATACTGGAAAAAACGGAATTATCAACATCGAAAGAGAAGTTGAAATTTCTGGTCCTTCACATTCAAAAGGTGTCTTAATTTTAACTGGATATTTAGGTGAAATGTTTGCTCAAGATATTCCTTTATGCTTAACAGCTAGTATTTGTTTTGAACAATTATATAATGGTGTAGATGGCGATAGTGCTTCTAGTACAGAATTATATGGATTACTTTCTAGTTTATCTGGTATTCCAATCAATCAATCCATTGCTGTTACAGGATCTGTTAATCAAAAAGGTCAAATACAACCAATTGGTGGTGTCAACGAAAAAATTGAAGGATTCTTCCAAATCTGTAAAATGAGAGGATTAGATGGTTCTCATGGTGTTATGATACCAGTCCAAAATGTTGATAATTTACAATTATCCGATGAAATTATTGAAGCTGTTAAAAATAAGAAATTCCACATTTATTCTGTTTCTACGATTGAAGAAGGAATTGAAGTGCTAACTGGTGTTCCAGCTGGTAAAAAGGATAAGGATGGTCATTTCCCTGCTGGTACGATTAACTATTTAGTTTATGAAAAATTGAAAAAATATGCTGAAATAAGCGAAAAAAGAGATTAAAAAATTCAAGATTGCCGAAAAGCACAAGCCTTCTCGGCAATCTATTTTAATAAATCTATAATATCTAACAAAGAATTCAATTTAGCATATAGTATATTTTCTATTTCTTAAAAAACATTCTGTAAATTAAAAGCATACTTATCTTCAATATGTTTTAAAATGAAAACACTCTTGTCCAATTCGCTAATTGACTCCTCATAATCTTCTGTTTCAATATAGCTTTTTAGCGCTATAAATTCTGTTTCTACTTTTTCTAGTTCATCATGCTCAATAAAATAAGCTAACTTATCATGCCTTTTTTCCCATTGTTGATAAATTGTTTCTGCTTGCTTACGTAATTTTTCATTTTCCACATTATCTTGTGTCAATTCTCCCCTTAATGTCATAAGTTCACTTGATAATTCACTTACTGACTCTTTTGTATAACTTTGTGTTACATTATTGCCAAAGATAATGGCTATTACAATAATGATACATATCATTGTTTCTTTTAACATATCTAACTCCTTTAGCTTTTTCCCCACTGGTTTCTTAAGCACCTTTTTTCTGGCAGAAAATTTGTCCCTTTCCATCTATGGTTACCACTAATGCTTCTTCTGGCTTCATCTTAAATTTTTCTACTTGTTTTTTTAACCACGTATAGTTTTTTCCCAAAGCTTGTAGATTCTTTTCCATTACTTTTCCATCCACAACTAAATCATAAGGAATTCCTTCATATTCTGGTTGTATTTGAAAATCTTCTGGTATTGTCGTTCTTTTTTCTGGCTTCTGAATGACTGTTACTTGTCCACTTGTTTCTAATATAGCATATTCTACATCTCCTAAATTGACTACATTATTTCCTCTTAATCTTTCTTCTAACTCATTTATTGTAAATCTTTCTTTTCGTAATGCTTTTTCATCAATCTTTCCTCGATATATTAAAATACTTGGTTTTCCACAAATTATCTCTCTGGCTTTTAAACTTTTTATATTAATAACAGAAATAATTAAATGCATAACTAAAAGTCCTAGAATTGGGATAATTCCATTTGATATTGGAATTCCTATTTCTGTCATTGGTATGGATGCCAAGTCTGCTATCATAATTGAAATGGCTAATTCAAATGGTTGTAATTGCCCAATTTCTCTTTTTCCCATTAATCGCATTACAATTAAAACAATGATATATAATATGATAGCTCTAAAAAATGTAATTAACATATAAAACACCTACTTATATTTTTATGGTTTATGTCATTGCTTAAATATTGATATATTGTCAACAATTCAATAGATTACAATGATTTTTTTCGTTTTTATTTATTTTTTACAAATTTTAACTTTTTTATACGTATTTTTTTGAATAATTTTTTTCTTTTTGAGAATAATAATTTTAGAACCTTTGAAAAAATCACATGATGAATTTTAATTCTAAGGAGGTTAGACTTATGTCAGAAGCTCAAGGAAATCAAGTAAAAAGTGGTGGTTCTACTGCATGGCAAATCATTGGTAGATTAGTTGCCTCTGCTGTAGTATTAGCCATTACTGCATTTTTTACACCTGGATTTACCATTAATAGTTTTTGGACTTTAGCAATTGCTGCAATCGTCCTAACAATTATTGATTATTTAGTTATCAAATTTACTGGTTTACATGCTAGTCCTTTTGGTAAGGGATTTGTAGGTTTCGCATTAGCAGCGATTGTTTTATATGTAACACAATTCTTTGTTGCAGGATATTCAATTTCTTGGATGGCTGCCATTATTGGTGCTTTAATCTATGGTGTTGTGGATTACTTCATTCCTGGAAATCAATCTATGTAGTAGGTAATCTAAAAAAAAAAGAAACCATATCAATAATGTTTTTATAGCATTATTGATATAGTTTCTTTCTTTATACTTTGATATTATCTTTTTTCTACAATTTCATTTTGATTTTTATAAATACTATTTTTAGGTACTACACCTCTGACAGAAGACAATGGATAGATGTTGGCATTTTTTCCAACAACTGTACCTGGATTTAGAACTGTACCACAACCAACTTCCACTTCATCTCCAATCATTGCTCCAAATTTTTTGATACCTGTTTCTATTTTAGTATCTCCATTCTTCACAATTACTAACTGTTTATCTGATTTTACATTAGAAGTAATCGAACCTGCTCCCATATGTGCTTTATATCCTAATATAGAATCCCCTACATAGTTATAATGTGGAACTTGCACCTTGTTAAACAAAATAACATTTTTCAACTCTGTTGAATTTCCTACTACTGCCCCTTCTCCCACAATTACTTTTCCACGGATAAAGGCACAATGTCTTACCTCCGCATTTTCTCCAATAATCGTTGGCCCATGAATATAAGCTGTTGGCATTACTTTAGCAGTTTTAGCAATCCATACATCTTCTCCTATTTTGTCATATTTATTTAAATCTAATTGCTTTCCTAATTCTAATATGTAATCATTAATTTGGCTTAATACTTCCCATGGATAGTCTACTTTTTTTAGCAAATCTTTTGCTATTGTTTCATTTAAGTTATACAAATTACAAACTTTACAATCTTCCATTTTCGTTTTCCTTTCTTTGGTCAATTGGGGATTCATTGTCTTTGCCAATATTTTTCATATAATTCTTTTGCTGTTTTAGGACTATCTACTCCCTCTTTATTCTTAACTGGTGCAAAGTCATCTTCTCTGCTTCCTCTTAATATGGCTATGTCATCAAAAAATTCAAAAGCATCGAAAATAAAAGATTCGAATTTATAAGAATTTGGTTCTTCTGGTATCACTTCTTTTCCATTTTCATCTATGTATGAGTTTTTCTTAAAAGCACTATGATACATTAAATGTTCTGTACTTACTTTTTCGATGGCATCGATTGTGTATAAATTACACATAATGTGAGATTCTCCGTATTTTAATTCCCCATTCTCATCTACTTCTTGTGCCATTTTTGGAGGAAGTTCTGTATACTCTATTACCTTTGGGTGTCCATTCATTCTACAAAATACGCCTACTCTTTCGTTTGGATTTGCTTTCACAACTGATTTAGAAGCAATTTGAACGCCTTGTTTCATTGCCATTCCCAATAATGTAATGTCTACCATTTTTAATAAAGCATTATCTACACTTCCTATAAAAATCCACTTAATCCCTTTTTCTTTCATATCTGCTAGACATCCACTTTTTCTTAAAGAACTATAAGTCCCTCCATTTCCATCAGATGCTTCTTTTATTTTCTTATCTTTGTTAATTAGAAGTTTTCCCTCTACATCTACTAATGGTAATTCACTTTGTGTAAAGATAACAACACTTTTTTTATCATATCCAAAATAGTTATTTTTTTCTAAAAAAGCTACTGTATCTTCATGATTTTCTCTACTTGTCATGATATACCATGGAATGATTACTTCGTATTTTTTGTTGGCTATTTTTAGGTTCTCTGCTAATATTTCAAATAGATACTTTCCTTTTCCATAAACATCTAATTTAAAGCTTCCTTTTGGTCCATTATGTCCGAAGTCTACTTCCTTGTCCTCCTGCCATAGTAACTACTGCATATTCTTTATTTCTAATAGCTATTTCTCCTAAACTATCAAATTCTTCCTTTTGGTCTTTGGATAATTTAGCTTTATCTAAATAGGCTATATTCTCTATTTTATTTTCTTTTATTTCTATCTCTCTTTTGGTATTATCATAAAGTTCCATAATTTGATGGAAATCTATCTTGTTAATTTGTTCGATTAGTTCTTCTTTTTCTTTTCCTTCTAATTGATTCAATAATTTTATAATATGTTCTTGCTTATATATTCTCAATAGTTCTATGGTATCTTGTGTCTTATCCATCCTTTTCCCATTCCTTTCAGTTATCATGCCATAATTTAATTTTTCTATATTATATGCGATTTTATCATATTTGCTTCTATTTATCAAGTTTTTCATTAAAACTTGTCATATTCTAAAAAAATGTCCCATATATTTAACTAAAGTTATTTAAGAACAAGCATTTTGATTAATAACAAAGCAAGATGATTAAAGTATAAGGAGGTATATAGATGGAAAATACAAGATTGTATGAAGACATCGCAAAAAGGACAGATGGTGACATCTATGTGGGAGTGGTTGGTCCTGTCAGAACTGGTAAATCTACTTTTATTAAAAGATTTATGGATTTATTAGTTATCCCAAATATTGATAATGAATACAAAAAAGAAAGGGCAAAAGATGAACTACCTCAAAGTGCTGGTGGAAAAACAATAATGACAACAGAACCAAAGTTCATACCAAATGAAGCCATTGAAATTACCCTTGACAATAATTTAAAATTCAAAACTAGATTAGTGGATTGTGTCGGTTATCTAGTAGATAATGCGATTGGTTATTTAGAAGATGACATGCCTAGAATGGTAAAAACACCTTGGTCTGATGAAGAAATTCCTTTTGAAACAGCTGCTGAAATTGGAACAAAAAAAGTAATTGATGAACACTCTACCATTGGAGTTTTGGTTACAACAGATGGTTCTATTACCGATATTCCAAGGGAAGATTATATTCAAGCAGAAGAAAGAGTTGTTAGTGAATTAAAAGCCTTAAACAAACCATTTATTATTCTTTTAAATTCAGATGACCCTAATTCTAGTTATACTAGAGAATTAGCTGATAAATTAAGTGATAAATATCATACCACGGTTATGCCTATCAATTGTGAATACTTAAGTATTGATGATATTAATAACATGTTTTCAAAAGTTTTATATGAATTTCCAGTTGAACAAATTCAAATTAAATTCCCTCGTTGGATTGATGGTTTGGAATTTGAACATCCTTTGAAAACAGAATTATATAACGAAATTAGAAATGCTTTTACTGATGTTCATGTTTTAAAAGATGTTTCTAGTTGTGTTGATACCATCAAACAAACTGAAATTATTGCTAAAACTTCGATTGAAGATATTCGCCTAGGCGATGGTAATGTAACAGTTGAAATTACTTTAAAAGAAGAATTATTCTATCAAATTCTTTCTGAAATTACCAATGTTGATGTTACCAATGAAGGAGATTTATTTAGTATTATTTCTGACTTGTCAAAGACAAAGAAAAAATTTGACCGTATCGCTTATGCACTAGAGGAAGTAGAAGCCAAAGGTTATGGTATTGTAACACCTTGTATTGAAGATTTAGAATTAGAAGAACCAGAAATGATTAAACAAGGTTCTCGATTTGGTGTTAAATTGAAGGCAAAAGCACCATCGATTCACCTAATTAAAACTTGTGTAGAAACGGAAGTATCTCCTATTGTTGGTTCTGAAAAACAATCCGAAGAATTGGTTAATTACTTACTTTCTGAATTTGATAATAATCCAAAAGAAATTTGGAAATCTAATATTTTTGGAAAAAGCTTACACGAACTTGTCAACGAAGGTCTACAAACAAAACTGTCAAAAATGCCAGAAGATGCCCAAATGAAACTGCAAGAAACACTAGAACGTATTGTGAATGAAGGTAGTGGCGGTCTAATTTGTATTATATTATAAATTTATAAGACATGCAGAAAACCAACCCAATAAATGCTTGGGTTGGTTTTCTGTTTTGTGAGATTTAGTAACAACAATTATTTTTTATTGAATTTTTTGTCCTTTGCTACCAAGTCAATAATGTTTCCATTCGATTTGGTTGCTTTTGTAGCCATTCCCCAAGTATTTTTCTGTACAGAAACATACTTTCCAGGAATTTTGCGCATCTGCGTTCGCCTTTTGGCATTTCGTGGCAATGTATACAGTTCGCATATTTTTCCTTTTTTCCTTTTCAGAAAATAGACATTTCTCGTCTCGCTGATATACCCGCAGTCCACTATTTTAGTAAACCTCAACTTGTTAAAGGTCATAATCCCTTTTTTCTTATTGAACTTTGTGTAGGATGTGTACTGCTTTGGAGAAACACCACCCTGGTAAAACTTTACTTTTATCCAACCTCTTTTATTAGGTTTCGTATTTACAGTTCTATCAGGATATTTCGTAAGTGCATTTGTTGTGTTTCCAGAGCCTAATATTGGCTTATTGATATTAATTGTAATGTCGATAGTTGGTTTATCCGGATTTTCCGGTTCTGTCGGCTGAGTTGGCTCTGTCGGTTTATCCGGCTTATCCGGATTTTCCGGTTCTGTTGGCTGATTGGGTTCTTCCGGCTGCGGATCTACGATATTCGTAAATTCTGATCTTGTCATCAATGCTTTCTTGCCAGTTTTTCCATACTGATAGAAATAAGTTCCATCAATAATTGAACTGTGTAAGTTCACATTTGGTGTTGATGTTCCAAGAACCTCTGTTGCTCCGTTCGTGTCTTCCGAACAGTACTTCTGACTGCTGTCTTTGTATGCTTTGATAAACATACCCGATTCCCTCAAGTCATAAACATAGTAATGACCTGTGTGCCAGAAGATGTGTAGCAAATCATCTGCCGCTATCGTACATGTTCCCACGCACTTGGTATTGTAATATCCATACTTTTCTCCATCAACAGTAATATTGATAATCGAATCTGATACAGATATTGCTGCCTTCTGCCCAGTTGTCAAGGTCTTGGTCAGTTCGCCTTCTCCATCATATATGATGGAACTCTGATAAACTGCTGCCTGTACGGTCTGCGTAGCTGGAGCTACACTACCAATAATTGTTGCCATTGCTACCGCTAATGCGATAATGTTTCTTTTAATCCGTTTAAAATTTGTATTAGTCATATTTTGACTCTCCTTTCTTTTTGCTTATAAAAAACGGGTTAATACAGTTACTAATGTTACTAAATCTCTCCTTTCTCCCAATACGGGAAAATATAGTCTTGAGACTATACCATCTCACATATCTTAATTGTACCATTTTTATACAGTTTTGTCAATTCTTTATGTCTACACAATTCGACAATAGTTTCTAAATAAAGAAAAAATACTAGTTTAATTTCTAGTATTCTTTCTTTTATTATTCATTACTCTATTTTATTTTTCTATATTTTATGTATGAAACTCCTGTTGATGCTCCAGCTAATGATAATAATACTAATAATGTACTACTAATACCTGTTTTTGGTATTGTTTTTGAAGTGGTTGTATTATCCGCTTTTTTAGTAGTATTTTCTGTTTTTGTTGATGGCGTGTTATCATTTGTATTAGTTGGTTTTTTGTCTGGTTCTTCTGCTGGATCTTTATTTGGTTCTTGGTCTTCTACTTTCGTACCAGTTACTTGGTATGCTTCTGCATCATAGATTCCATCTGCTGTTTTAATCCAACCGATAAAGTATTTTGTTCCTTCGAAAGTTGATAAATCGATAGAAATCTTATTACCATTTGAAGTTTCCCAATTGCTTGCATTAAAATCTGTTAATTCAGCAATCCATTCATTTCTACATAGTGTTAAAATTTCTGCATCTACACCATAGTGACTTAATACTTCAGTAACACTTCCTTTTCCATATTGAGCCTCATATTTGTCACATGCTGTATTATATTTATTTGTTAATCCTTCATCTGTTGGATTAGCAGCATAGCTTACATACACTTCGATTAAGTCATATTGTGCTTCCAATTTTTTTATAGTAGCATATTTTGCTTCTGAAATTTCTACAAATTGGTAACTTATGTTTCCAGATACTCCAGAAACACTTCCTTCTCCATTTGATAATGAACTTGGCATAGAGATTTTATATTCTGGATCCACATCTCCTACACCTGCGTAAGCAAATACGCTTGTTGCTACCATTAATACGATAGCCATAAATATCATTGCGACTGATAAAATTTTAAAATTTTTCACTTTATACCTCCTAAAAAAATTATTGATTTTTCGTCCGTCAACATAACCACTTCTATTATAAATGGTTTACCATAATTTGTCAAGTGTTTATGTGTATTTTTTATGTAGTTTTTTTCATTTTTTATTAGTCTTGTTAAATGTTTTATTTCTATTTATTCCTTAATAAAAAATGAATGAAAAATTGGACATCTTTATTTTATGCTGGATGTTTTCTAATTAGAACCTATTCTATAAAAAAATCAAGCTTAAAATTTCCTACTAAATGCAAATTTAGAAAAATTTAAAGCTTGACATATTTACCTTTTACAGAAAAAAGGTCGCAAATAACTGCTACCTTTCCTTAATTTATTTTCTCTATTTATAATTTGAACTACTTAAAGGCGGATAACTAAACATCTTTCCTCCCTCTGTAAATTGACTACTTGGTATATGATCTTTTATCATATCATTGGAACCTTTTAGAAAATAACGATATTTAGAACTTTTACTTATCCATCCCATCGAAGATACTGGGTCATCCCATGTACTATCAACGGCATACCATTTGTTGTCAATTTGTACATAATTCCAAGCATGATTTTCGGTTTTTCCTTCTGTATTGGTCCCTTTTCCAATAACTAATGTACATGGTATGCCAAAAGCATCCATTAAATATTTAAAACTTCTTGCATAACCTTCACATACAGCTTCATGATTTATCATTGCTCCATAAATATTATAAATATTATCTTTAGAAATCGTTGTATCATATTCAATATTCTCAACTAAATAGTCATGTACCATTTTAATGTTAGCATAAGTATCATCACTTCTATTTTGTAAAATTTGATTTCTAATTTGTTCTATTTGATTCATTGCCTTATCTATTTGTTCTTTTGAAGAAAACTCATCTATTAAGTAATTCGCTTCTTCTCCACTATTAATATAGACATTGTAAGTAACATTTTTACCCTTTGTAGTTGTTTCAATATTTAAGTACATTTTATTGGGACTTAAATAAAATACATCTGGATTATCGTAAGTATATGCTTCAATTGCTGATTGATAATATTGTCCTAATAATTCTTGACCATTATCCTCGTTTAATAAAGAACTAAAAGAACTTCCTAATTCTACTTCATAAGTACCAGTCTTCATGTTTTCTTTATTCATTTCAAAAGCTCTATATATAGTTTGAGCATACTCTTCTAATTGATTATAAAAATATTTATTAATCGTTATATTAGAATAGTCTACTTCACTTGCTTGATTGTTTCCATCTTTTATTTTATCAAATGGGTTTTCTATCAATTGTGGTGCTTTAATGTCTTCATTTATGGTATTGGTATTTTCAGAAATAAGCGTTTTTACATTCTCTGGTTGTAGAGAAGTTTCTAGTTTTACAAATTCATCCCATAAAATAATTCCAAATACTACAAAAACTCCAATAATTAAAAAGATAACAATTGTCATAATCGCTGTTGTTAATTTACTTTTCATAGTGTTTCTCCTTTGTTTTTTACTCTTTTTTATTATATCATTTTTTTATTATAAAAACTAGTATATTTCTAACTTTTTTGAGAAATACTAATAAAAACTAAAAATGGAGAAAATTATGAATTTTAAAGATTTATTTCATTCAATGTTTGCTTACAATCCGCCAGTAGAATACAACTTCAGTTTACCAGAAAACTCTCGGAACAGAAGAAATCAACGATAACCAAGCAACTACAATAGAGTCGGAAACAGAAAAAACAGTAAACATCTTTCCTAGCCTAAATGTAAATATAGAATACATGAGAACCAAATACAATTTATTAATCAATAGTGATGTTATTTTAAGAGAATTCACCATTAATGCCAGAGGCAAGCAATACAATGCCTTTTTAGTTTACATTGATGGTATGGTAGATTCTGAAATTATGGATAAATTCATTTTAGAACCTTTAATGCTTAGAAATAAAAGCAACCTATATGATGGAACGCAAAACAAAGTAATTTCAGAAGCAGTTGCCAACAATATCACGGTTCGAAAGGTAAAAAAGTTTGACTTATCTAATTACTTAATAGGCTGTTTAATGCCTCAAAATGCGGTTAAAAAAGTAACTGATTTTGATGAGGTTGCCAACCGGTATCAATTCACGGAAATTGTGCTTTATTCGTGGATACTTTAAATCTTGCTTTTGATATTGAAGTCAAAGGTTTTAAACAAAGAAGTGTCGATAGTCCTAATAATGAAATTGTGATTAAAGGACCTCATGAGGCTTTTGTTGAAAATATTAGAACCAATACTTCTTTAATTAGAAGAATTGTTAATAATGAAAATTTAATCATTGAAAATTTAGAAGTAGGTAAAATCACTAAAACAAAATGTGCTGTTTGTTATATGAAAAATATTACCAATTCTGATTTAGTAAACGAAGTAAAATACAGATTAAATAATTTAGAAATAGATTCTTTGCTTTCTGCTGGAGAATTAGAACAATTATTGGTGGAATCGAATGCTTTGGGAATTCCTGAAACAATTTCTACTGAAAGACCAGATAAAGCAGCCAAATATTTATTAAAAGGTAGAGTAATTGTGATTGTTAATGGTACTCCTTATGGTATTATTATGCCTTCTATTTTAATAGATTTTTTGACCTCTCCAGAAGATACTAATATGAAAGTCAATTTTGCAAATTTTTTAAGATGTCTTAGGTTTTTAGCAGCTTTTATTACTTTACTATTGCCTGGATTATATGTTGCTATTACTAGTTTTCATCAAGAAATTCTGCCAACTGGACTACTTTATTCTATTTTAAGTTCCAGAGAAAATGTACCTTTTCCTATCATTGTAGAAATACTTTTGATGGAAGTCTCTTTTGAACTAATTCGTGAAGCAGGACTTCGTGTCCCTTCTGCCATCGGTCCTACCATTGGTATTGTTGGTGCTTTAGTGTTAGGACAAGCTGCTGTTAGTGCTGGTATTGTAAGTCCTATTTTAATTATTATTGTTGCCATGACTGGTATTGCTTCTTTTGCCATTCCTGATTTCTCTTTTGGCTTTCATTTAAGATATTTCCGCTTCGCCTTTGTTTTACTTGGATTTATGGCTGGCTTTTTGGGTATTTCTCTCGGTTTATTTGTGTATATTAGCCTTGTTTGTAGTTTAAGGTCTTTTGGTATTTCTTATACAACTCCTTTTGCTCCCAATACGAATTCGAATGGAAATGGCTATTTGCTTAACCCTATTTGGAAAAGAGAGTATCGACCTTCTTATATCGCTTCTAAAAGAGAAAAAGACCAATCTAAATTTTCTATGAAATGGAAATATTATAAAAAAGAAAAATAGATAATTTTTTAAAGAAGAATCAAAATCGAAAGGAGTTTTTATGACAAAATCTAAAATTGGTACAATGGAAGCTATTATGCTAGTTCTCACCATTATTATTACCCATACTATCTCATCCTTGCCTAGAGAAATTTTAGTTTTTACCAAATCTGCTACCATTCTTAATTTAATTTTTGTTAGCATTTTAGCCATCTTGTTCTCTTACTTAATAGTTAGGCTTATGAAAAATTTTGGAGGATGTGACATTATTGATATTTCCGAGTATTTAGGTGGTAAAGTCTTAAAAAATATAGTTGGTATTATTTTTATCCTATATTTCTTAATTAGCTCTAGTATTTTATTAAGAAACTTTTGTGAAAGTATAAAAATAATTTACTACCCCATGACCAATATTCTATTTATCATTGCTCTATTTATTCTTGCCACTTGTACCGCTAACAGACTTGACTTTAATGCCTCTTTAAAAACAAATTTACTAATTGTCCCTTTAGTTTTAGCTAGTATTGTTTTTTTATTTTTTGCTAACATGAATAAATTTGTTCCTGAAAGAGCCTTTCCTATTTTTGGAGATGGTCTATTTAATACTTTTGTACTAGGACTTGGCAATTTAGCTGCTTTTGGTGGAATTAGTTTTTTATATTTCTTACCACCTTATTTAAAAAAGCCTGAAAAAATGAAAAAAATAGCCTTACTATCAATTGCCATATCCGCTATTTACTTAATCCTATGTGTAGCAACACTTTTATTTATGTTTCCATTTGTTATGAATTCAAATGAAATTACACCTTTGTACAATGCCACAAGATATATAGAATTTGGTAGTTTTTTTCAAAGGCTCGAATCTATTTTCTTGTTAATATGGATTTTAGCTTATGCTTGTTATTTAAGTATCACTAGTAAATTTGCTATGAATATTTTAAAAAAACTTACGAACATCGAAAACAAAAAGCCTTTAATTGATATTTTTGGACTACTTATTTTTGCTATTGCTCTAGTACCTAAAAATTATGCTCTTTCTGACAAATTTGAAACAGAAATTTATCCTTATTTGGTTATTGGCATTACATTTATTTTAAGTTTTAGTATTTTGCTTTTAGCTAACCTTATGAAAAAGAAAGTAAAAAAATTGAACCTAAATTCACAGTAATCCCCCTCACTCACTCTCGCTTGTTTCGTTTCTTTCTTAATAAGTAATGCCAAAATAATATATTTTCTCTTAAATTGACAATATTAAATCGAAAGGAGGTTTATTTTGAATAAAATTGTACGAAATTTATTTATTCTTATTTTAATTCTTGTTTTTACCATTGCTTTTTCAAGCTCTTACCTATCACTTAGTATGGATAATTTGGCTTATGTTCTTGTTATTGGTATTGATAAAGGAAAAGATAATAATTTGGAAGTAAGTTTTCAATTTTCTACCACTTCAAAATCTACTGAATCTGGCTCAACCGAAAAAACGCCTACTGTAATGGATACCGTAACAGCACCTTCTTTCAGTACTGCTGTTAATTTGATGGATAGCTATATAGGGAAAGAATTGAATCTATCTCATTGCAAAGTTATTATTTTTTCAGAAGAACTTGCCCAAGAAGGTATTTCAGAAGAAATTTACACCTTAATCAATGACACGCAAATAAGACCTTCTGCTAACATTGTTGTTAGTAAATGCAATGCTAAATTCTATATGGAGCAAACCTCTCCTGAACTTGAAAATTTAATTTCAAAATACTATGAAATTTTTACCAATTCAAGTAAATATACTGGTTTAAAGCCAAATGCTACCATTGGTGATTTCTTTAATGCTATTATTTGTAAAACTTGTGAACCAGTTGCTATTTTAGGAGGAATTTCAACAGAAAAACCAGAAAATCAAGGAAACAATCATATTCAAGAAAATTACAATGTAAAATCAAATCAAACTCCTATTGAAGGTGAAAATGGTTCTGAAAACATTGGTATTGCTGCTTTTAAAGATGATAAATTAGTGGGAGAACTCTGTGCTTTAGAAACAACTACTTATCTAGCTCTTCATAACCGTGTTGATCGCTTTTTAATATCCATTCCAGATCCTGATGATACGAATGGTTATATCGACATTTATCTCTATCCAAATAAAAGCACAAAAGTTGATATCGATACCTCTACTACTTCGCCTTTTATTAAAGTAAAATCTGCTTTTATAGGAAGGATTTATTCTATGACTAATAGCTCTCAATATTTAGAACCAGAACTTCTGAAAAATATTTCCGAAACTTGTAATAAATATCTAGAATCCGTATTTTCTGATTATTTATATAAAACTTCAAAAGAATTCAAATCAGATATCAATGGCTTTGGAAAACATGCTTTAGGTAACTTTTTCACAACACAAGAATACGAAAATTATAACTGGTGTGATAATTTTCAGAATGCCTTTTTTGAAGTAGAAGTTAATACTTCTATTAAATCTAGTATGTTACTTACTGAAACTTAAAATGAATGAAAGGAAGAAATTGCTTTGACAAATATTATATATCATGTATTGTTTTTAATAATTAGTTTGTATATTCTATTAAGAACTATTGGTTATGCTTTGTATGAAATTAACACCATAAAAAATAAGGTTGGTGGTATTACCATTATTACTTTTTCCGTTTTAGTTGTTATCTTTTCTAATATTATGGTTTGGATGTACTAAATTATAAAGGTTATTTCAGTATCTTTTCTGAAATAGCCTTTAATTAAAATATTATCTTAAAAAATTATCTTTCTTTTTCATTATGTGTCATTGTATCTTGATTGGTTTTATCAAACAACTACAAAATTTATTAATTTTGTCACTATTCTTTATATATTTCGCTATAAGAAAACATCCTAAATTGTCCCTAAACTAATTCGAAGTCGATTTGTCTTAATAATTTGCTGGCCTTTTTTACTCGTATCGTTACTTTGTCCCCTATTTTATAGGTTTTATTACTTCTTTCTCCGATTAGTCTTTTTCTGTCTTCATCATAGATGAAATATTCATCTCCTAAATCCTCAAATCGAATCAGACCCTCAATTGTATTTTCTAATTCTACAAAGATTCCAAATGAAGTTACAGATGAAACAATTCCTTCGTATTCTTCTCCTATTCTTTTTTCCATATATTCTGCTTTTTTTAGGTCTTCCGCTTCTCTTTCTACTTTTGTGGCAATTTTTTCTCTTTCAGAAGATTGTTTCGCCCTCTCTTCTGCTTGTATTTTTTGCTCCTCTACCCATTTTTCAGAAACATCGTAGTTTTTTTCTAAATATTTTGAAATCATTCTATGGATAAATAAGTCAGGATATCTTCTAATTGGCGAAGTAAAATGGCAATAATATTTACTTGCAATTCCAAAGTGTCCTTTGTTTTTGGCTTCATATCTAGCTACTTTTAGTGTCCTTAATACTAAATTCGATACTACTTTTTCTTCTTCTTTTCCCTTTACTTCTTCTAATACTTTAGCAAATTCTTTGGGATAAATATTATCTTGATTGGCTTTTATTTTTAGCCCAAAGTTAAATAAAAATTTATTTAATTCTTGTATTTTTTCAAGGTCTGGATCTTCATGAACACGATAAATGAAGGGGGCTTCTAACCAAAAGAATTTTTCCGCTATGGTTTCATTCGCTGTTAACATGAATTGCTCTATGATTTCATGGGCAAAAGTAGTTTCGTATTTAGCTATTTGGGTTACTCTTCCATCCATATCCAAATCTATTTTACTCTCTGGAATGTCTAAATTTAAATAGCCTTGTTCCATTCTCTTATTCTTCAATATTTGTGCTAGTTCCTCCATTAATTTAAAATAAGAAATATAAGGCTTATATCGATTCATCGTTTGTTCATTTGATTTATCTAGAATTGCTTGAACATCTGTATAACTCATCCTTTGGGTTACATTAATGATTCCTTTTACGATTTCAGAAGATATTACATTTCCTTTTTGGTCTATTTCCATGATACAAGATAAAGTAAATCTATCTTCTCCTGCATTTAGACTACAAATGCCATTCGATAATTCTCTTGGAAGCATAGGAATAACCCTTCCTAGCATATAAATGCTAGTTCCTCTTAAAATAGCCTCCTGATCTAATAAACTATTTTCTCTTACATAGTAACTTACATCTGCAATATGTACTTCCAATTTGTAATTTCCATTTTTCAATTTTTCCACTCGAACGGCATCATCTAAATCTTTTGCATCTTCTCCATCAATTGTAAAGATTTCTCGGTCTCGAAAATCGACTCGATTCGGAATGTCTTTTTTATCTACTTTATTTGCAAAATGTTTTGCTTCTTGCACAACTAGTTCTGGAAATGTAGATGGCAAATTGTGCTCTTTGATAAGTGATAACATGTCCACTCCTGCTTCATTGACATTTCCTAATACTTCTATAATTTTTCCTTCTGCTTTTTTTCCATTTTGTGGATACTTCGTTATTTTCACTAAAACTTTATGATTGTTTCTTGCTTTTCCCATATCTTTTTTAGCTATAAAAATATCGGTTCCAAAGTTCCTATCATCTGGTACTACAAAACCAAAATTTTTGTTGTTTTGGAAAATTCCTACTATGGTATCTTTCTCATGTTTTAAGATTTTAACTACTTTCGCTTCTGCACTTTTTACTTTGTTTTCTTCTTCTATAATTTCAATTAAAACTCTATCTCCATTTAGAGCATTTAATGAATTTTCTTTGGCTACATAGATTTCATCTTCTTGATTGTCTATTCTTACAAATCCAAACCCTTTTTGATTTTTTCGATAGATACCATCATAATAAGTTTTTTCTACTAATCGATACTTACTTTTTCTATTTTTTTGTATCTTAAAATTTAATTCTAAATTTCCAAGTACCTCTAAAAAATCTCCATATTCTTTTTTGGGTACTCTCATTATCATGGCTATTTCTTTTGCTTTCATTGGCACATAGTCTTTGTCTTTCATGAATTCTAAAATTTTCAGCTCTTGTTCTTCTTTTTTTGTCATTCTCTTCTTCTCCTTTTGGCTAATTTGGGACAGGCACACTTTAGCCATTGAATATAAAATTTGCCTAAATATAAGTTTTTTTTATAACATTAATAGAAAATATCAATTTTTAATGGCTAAAGTGTGCCTGTCCCAAATTAGCCACTTAACACTTAATTAAAAAGAGCAAGTTTTTAAATAAAACCGCCCTTTTACTACTTTTTTACGCCATATATAATATGCCTAGTGCTATGGTTAGTATTGCAAATACTACTGCTAATATAATTGTCCATCTTTTTTGCATTCCTTCTTTGGTTCTTCCTTTGTTTTTTTCAAAGAAATTATTGGTTGATGAACCTGTTATGGTAGATGATAATCCTGCATCATCTTTTGATTGTATTAATGTTAATATGATTAATACAAGTGCCACCATAAAGTAAATTACAATTAGTATTCCTTTTGCTATTTCCATTTATTTTCTTCCTCCCTACGGTTTCTCACTTTTTATTTAAGTTCTAGGAAAGTGCTACAAGCACTTGATATAGAAATTAATTATGCGAGAGTTCGATTGTCTAGCAATTTTATTGTGTAGAAAATCTTAATTCCGCTTTATACTTCGATATTGTAACATAATTTTTTCCAAAATGCAAATACTTTTTGAAATTTCCTAGAAATTTTTACTTTTTCTATGCTACCGCTCTATTAAAAAGAAAAAAGTAACTATATTCTTTATTCTTATGAATTTTTACATCTCTTCCTTTAAAATGCACCATGTTCCAACAGGCTCTGGCAAATCTTCAAAAGTTATCTCTTCTTTTGTAATTGGATGCTGGATAGTAAGTTGATAGGCCCATAATGCAATTTGTTTTCCTTGTCCTCTCGTTCCATATTTTTGGTCTCCAAAAATGCTATGTCCAAAATGAGATAATTGTACTCTTATTTGATGATGCCTTCCTGTTTGTAAATTAATTTCTACTAAACTTAAATTTTTTACTTCATTGTATTTTAATACTTTATAATCTAGCTTTGCTAATTTTGCATTTTTTTTCTCTTTACTTACTACTTTACTCTTATTATTTCTTTCATCTTTATACAAATAGTCTTCCAATGTCCCTTGCTTTAATTCAATTTTACCATCTATTACCGCTAAATATTTCTTCTTAAAAACTCTTTCTCTTACTTGATTACTTAATCTAGATGCTGCTTTAGAAGTTTTTGCAAAAATCATAATTCCCCCAACTGGCCTATCTAATCTATGAACCAGTCCCAAATATACATTACCAGGTTTATGATATTTTTCTTTAATATATTGCTTTACAAGTGTTAACATATCCATGTCTTCTGTCTTATCAGATTGAGATGGAATATTGGGCTTTTTTTCTACTACAATAATATGATTGTCTTCAAATAATACTTTCATTTCTTATCTCCTAGGCTAAAAAGAATGGTTATATTGCTAGGCAAAATTCATTCACAAGGCAGAAAAGCATACTAATGAATGTGAATCGCATTGTGAATGAATTTTAACGATGCAAGATGGCTATTATTTTTTAACCTCACCCTCCCATCTTCCATAAATTCCACAAGGTAACACCAATTTTGAATTTTCCATTGGAAGTCCAATTTCTCCACATTCTAGTTTTCCATCGTACTTTTTCTCGACTGTTACATGCAAAATATTTTGTAATACACTACTTGAAATTCCCGTTGTATATGAATTAATTAAAAAGAATAATGGCTTGTCTGATAACACTTTTGAACATAATTCCACTAAATCATAAATATTGTTTTCAAATTGCCAAATTTCTCCTTTTGCTCCTCTTCCATAAGATGGTGGATCCATGATAATGGCATCATATTGATTCCCTCTTCTAATTTCTCTTGTCACAAATTTCACTACATCATCAATAATAAATCGAACTGGTTTATCTTGTAAACCAGAAGATACAACATTTTCTTTTGCCCATGTTGTCATTCCTTTTGAACTATCGACATGACATACAGATGCTCCAGCAGATAGGCATGCTACTGTGGCACCTCCTGTATAAGCAAATAAATTTAATACTTTGATTGGTCTTTTGGCTGATTTTATTTTATTTATCATCCAATCCCAATTAACAGCTTGCTCTGGAAAAAGTCCTGTATGTTTAAATCCCATTGGCTTAATATTAAAAGTTAAATTTTTATAACGCACTTGCCATGCTTTGGGCATTTTCTTTTTAAATTCCCAAGAACCTCCTCCTGTTTTGCTTCTATGATAAGTTGCATTGATTTCTTTCCATTTGTCTGGATAGCTTTTATCTTTCCAAATAATTTGTGGATCTGGTCTTGCTAAAACCACATCTCCCCATTTTTCTAGTTTCTGACCATCTGCCATATCTAATATTTTATATTCTTTCCATTCACTTGCTATTTTCATATTTTTTAGTAGTTTAACTAACCTACTTTCCTCCTCTTTTCTTGAATGGTACTATTTTATCATACAAGACCTAAAAAGTCCACAATAGACACTATTTTTTATAAGTAGTTGCGTTCGCTACTTTTTTTGTGTTATAATAGAAAAGTTAGAATAAGGAGACATATATAAATAATAATTTTTCTCTTTGAAACAATCATAATTTATTACTCTAATTATTTTTATCAAGATGATTATAATACATTTAATGCTTCGATTATATTTTTTGTTAATAAAAACCAACAAGCTCATGCAACCTCATTTAAGGATACATGAGCAGGACAGTGGTGAACTATAAACAATGTAAATCAAATATTCCTTAATCTTTCAATCAAGGGTTGAAACAATGTTTTTTCTGCTTCAATGACATGTTCAGGCACAATCAAATTCTTATTAGAATGTGTAAAACGGCTATGCAGAACCCCATCTGGGTCAACATTATATTTCAAATGTCCAGGATTAAGTTGCATATTGCCTAACCGAACAGTAACGCCATTGGTCATTTTATATGCTGCCTTATTTCCATTACAGAATATCTCTTCTTCTGGCATTTCAAGTAAATGTCGATGTAGATATGGAACAAACTGGAATTTATAGGCATACGGATTGACAGGGTTTAATGTTCTAACTTTTACTCCCATTCCTAAATTAATAGCTTTATCCACAACTTTCATTAAACTATACTCTGTTGGGTAACTTTCTGTTGTTGCCATAATGTATAGTTTAATTCTAGACTTCCATTCTGATTGATTCTTTAGCATAAATTCTAGACCAGGTTCATACGAAAACCGAATCTCATCCACAATACCATCTAACTGTTCTAACATGTTTTGATGAATTCCATTTGTAAACATATTAATATGAAATCCTTCCGCTTTTGCCAACTTTGCATACTTTACAACATCACGGTGGACTGTTGGTTCTCCCCCATGAAGATATAGTGTTTTAAAATCCAATTTCTTTGCAATTCCCATAGCCGTAATAAACTTTTTTTCATTCATATATTTGCCAGAATGCACATTTGGTTCAATACAGTATGGGCATGCCTTATTGCATGCATAGGTTAGTAAAAAATAAATTTGCCGAAGATCTTCATCTTCGAGTGGATGTGGCACAATACCACACTTTAATTGATGTCTTGGTAACATATTTCTTGTCCTTTCTCAAAAATTATAGGTTTATTACCCAAAGGTTACATAAATATTATATCAAATTATTTTTACATTTACAAGTTTTTAAGGTAAAAACTAATTAAAATGTAATTTTCTCAAAATACCTTAAGTACTTATCTGTAAAATTTTTTAAATTTTTTCTCTTTCCTTTTAATATCTTTATTAACTTATTAGCCTCTTCAAAAGCCATTTCATATTCTGTTTTAGTTATTTCAAATCGTTTTAAAGCTTCTTTAAGTTCTTCTTCATCTAACAGTATAACTTCTCCATTAGGTCTTACTACGATATCTAAATATAAGTCATCTTCATATGGTATACAATTTTCTTTTCCTATTTCTTTTGCAATATCAAAATACCATTCTATTATATTACCATTTTTATCATAAAACGCAGACAATTTAACTTTACAACTATAATCATAAAAACCTAATAATTTATAATTATTATCTATTATAACTTTACCTTTTGGTGTAGATTTTTTAATATTTGCATTTTTAAAATTATAATAACAAACATCACCATTAAAATAACTTTCCTTAATGCTTTTTACTATGTATATTAAATCACTATTAGGTTTGCTTAATTTATGTCTATTAGCATATCTTCTATTCAATTTTATTTCTCCAATCCAAACAAAAAATTACTAGTTATCTCTATGATTATAACATAATTTTAAAAAAAGTATATAAAAATAAGTCAAAAAAGTATTTTATAAATTACTTTTTTGACTTATCTTTTTAATGCTTCTTTTAAATTTTGCATATTGTTTTATGTTGCGATGTAACACTGTTATCAATACATTTTGCTACCTATTATAATTTTAAATATTTTGTAAAATTTTCATGAAGCTACTTATCATAACTATATTAATTGTTCCAAACATGATAAATGTGATAATGGCAGTAGTTAGTAATTTATGTCTTTTTATTTTCTGACATAATCTATTTATCCAATTTTGCTCTCCTATTTCTAATCGGTTTAATTTGGTATTATACCTAACTTGAAAAATCTCATCTTTTGCATATTCCATATTCCTATTTCCCCCTTTATATTTTTTCCTTATATGTATATGCATGTCCTTTGGTAAATATTCCTATTTTTTTAATTTTTATTTATCTGATATTTAAGAAATTATTCTAATATTGAGAATTTTATCTTGTTAACTCCATAAAATTATGTTATATTATTTATGTTATTAAATGTGGGGATTTCCCCTATGCATCTATAAGGAGGTTGATATGGTAAAAAAAATTGTTGTAACAATTGTTTTAGCCTTCGCAACTTTATTCACTATTGGAGGTATAGTAGGATTTATTTATTCCTATTTATACACCCAGAGAAAGCGTGGGAAATTAAATTTCCCAGCAGGTCTTTGCATTGCATCCTTTTTAAGGAAACAACGCAAAACGTATATATAAAAACATATGCGTAACAAAGCAGGGAAGGGGAAACTCTTCTCTGCTTTGTTATTGTATAGGAAATTAAAATCAAACCTCTATTGTTCTTTGCCAAGAATTTTTTTAGCAATTGCTTCACTAATTCCTTTTACTTCCATCAATTCTTTGATACTTGCTTCTTTTATCTTTTCTACACTACCAAAATGTTTTAGTAAGGCTTGTTTCTTAACCTCACCAATACCAGTAATTTCATCTAACTCTGACTTTGTCATTTCTTTATCTCTTAACTTTCTATGATAGCTAATCGCTGTATCATGTACAGTATCTTGAAATTTTGTAATTACATTCATCAAATTTTGAGAAATTTTTAACTCTTTTCTGTTTTCATCCATCAATGCTCTTGTTTGGTGTTTATCATTTTTTACCATTCCAAAAACGGGAATTTTTAATGCCTCCTCTATATCCTGATTTTTTCCTCCATCCCCAAAATCAGCATTTACTTTTTGAATCGCATTTTTAACAGCCCTAATTTGGGTAATACCACCATCAGCAAAAATCACATCTGGAAGATTTCCAAATCCTCCCTTCGGATTTTCTATGGAATGCTTTAATCTTCTGATAATTACTTCTTCCATACATCTTGGGTCATCTTGACCAAATACTGTTTTGATTTTAAACCTTCTTGATAAATTCTTTTTAATTACCCCATCTTGCATGACACACATTCCAGCAACCATATACTCTCCAGACAAATTAGAAATATCATAAGTTTCAATTTTTCTTGGCAATTTATCTAATTCTAAAACCTCTTTTAGTTCCATTAAAATTTCACTCTTATCTTTTTCTTTGTTTTCTAAAGTTACTTTGCTATTCATTTCTGCCATTTCCACAAAACGCAATTTCTCACCTTTTTTTGGTGTCTTGATTTCCACTTTTTTACCTAACATTGTGGATAACCATGTTTCTATTGCTCGCTTGTCTTCTATCTCTTCTTTTATCATAATTTTATTGGGAATATTAGGATTGTCTAAATAATATTGTTTGATAAATCCCGCTAAAATGTCTTTATCTTCCATATCTCTTAAATCACTATAAAAGTAATGCTCTCTTCCAATCATCTTGCTACCTCTAACAAAGAAAATTTCAATGCATATTTCTAAATCTGACTTTGCAATTCCTATTACATCAATATTATTTTCGGATATATTAGATACTTTTTGTTTTGCTGATATTCTTTCAATTGCTTGTATTTTATCTCTTATATAGGCTGCTTTTTCAAAATCTAGTTTTTGTGAAGCTTCTCCGCATTTGTTCTTCTAATTCTTTGATTAATTTTTCTGTCTTCCCCTCTAACAAGTCAATAATCTCATCTATTTGTTTACGATATTCTTCTTTGCTAATATATTTCATACAGGGAGCTAAACATTTTTTTATATGATAATTTAAACATGGTCTTGTTCTCTCTTTCAAAGTTTTACATTGGCGTATTTTATATTTTTCTTTGATAAAATTGACCATTTCTTTGGCTGCTCCTGGATTGGCATAAGGTCCAAAATATTTAGAGCCATCTTTTACGATTCTTCTCGTAATAAATACACTCGGATAATCATGATTTAAATCAATTTTGATATATGGATAAGTTTTATCATCTTTTAATAAGACATTAAATTTTGGTCTGTTTTTCTTAATCAAATTACATTCCAAAATTAATGCCTCTGCTTCATTATCTACTACAATATATTCAAAGTGGTCAATTAGACTAACCATTTTCTCAATTCTTGGTGTCTTATCTGTCTTCCTAAAATATTGCCTTACTCTATTTTTGAGAGAAATCGCTTTTCCCACATAAATAATGGTATCATTTTTGTCTCTCATAACATAAACCCCTGGTTGATTTGGCAATTTTTTTAGTTCCTCTTCAATATCAAACATAAAAACTCCTTCAATTTATACCTTTTCATTCTATGTATCCAATATATGGTAAGTTTCTGTATTTTTCATTATAATCTAAACCATAACCTACCACAAATTTGTCTTCAATCGCAAATCCAATATAATCTACTTGTAATTCCATTACTCTTCTGGATGGTTTTGATAACATCGTAGCTATTTTTACACTATTAGGATTTTTTTGTTTTAAATAGTCTCTTACATAAGTTAGTGTTCTACCTGTATCAATAATGTCTTCTACGATGATTACATCTTTTCCTTCTATTGAATCTCGAATATCTTTGTTAATTTTAATTTCTCCAGTACTTTCTGTTCCCTCATAGCTAGATACATCCATAAAATCAAGTGCTACACTATTTTTTATATTTTTAGCAAGTTCAGACATAAACATAACAGAACCTTTTAATATTCCTATAAATACAATTTCTTTCCCCTCATAGTCTTTTTGAATTTGCTTTCCCATTTCTTCGATTCTTTTTTCTAGTTTTGTTTTGTTAATTAGTACATTAATTTCTTTCATTTTTCATCTCATTCCTTCCCAATATATAATACTTAAACCTTTTCTCTATTTTTTCTTTCATTATACTAAATATTACAAAACATTTCAATGTTTTTTATTGAGAAGAGAAATCAAGTCCCCACTGGTTCCGGGGTTAAATGGGGAAAATATTTCCATTTAACCCCGGAACCAGTGGGGAAACTTGAAAATCATTGAAAATTTTAGTTTTTCTTTTTCCTATTTTCCTCAAATTCTTCCCATGATTTACTAAACTCGTGTTTAGCAAATAGTTCTTTTAATCCTGTAATCTGTTTTAATCGAATAATTTCATCTAATTCCATTCCTAAATGTTCTGAAATCTGCTTTTCTGACCATCCATTTTGTGTTAATGTTAAAACAATATGTGACATGTCAATAATTTGATGTGTTCCTCTAGCTCTGTTATGTCGAATCGTACTTGCCATACGGTTTTCTAAATCTTTATCAATCGTTACAATTGGAATCTTTTTTAAGTTAAAATACTCTTTCGCACAACGATAGCGGTGAAATCCATCTACCACAATATAAATGTCTCTTTCTTTATCATAATAAGTTACAATTGGCTGTGTATAGCCATCTTCTTCTATGGAATGTTTTAATAGTTGCATTTCTGGTGGTGCTACTTTGTTTGGATTATAATCATTGGCAATTACCTTGTCAATATCCACCATTTTTACATTTAGTACTGGAAATTCTATTTCTTTCATCTTACACGAATCCTTTCCTATCGTATTAATCAATTGCCATTGCCGGTATTTTTTCTGTATAAATCGTTACAAAATTTTTATACTCTTGATTCTGACTAACTTTAAATCCACATTTTTCGTAAATTTCTTTATAGTAATTTGTTACAATACTATAAGTGATATTATTTTCTTTTTTTATTTCTTCTAAAATTTCCTCTAAATATTTTTCTTTTGTAGTATACACATTTTTAATGATATTTTTGCTAATAGATACAAATGCCATAGCTCTTTCTTCTTCTATATAAATATACCATTCTTTACTATCATCATCATAAATTCTATCATTCGTTTGTTTTTCTATCAATCTTGATCCAAAAATCTTTCCCATATATTGATAAAATTTTTCATCTTTGTTTGTTATTTTTACTACCATAATTTTTACTCCTTTATCCCTTCTATTATTTTTTGTAATGTTTTATCATCTGTCTTCGTATTTTGATTTAATAAATTATCCCATTTATGAATTAGTTCCATTAACTCTCTATCATCATTTTTCGTTTGTCCAAAGGAAAGCCTTCTTAAATAGAAATCATTCTTTTCAATGGCTCTAGCAATCCTTCGCCACGAAATAGCCTTTTTTTGATTTTCTAATTTGCATTCTGCCATATCTGGAATATCTTTTATTTCTACTCCATATTTATTTTTATACCAAATCATAAACTTTTTTATTTTTCTATAATAGTGTAACATTAAGTCCCTATTATAAATTCCTATACTTTCTAATAAAAATACTGTATATTCTTGCCATGTCATAAATTCTGGTTTACAAGATTTTATATTGCCAAGTGCTGTTGTTTTACAATAAATATTACCAAAGTTCACTCCGATTTACTCGATTTAATACCTTACTCCAGGTATCATATTCTAATGCCTTAAACTGATTTAATCCATTTCGTTGATCATCCCCATAAGGTTGGCACAGTCTTTGCTCATAAATGCTTACTCCATTTTTATACATTAATTCATAAATATAGTTAAATGCCAAATCTAATTGACTAACTGCACTCCATATATCTTCTGTTGCCCAATCATAAAGGGGATAAAAATTATAAACTTCAATATGTTTTTCATTTACTTTTAATTTAGTTGTCCAATGATATTTTTTAAAAGTAATCTTTTTATCTTGAAAGGCAATCGTTCTAAATCGATTTAAACTTTCATCAGTTCTAATTCCTATACCGCAAGCTACTTTACCTTGATACTTTTGTTGATACCAAGAGGCAAACTGAACAATAAATTCTTCAAATTCCTCTCCTTTTTTAAACCACGAAAATGGACAATTATCAATATTAATGGCATCTGCTGGCATATTTCTTACCCACAAATGTTTGCTTTCTTCTTCCCAACAAATCCATTTTGGTTGCAATACTGATACGGCATTTCTTAAGGCAATTGGCAAAGCAATATGAAAAAAATCTCTAATTTGTGATAAGTGCTTTAATTCTTCAACATGCTCTATTGTATAATGATACTGTGCCTCCAAATCGATGAATAAAACATCAAACTTTTTATTCATTTTTTTTGCTACTTTATTAGCTAATTGTATCATAACAGAACTATCTTTTCCGCCACTAAAGCTAAAATAAATATTTTCAAAGTTTTGAAACATAATTTCCAATCTTTCTATTGCTGCCTCTAATACGTTTTTTTCTAAATATTTTTTTGCCATCTATTTTCCTCTTTTCTATTTATACCAAATTATACCATTTTTGGAATATACTGTAAAGTTTTGTCGAATATTTAATTAACTTTCTCCATTCCCCACTGGTTCCGGGTTTAAATGGGGAAAATATCCCCATTTAAACCCAGAACCAGTGGGGAGGAGAATTTGAAAAAATAAAAAAAAAGAGACTATTTCTAGTCTCTTTCTATGCATTCATATATTTATATTTTATATAAATCTCTTATTTTTTGTTTACTAAATCTTTTAATGCTTTACCAGCTTTGAATACTGGAGCTTTTGATGCAGGTATTTTGATTTCTTCCTTAGTTTGTGGATTTCTACCTTTTCTAGCTGCTCTTTTTCTTACTTCAAAAGATCCAAATCCAACTAATTGAACTTTGTCTCCTTTTTTTAATGCATCTGTTACTACTTCTACAAAAGCGTTTACTGATTCTTCAGCTGCTTTTTTTGTAGCCCCTGTTTTTGCAGCCATTGCTGCGATTAATTCAGCTTTGTTCATTTAAATTACCTCCTATAAGATTTAAATAGTTATGTACTTTATTGTAGAACAAACACAATAATGTACTTCACTTAAACAATTCGCCAAAATTACTGAAAATCCTTCTTTTTTTTACACTTTTTTAATAGATTTTTAGTTTTTCCAGTACTTTACAGATTTTGTTTCCTTGTGGCATCATTTGTATTTCCTCTTTTGAAAATACTTTTAATGCTACAATTGCTAATGCATAAATAACTACAGCGATTGCAATTGCTATTATTGTTGCCAGTTTTTTAGCAATTATTCCTGAAAGTGTTAAATAACTAAAATAAGAGCAAATTCCCATAATCATTACAGCAATTACTGGCTTTATCACAAATTTTGAAAATGTTAAATCTAATTTTATGGTTTTTCTTAATGATGTCATGGCAATCGAAAAAGCCACTAAATGACACGCTACTGACCCCCAAGCTGCTCCATTTACTCCAATTTCTGGTATTGGTACTAATACTAAATTAAGAATCAGTTTCACTAACACACCGACATCCTAATGATATTGTTGGCACCATTAATTTTCCATATCCTTGCAAAGCCCCATTTATCGTTTGATCCAAAATGGTAAAAATGATTGTCAAAGAACTAATTTGTAAAATCATTTCTCCTGAACTAGCATTTGGAAATAACAGACTTAAAATTGGTCCTGCAAACAAACACATTCCAACGGTACAAGGAAGTCCTATTAACATAGATGTTAACAAAGAAAATGATGTTTTTTGCGTAATTGTTTTTTTATCTTTTCTAGCTTTTGCTGCTGATATCGCAGGTACTAAAGCGGTAGCAAAAGCTACATTAATAGATAATGGTAAACTCGTTAGCATATCTACTTTTCCGCCCAATATACCATATTGGGATATTGCCATATCTTCTGACATAAATTGCTTTAGACTTCTTACTACCGTAAAAGAATCTATGTTTTTATTCAAAGAAGACATGATAGCTGTTAAAGCAATTGGAATAGAAACCATCAATATTCTTTTTATAATTGTTTTAACTCTTTCATATTTATAATTTACTGTTGCTTTTATTTCTGTTGCAATCTCTTTGCTTCTTGTTTTATAGTACAAATACAAATAACCAAATCCTGCAAAGGTTGCAAGTGTTGTAGCTAAAGTTGCTCCTCCTGCCATCCATTCTGTAGATTGTCTTGAAATAATAGCAATTATTTCTACTAATATAATCGTAAGTGTTGTTTTAAATACTTGTTCTAAACTTTGTGACCTTGCTGTTGCTTTGATATTTTGCCTGCTATTGAAATATCCTCTCATAACAGAAGATATTGCTACAAAAAAGATAGCTGGTGATAATGCAACTAATGTCATTTCCGCTTCTGGTATCTGTAACCATAAATTTGCTATCATATTAGCTCCAAAAAACAATAGCAAACTTCCTACTAGTCCAATCATAGCAAATGTCGCAAAAGCGATTTTAAAGATTCTATGACCACCCTTATGGTCGCCGTACTGCAATTCTTTCCGATACTAATTTTGAAATGGCATTTGGTACTCCTATGGAAGATATGGTAAGTAACATCGCATAAATTTGATAACCAGCGGCTACAATTCCATTCCCCTTATCCCCAAAGCCTTCTCGGTTGGTTAAATACAATGTATATATTAGACCTAATAATTTAATAAGTACTTGTGAAAAAATTAAAGTAACAACACCTTGCATAAAGGTCTCTTTTTTAGGAACCTTTTCTCTTACTTCTTCTTTTGGCATTCTATTTTTCAATCCTTCCTTCATTTATTTGGAAAAGAATTTTTTTCTTTAATTCATTTTACTTACTTATTATAAATTTAATTACTAAAATATTCAATAGTTTAAAAAAAAATGATGATTTTAGGAACACATTCCCAAAATCATTCTTCCTTAAATATTTTTATCTATATCTGGTAATAGTTGTTTCTTTCTTGAAACGACACCTTCTAAAAAGGCTCTATCATTTTCTAAATCTTTTCCAAAAGCAACTTTAATGACTCCTGTTTTTTCTCCTAATGCAATAATTTCTGAATTACTATTTAAAATATCTGTAATGGCTAATACAAATAAACTTAAACCTTTTTCTTCAATCGTTTTATGAATAACTGCCTTTAATTCTTCTTCCCTTTTTAATACATCTTCAATACTTACGGTATTGACTTGAGCAATTTCAAATTTAGTATCCTCTTTTTCAAACACTTTGCTATCTATATTGATTAATTCTTTTGCTGAAAAATCATTTAAATCAGTTCCTGCTTTTAGCATTTCCAATCCATATTCATTGATATCAATTTCTGCTATTTTTGCTAATTCTTCTAATGCTTTTTCATCAAATCTAGTAGTAGTTGGTGATTTTAATAATAAAGTGTCTGATATGATGGCACTTGCCATTAGAATTGCTTCTTTTTTCCCGATTTCAAACCCAAATTGTTTGAATTCTTCAAAAAGAATCGTTGCTGTACATCCATAAGGTTTTGCTGTATAGTATAGTGGTTCAGAAGTTTCAAAATTAGCTATCTTATGATGATCTGTTACCATACGTATAGTTGCTTTTTCAATCCCTTCTGCACTTTGGCTAAATTCATTATGGTCTACTAAAATTACTTCTTGCCCTTCTTCTACTTTTTCAATTAGTTTAGGTGCTTCTATTCCTAAATAGTTTAAAACAAATTGTGTTTCTTTGTTAATTTTTCCTAATCTTACTGCTTTTGCATTCCATCTAACTTTTTTATTTAAAGTTTCGTGTACAATACTTGAACAGATTGAATCTGTATCTGGATTTTTATGTCCAAATATTAAAACTTCCTTCTCCATTTTTAATCCCATTCCTTTCTCAAAGTATTATATTTTCTTTTCTATGGATTGTCAATATTTTTGATAATTTCCTTTAAATCTTGCTCTGAAAATTGATACTTTGTATTACAAAAGTGACATACTAATTCTGCTTTGCCATCTGTTTCTATTATATTTTGCAATTCCTCTTTTCCAATTGTCATTAATCCATCTGCCATATGTTCTTTAGAACAATCACATTCATACATTGGTGTAATGTTTTCTTCTACTATTTCTACTTTTTCATCTCCCGTTATTTTCTTTGCTATTTCTTGTAGGCTTAAGTTTTCATCTAGCATTTTAGACATAGCACCTGCTTTAAATATAGCTTGTTCTACTTTTGCAATTTCTTCTTCTGTGCTACCAGGCATTGGATTAATTAAATAACCTCCGTGCTTTCTTTACGCCATTTTTATCTACTAATACACCAAGTGCTACTGCTGAATTTCTTTGTTCTGAAGTTACAAAATAATTAGCAAAGTCATCTGCTATCTCCCCAGAGGTTAATGGCGAAATTCCTATATAAGGGTCTTTTAATCCAATATCTTTGATTACATTAATATATCCTTCATTTCCAACCGCTTCACTTACATCTAATTTTCCAAATTCATTTAATGGTATATCTACTTGTGGATTTACTACATATCCTTTTACTTTTGGAAAGTTATTTGTTGTTGCTACCATCATTTCGATTGGTCCGTTTCCTTTTATTTGTACAGTTAGCTTGTTTTTTGCACTTTTCATTTCAGCTCCCATAATGGCTGTTATGGTTAGCATTCTTCCAAATGCTGCTGTAACTACTGGACTTAAGTCATGTGTTTTTCTTGCTTTTTCTACTAGGTTTGTTGTGTCTGCACATATGACTGATATTTTTTGGTTATGTGCTAGAAATTTTATAATTTTGTCTGGCATGGCTTTCTTCCTTTCCTAAATTATGACACCTTTTGATGAAATTATTATTTTTCATATCTATGCTTTATTCAAATTCCCTTTATAAAAATCATATATCTCTTCTAATCTTTCTTTGCACCTTTGTACTTCTTTTTCTATTTTTATATCCAATTCCTCTGTTTTACTAACATGTGCAAAGTTCATTAATTCTTCAATATTATACAAATTATCATGTATATTTTTAAAAGATACATTCGTTGTAATACTATTCGGTCTTCCACTATAATAAGTATGAGTTGGAAAATCTGCTATTAAATAAGTCTCTACCTTACTAATTGCTCTATAAATAAAAATAACATCCTCATAATATCTATTTTCTGGAAAACTCAACTTATTTTTAGTTAGAAATTCTTTTTTCCAACACTTACTCCAAGCATTAGCATAACGATCTCCTGCTATTCTATATGTTTTTGTACAATTTTCTGGAGTTGGAATAATAAAACCTTCTTTTTTTCCTGTTAATTCAAATCCCAAATATATCACATCAGGAGTATTTCTATCTATTAATTTATCTAGTTTTTCTAATACTTGTTCGTTATTTAAATAATCATCTCCATCTAAAAAAATTATATATTCTCCTATTGCATTTTTAACTCCTGAATTTCGTGCTCCTCCTAGACATTTATTTTCTTTGTGTTCTATTACTTTTATATCTTTAAATCTTTTTATTCTTTCCAATGTTTGGTCTGTTGAACAATCATCAATTACAATTATTTCATAATTCTTAAATATTTGGTTTCTTGCACTTTCTATACTCTTTTCTATATATTTTTCTATATTATAAGCTGTTATTATAACACTAAATCTTATTTCTTTCTCCTCTTCCATTTTTCTCTCCTTATTATACTATTGTTTAACCCATTTCTCTATCATTTTCTCTTCTATTTTGTAGTTTTGTGTTCCTTTTCCCATTTGTATATTGGGTTTAAGTTTTCCATGATAATCACTTCCTCCAGATTTAAGCAATCTATTATTATTACAAAATTCTTCCAATATTCGTGTTTGCTTTTGGGAAAATGAAGAATAATTACATTCTACTCCATCAATTCCTTCTATCGTTTCTATCATATTTCTTAAAAATTCAATATGATTTTTGACTTGATATTTATAAAGATGAGCAACAAATACAAGTCCTCCTGCTTTATGAATCAAATTTATAATCTCTTGTATTGTTGCAATGTAATCAGATTCTTGTATATACAGTGGATTTTGTGGATTAGATAAACCTTTTCTTATAAATTCTTCATAATTATTAATATTATATTTTTTAAAATATTCTTCATTTTTGCAGTTTCTTTTTAATTTTTCATAAATCATGAATTTAAAATATCCTGTATATGGTATTTCATCTGGTAAACAAATCTCTTTTTCTATTTCTAGGTTTGTCATATTTATTTTTTGCTTTAGTCTTTCAAATAATTTTCTATCCCTTTTTTCTATTTCCTCTTTGGAATACCTTTCTTCATACCACTCATTAATTATCTCCGTATTTACATGATAACCCAGTAATTCAATTATTATGTTATTAAAACTGGTCATTAATTCACATCCACATATAATATTTCCGTGATATATATTAGTTATTTTTTCTATTTCTTCATATGCTTTACAATTTTCGTGGTCAGTAATGGATATGTATTGTAGTTCTAAATTTTCTGCCATTTCCAATATTTCTTTTGGTGACTTATCACCATCTGAATAGATTGAATGTATATGTAAATCTATGTATTTCTTATCCATATTTCTCCTTTCCTTCTATGTAATATTACTTGCTTCTGATTTCCTCTTATGTTATAATACTAAAAAATTATAAAGGAGGCTTTTATGAAACAACTATTTTGTATTGGAAATTACTCATCAAAAGGAATTCCTTGTTTAAATTTTAATAAAGGTGTTTTTGAACCCTTTTCCATTTTTTCTGATAATTCAAATAGCTCTTATCTTATAAATAATAAAGATTTTCTTTATCATATTATAGAAACTAGTGATGGTATGGTAGCTTCCTATCATATAAAAAATTCACTTTTTTCTTCTCTAAATCATTGTTCTACTTATGGAAAGTGTCCTTGCCATCTTACTCTTGATACTACTCGAAAGATTTTATATATTGCTAATTATGAAGATGGTTCTTTTTCTGCTTTCAAAATAAATTCTAATGGTAGTATCGGTAATCAACTTTATTTTGAAAAGTTTGAAAAAGATGTTTCTCATATTCACTTCATTTCACTTTCACAAGATAATAATCATTTGTTTGTTATCGATTTAGGAACTAATAAAATTCATGCTTATACAATTAATACAATTCCTTACTTTAATTTACACTGTTGTGATACTTTTTCTTTTCCTCATGATACTCAACCTCGACATCTTGTATTAGACTTGAAAGACAGAATTCATGTGATAACAGAAAATTCTTGTGAAATTTACACTTTATCTTTTAAAAATGATACCTTCTCTTTTCTCTTTAAAACATCTCTTTTTTATAATTCTTTACAAAAATTAGAGGGAGATACTGGTTGTGCCATAAAAATAAATAAAAATCATACTTTTTTATATGCTTCACTTCGTGGTCAAAATCTTATTTGTGTCTTTGAAATATTAGAAAATAAATTGAATTTAATTCAATCTATTTCTTGCTATGGTTCTATGCCAAGAGATATTTCATTTGATAAAACAGAAAAATATCTTATTTGTGCCAATCAAGGTTCCGATAATTTAAGTATTTTTTCTGTTTCTCCAAAAGATGGAAAATTACTTCTTGAAAGTACTTACTCAATCGAAAAACCATCTTGTATATTACCAATATAAATCCTATTATATGGTTTGTCCTGAATCTACAATTAGATTTTGCCCTGTTACAGCTTTTGTAACATTAGTAATGGCAAAAACACTATCTGCAATGTCTATTGTTCGAGTAAATTCTCCTAATGGTATCATTGCCTTATATTTATAATTAACAAATTTATCTCCGCATAGCAATCTCCTCTTCTGTAACAGTTGTTCCTGGTGATATAACATTTATTCTAATTTGTTTTTTAGCTAACTCTTTTGATATCGCATTCATAAATCCAAATATACCTGCCTTTCCCGCACTATAAGCTGGTAAATCAAATCCTTTTAATGCATTAACAGAAGATATCATTATAATTGACTTATTTTTGCTTGTTTCCTTTTCTAATAATGGTAAAAATATTTTTGTACAATATATATGTGCATTTAAATTTAATTTAATAGATTCATCTATATCTTCTATTGTTACTTCCTCAAGTCCTCTTATTTCCGTTTTCATTGGACAACCTGCCGCACTTATTAGATGTGTTATTTTTCCTTCTTTCTTTTCTATCTTATTTTTTATCTCTATCAATTGTTTTACATCAGTAACATCCGCTTGATAATATTCATAATTTGGATTACTCAAAAACTGCTTTTTCTCCGTATTTTCTTTTCTATCAATTGCAATTACTTTACTTCCATCTTTTAAATATCTTTCTACAATAGAACTCGCAATTTTTCCATCTCCTCCAGTGATTGCTATTACATCCTTTAACATTTTTCTCATCCCTTTCATTTTGCACAATAAATTATATCACTCTATACATAATCTGTCAATTAACCAAATCCTAATCTCTCACTATTTCTACAATTTTCAACAAAAAAAGTTACATAAATTGTAACTTTTTCTAATCATATTAAATTATCTATGTATTTCAAACATATCTTTACCTTCTCCACAAACTGGGCAGACCCAGGTATCTGGTAAATCCTCAAATTCAGTTCCTGGCTTGATACCAGCTTTTTCATTTCCAGACTTTGGATTATAAATATACTTACATTCTACACATTCATATCGTTGTGATTCATATTTTTCAGCTTGGAAGTTTTTATATCCTAGTCCTAGTGCAACAATTACCATTAGTAAGAAAGATAATGCCTTCCATATACCACTCTCTAACATAATAATAGCAAATAATCCAAAAGTTGCCGCAATTCCATATAAAATCAATACAGCTTGCTTTTGACTAAAACCTCTAGCTACAATCAAATGATGTAAATGTCCTTTATCTGCTTTAAATATTGCTTTTATCGATTTTCCCTTAATTAATCTTCTAATAATTGTCCAAACCGTTTCAAATATTGGTAAGCCTAATACCAATATTGGTAAAACAATAACTGCTATTGTATAGGTCTTTGCAACTCCCAGTATTGAGATAATAGAAAGTGAAAATCCTAAAAAGTTAGAACCTGTATCTCCAATAAAAGTTTTAGCTGGTGCAAAATTGAATGGTAAGAATCCAACTAATGCTCCTGCTAATGCGGTAATTAATAAAATTGAGATAAGTGGAGATTCATTCAATACAAATATAATTAATAACGAAACTGCTGATATTACTGATATTCCTGTTGATAGTCCATCTAGTCCATCAATTAAGTTAATCGCATTCGTTACTCCTACCATCCAGCCAATTGTTAAAATAACAGAAAATACTTCTTTTAATTCATTGGTTGCTAGAAATCCTGGTGTTATTTCATCAATTCTTACCCCAAAAGATACTACTATAATAGCTGCAATAACTTGTCCTAATAGTTTTACAATTGGTCTAATAGAAAAAATATCATCAAATACACAAAAAATAGATATTACAACAATTCCCAAAAACATTCCTAACAGTTTCATTCCATATTGTTCTGGACCAAATAAGTCTACTGTATTTTCAATACTTTTTACAATTAACAAATAAATAATGGCTACTAAAAATCCTAGTATAACCGCTGGTCCTCCAAATCTTGGTCTAGCTTTTTTATGCATTCGTCTTTCATCTTTTGGTACATCTACTGCTCCTACTTTTTTAGCTATCTTAATTGTATATGGTGTTGTCATAAATGTTACAATAAAGGCTAGTAGAAAAGCAATGGCTATATCTCCCCACATAAGTTAGCTCTCCTTTACTATTTCTATATTAGGATATCCTATAAATAATCCTGTTTCAATTACTCCTGCTATTAATTTTATTTTCTTTTCTAGGTCAGAATCTATATCATTAAATTTTACATCTAATATAAAGTTATTATTTTCAGTTATTATTGGTCCATCTTTTCCTTTTCCTGTTCTTAATTCACATTCTATAGCATTCATTGTATATAAAGCTTCTTTTACATAATTTACAGCTTCTGGATAGCATTCTACTGGTATTTTAAATTTCTCTCCAAGTTTATTTACAAACTTACTATTATCCACTAATATATATACTTTTTTAGAATTAATAATATTTAGCTTTTCTTTAAACATTGCAGCCCCTCTTCCCTTTATAAGCCAATTATTATTATCAACTTCATCTGCACCATCAAAACTCCAATCTGGCTTTTTTTCTAATAAAGATACGGTTGGAATTCCTAAACTATTACATAAAAGCTTTATTTCATATGAAGTTGGAATAGCTGTAATTTTTATATTGGTAGTTTTTATCTTTTTTGAAATTTCTTTTACTGCTAAAAATGAAGTAGACCCCGAACCAAATCCTATAACATCTCCATCTTTAACTAAATTAGCAATTTTTTTTGCAACTTTCTCTTTCCCCTCTATATTGGTTATCTCTGAATTCCAATTCGTATATTCATCTTTTAAATTCCAATTCATATCTTTCCTCCTTTTATATTCTATTGTAATATTGTTATACCGTTAATTCTTTAAATCTCTTTTATTTTGTCTCTGTATCAATATATCATAAAATTTTTGCTATTACAATAATTATTCGTAATTATTTCAAATTTTGCTTGCTTTTTCCTAAAAAATGTGTTAGAATATCATTTGTTATAGTGTAATATAGACTAAAGGGAGGTGCTTAAAAGAAATGCCAAATATAAAATCAGCTAAAAAAAGAGTTAAAGTAATTGAGAAAAAAACTTTAAGAAATAATATGATTAAGTCTGGATATAAAACAGCTGTTAAAAAATTCGAAGAAGCTGTAGCTAGTGGAAATATGGAAGAAGCTAAAGTTCTATTTTCTGAAGCTACTAAAAAAATCGATCAAGCATGCACGAAAGGTGTTCTTGTAAAAAATACAGCTGCTAGAAAAAAATCTAGCTTATCTAAAAAATTAAATGCAGCTATGGCTTAAGACATTCTATAAAAATTATGCATAGTTTTTATGAATAGAGAAAGAATTCTTATCAAGAGTTCTTTTTTGTTTTCCCACTACTTCTTAAATCTAATTGGTGACAATTTCCATTGTTTTTATATCCTTTTCATGTTAGTATTAATTATGATGATTATAATTTCAATGAGGTGGAATATGTTAAAAAAAGTATTGGATAATTTTAAAAATTTAGATAAACTAACCTTTAAGATTATGAACTATGGCTTAAAATTTTGTTTTATAATTTGTATTTTGTCTGTTTTTATTTTACTTACCTATAGTTTTACTATTTCCTCTCCTTTTGTATATTACATAGGTCTTAATCTTTTTAAACTTAGCTTAATTTTCGGAATAGAGTTTATTGTTTGTGGTTTTGTAGTAGATGGAATAAAGAAACAACTAATATAAATTATAAATATAGAAAAAAACTCACTTTTATGGTGAGTTTTTTTAATTTGACAATTTTTGTAAAATATTATAAAATAAAAAAACATCTATAGCTTTTATTTCTAATAGATTTTATCTTTTCTATTTATTCTAGAATTTATCCCTTAAAAGATTGAAAAAAGAAAAAGGAGATGTTATACTAAAGGAGGTAATATATTGCCAATTATTTCACAATTTTATGGTATTTTAATTTATATGTATCAAGAAATAGGTGGACACCATAATGAGCCTCATATACATATAAAATATAATGAATACGAGATGTCAATGACACTAAATGGAAAAATATTAGATGGAAAACTACCACAAAAACAAAAAAAATTAGTAGATGCATGGATAACAATACATGAAGAAGAATTAAAGGCAACTTGGCATGCTTATCATGAAGATGGAGAATTAATAAAAATTAAAGGATTGGAGTGATTTTATGAGTCCAAAAGCTATAGATGTTAAAGTTTTAGAAAATTATGAATTAGCAATAACATTTGATAATAACGAAAAAAGAAAATTTGATGTAAAACCTTATTTTAAATTTAAACAATTTCAGGAGTTAAAAGATACAAAAATATTTCAAACGGTAAAAATAGCAGGATTATCTATAGAATGGAAAAATGGAGTAGATATCTGTCCAGATGAATTATATAATAATAGTAAGATAATTTAAGACTCACTACTTTTAAAGTGAGTCTTTTCTCTTATTTATTCAATTCCTCTAAAAACATTTGATTTAGCATTTGAGGATTTGCCTGTCCCTTTGTTTGCTTCATAGCTTGTCCCACTAGGAAACCTAAAGCTTTATCCTTTCCGCCTTTATAATCTGCAATAGACTGTGGATTTGCTTCTAATATTTTTAATACTACTTCTTTAATAGCTCCTTCATCTGATATTTGAATCCAACCTTTTTCTTTGATAATTTCTTCTGGATTTCTTGGATTTTCAAATAATTCTTCTAATACCTTTTTGGCAATACTTGAACTAATCGTTCCTTTATCAATTAGTATAACTAGTTTTCCCAATTGTTCGCTTCCAAAAGGTATTTCAATTGGTTCCATTTCTCTTTCATTTAAAATTCTTGATATATCAGATATAATCCAGTTATTTACTGCTTTTGGATTATTACATACTCGAATTGCTTCTTCAAATAAATCGGATAGATATTTTGATGCTGTAATTAAGTTGGCATCTTTTTGTGATAACTTATATTCTTCTAAATATCTTTGTTTTCTGCTTTCTGGTAATTCTGGCAATGTCTTTCTAATGTTTTCAATATATTCCTCTGATAGTTTGATTGCCATTAAATCTGGCTCTGGAAAATAGCGATAATCTTCTGCATCTTCTTTATCTCTCATAGAAAATGTTTTTCCAGACACTTCATCCCATCTTAATGATTCTTGTTCTATTTTTCCGCCTTCTTCAATCACATCAATTTGTCTATCTACTTCATATTCAATGGCTCTTGTAATATTTCTAAAAGAGTTCATATTTTTCATTTCTGTACGAGTTCCTAATTTGTTATCTCCTTTTTTCCTTACTGATACATTAACATCCGCTCTTAAAGAACCTTCTTGCATTTTGCAGTCAGATACTTCTATATATTCTAAAATTGACTTTAATTTTTTTAGATATTTTTCGGCTTCTTCGGCGCTTCGCATATCTGGTTCTGAAACAATTTCAATTAAAGGAACTCCTGCTCTATTTAAGTCAACTAGACATCCTCCTCCAAATTCATCATGGTTTAACTTTCCTGCATCTTCTTCTATATGGATTCTAGTTAGCCCTATTTTCTTTTTCCCTGCTTCGGTTTCAATTTCTATAAAACCATGTTCACATAGTGGTTTGTCATATTGCGATATTTGATAGGCTTTTGGTAAGTCTGGATAGAAATAGTTTTTTCTATCATTTTTACTATCTCTTGAAATTTCACAATTAGTTGCTAATCCTGCTTTTACAGCATATTCTACTACTTTTTCATTTAATACTGGTAATGTTCCTGGCATTGCCATACAAATTGGACAAGTCTGGGTATTTGGTTCTGCTCCAAACTTGGTTGGACATGAACAAAATATTTTTGTCTTGGTTGAAAGTTCGCTATGTACTTCTAACCCTATTACTACTTCATAATCTTCTCTGGACATTTTTTCCTCCTTTTTGGTCTAATGATTACAATCTCTCTTCGTTCGATTGCATAAGTCATCCGTAACTCGCTTCGCTCGAACGGCTTACTTCGTTTAATGATTACAATCTCTCTTCGTTCGATTGCATAAGTCATCCGTAACTCGCTTCGCTCGAACGGC
>JAAWAX010000010.1 GCA_022792395.1 Clostridia bacterium
ATATTTTTTGATGAAATGCAAGACTGTGTAAGCACAGCAACTTCATTAAAAGCATTTAGAGAAGATGGTAGATATGACGTTATATGTTCAGGCTCCTTAATGGGAATAAATTATAAAGAAATTGAATCAAATAGTGTTGGCAATAAAGAAGATTATATCATGAATTCTTTGGATTTCGAAGAATTTTTATGGGCTAAAGGATATACGGATGAACACATTGATGATTTATATAAATGTATGATAAAATTAAAACCATTAAGTGATATACAATACAATGTAATGATGTCTAATTTTAAAGAATACATGATAGTAGGAGGAATGCCTGCAATCGTAAATCAATTTGTTACCAATAAAAATTTTAGTGGTATCTTAAAAATGCAACAACAAATTTTATTAGATTATGAAGAAGATATAACAAAATATGCAGGAGGACTAGATAAAACAAAAATATTAAACTGTTATCGAAAAATACCAGTATTTTTAGGCAATGAAAATAAGAAGTTTCAAATATCTAAAATAGCAGATGGAGCTAGAAATAGAGAATATGTTGGTGTAGTTGAATGGCTTGCAAATGCTGGAATAGTAAATATTTGTTACGCAATGGAACAAGCAAGTCTACCATTAAAAGGAAATTACAATCCTGATAATTATAGATTATACTTTGCGGATACTGGATTATTAATTGGGTCATTAGATGAAGAAGTTCAAGATGACTTAAGAAATAATGAAAATATGAATACTTATAAAGGTGCTTTATATGAAAATATAGTAGGAGATATGTTAGTAAAAGCAGGATATGATTTATATTTCTATAGAGACGATAGTAAAAAACTTGAAATGGATTTTATGGTTAGAGATACAAATTCTTTAATTCCTATTGAAGTAAAAGCAAATGATAATGCGACAATTTCACTTAATAATTTGATTAGTAACAATTTATACAAAGATATCAAATATGGAATAAAATTATGTAATAGAAATATAGGATTTAACGGCAAATTTTATACTTTCCCCTATTTCTTAACATTTCTTTTGAAAAGATATCTAAAAGAAAAATAAAAATATAAAAGGTGGGCAAAGAGAAGTTTTTTAAAAAATTCTTTTTACCCACCTTCAATTTTAGGCATAAACCTAAAAATTTAAAGCATTATTCATCAACTTAACTGCATCACCAAAACCAGTCCTATAATGCTTCTCATTCCAATAAATACAATGTTGTAAAAAATCATAATAACTTAAATATAATTGGGCTCAATTTGGGCACACTATAACCAATTTGGAAGTTTTTACCATAAGGAATATCCCCTTATAAGTAATTTTTAATACAGAAATTTTACTGAAAAACAGTAAGATTTCTTTTTTTATATTAGCATAAAGAATTTGATTTCTTGCTAGAGTCTACTTTTTGTATATTAGTTTAATTTTTTAAGTATAAATAGTTAAATGTCAATAGTTATGGGGTATTCAAGATATGAATATGTATATTGAAGTAGGTTATGCTTATAATAATTTCTTCTGGAGGAATTAGAAGGATAAAGTAAAATTTTTAGAAAATATTGCAAGTAAAACATATGTTTGATAATATGTAGAAAATAAATTTTGATAATAAAGTTTGAAAAAAATGTTGATCTTTTTATTAAAATATTTTATAATAAATTTTAGAAAAGATCTTTACAAAACATATAAAAAAATATATAATATCAAAGTAGAAAGGATGTGCAAAATGGAAAAAACAATATGTGAGTTATTTGCAGGTGTTGGGGGATTTAGAGTAGGACTAGAAAAATCAGATTCTAATTGGACTACTGTTTGGGCTAATCAATGGGAACCAGGAAAGAAAAATCAACATGCATTTGATTGTTATGTATCACATTTTGGAAAAAATGAAAATTATATAAATGAGGATATAGCAAGTATAGATAAAAAAGATATACCAAATCATAATTTATTAGTCGGAGGATTTCCATGTCAAGATTATTCAGTAGCAAGAACTGGCGCAAAAGGAATAGAAGGAAAAAAAGGTGTGCTTTGGTGGCAAATAAGAGACATTTTAGAAGAAAAATCACCGAAATTTGTTCTTCTTGAAAATGTAGATAGATTATTAAAATCACCAGCTAGCCAAAAAGGTAGGGATTTTGGAGTAATCCTAGCTTGCTTTAACGATTTAGGATATACAGTTGAATGGAGAGTTATAAATGCTGCTGAATATGGATTTGCTCAAAGAAGAAGAAGAACTTTTATATTTGCTTGCAAGAATACCACAAATTATTATCATTATATTGAAAAAGAAAAGTTAGAAAATATTATTCATAAAAATCGGATTTTTTATAAAACAATTTGATATAGGAAGTACTCTTAAGGGGAAAGAATATGAGTTCAAGTATAATGATGTATATGATGTATCAGAGCATTTCAAATTAGATTTTAAAAATGCTGGTGTGATGAGAAATGGAAAAATTTATACTGAAGATGTAAATCCTGTAGAAGTTAAATATACATCATTAAATAAAATTGTAGAAAAGGATGGCGTTGAAGATAAGTATTATTTAGGTGATAATTTAGAAAAATGGAATTATTTAAAAGGTGCAAAAGATATATTAAGAAAAGCTGGAACTCCACATGAATATCATTTTAGAGAAGGAGCAATAGCTTTTCCAGATTCTTTAGAAAAGCCTGCTAGAACTATGCTAACAAGTGAAGGTAGCTTAAATAGAAGTACACATGTTATAGAAGATCCCAAAAGCAAATGTTATAGAATATTAACGCCATTAGAAACAGAGAGAATAAATGGATTCCCTGATAATTGGACAGATACAGGAATGCCACAAAATTTTAGATATTTTTGTATGGGAAATGCATTAGTGGTTGGACTTATAGAAAAAATGGGAATAAGATTAAATGAAATATTTGAAAAAGAAGGAAATTAAATTCCTTCTTTCTTCAACAAAAAATATAACCTGCCATAATTATTCTCCTCCTATTTGTTGTTTTATATAACTTGCATTTAACCAAAAACATTTTTTTATTGCTTGTTTACCATCCAATGTTGGATAAGTATCTTGAGCATTTCTAGCATGAGGTCTAACATGTAATATGGAACTCTCTGATATTTTTGGTAAATTGTCATATTGATTATTTTTTATTCTTTCAATCGTATCTTCCCACACTCTTTTTATTTCAGTATTTAAATCTTTTTCGGGTACATTCCAAAACATTGCTTTTTTAAAAATTAATATATCATTATCTGTATATTGATATACTATAAATAAATATTTGGTAGTTGAAAAAGTTTCGTAAAGTTCAGAATCTAACCAGTTTTCTTTTACAATTTCAGTATATTTAAAAGTAGGAAAAGACATAGATTCTTTTGGCATACCATCAGGTCTTAACCTGATAGCCTTTATTTTTATATTAGCTTTTTCAAATTCTTCGATTTTTTCATTGACTACTTCTAACATTCCTTTCGCTAATAGATATGTAAAAGATTTGTTAGAAACTTGATATGGAATATCAAATTTATGCTTTAAAAATTCAATCTCCTGATTATAATAAGGTTCAAGTTTACTAATAATATATTGTTCTAAAGTCTTTTCTTTTAAGATATTAGCATCTTTAATGACTGATTCATATTCTTCTGTTTTATTTACGATATAGTGATTTAAGATATATGACATGTAAGAATTTTTCAAACAGAAGGCTCTTTGCATTGCTTTTTTATTACTAAATGGTTGTTCTCTTAAAGAGTTTGCATTCGCACCTTTCGTACAAGCACCTAAATAATTTGTATCTCCTTCTGATATTTCCTCTGCCCTACCACTTTTTATTTTATCTATAATTATTTTATAATCATTTTTTATTATTTCTAAATCTTCTTTTGGTAATTGAAACAGTTTAATGTAATTTATGAAATAATCTAATCTTTCTTTATTAGGTTCATATAAATAATAAATTAAGAGCATTAATGCACATTTTTCATATACATGGCTTTTTAAAAAGTCTTCTTCCTCATAGTCTTTCATGTAGTTAATAATTGTAAGTACTAACCTTTCTTTTGCTCTTAAATCACCATTAGATTTTACAGTATATGGTGTAACTTTTAATTCCACTCCTGCTTCATTAAAATCTGCTTCTGATTTGCTATTTATATCATAAAAGAAAAAATGTTTTTCAATTAATTGACCTAAAGAGCCTTTTGACCTAGGATTGTTATAATATTGGAATACGGCATCTCTATCTTCATCTGTAATATTGGGGTCGTTTAATAAGACCTCTTTAAACGTTTTTTCTTTTAAATTAAGAGCATATTGTGCAATTGATTCTTTTGAACTTCTTATATAAGGTAAATTGTCCATAATATTCTCCTTTTAGCGTATTATACAGGAAATTGTAGAAATGAGCAAGGATATGTAGAAAAATTGTAAAAAATGTAATAAGATACAGATAAATTAAAAGAATAAATTTTAGGGCTATGCTTACAAAAAATAAATGTTTAATTTGTGGAGATACAATTGAATCAAAAAGTGTTCATGCTTTGGTATCTTGCAAATGTGAATCGTGTTGTATTGATGGTGGGAGTTATTATGCTCATATAGGTGCAAAAGATTTTTAGTGGAATAGTTAAAATTTTGGATAATGGAACAGAAATTAAAGATAATGACTAATATGAAAAATAAAAGAAAATCTAGGAGATAAATATAAAAAAATAGAATTAGAACAAAATGAAATTAATGGATATAAAATTAAATTATATAATCGAATTTCATATTCTGAAGATACATGGAGTAATTTTTGGCAAGTTAAGGAAATCGATAATAAAAATACAATTAAGAAAAAGTCATCTAATAATTACATAGCATTTATATATAGTGAAAATAATATATTTTGCGTGACAACAAATACGGCATATAATGATATAATTAAAAATATAGTATATTTCTATGGTGTATATATAATATCATTTTTTATCAAAGATGAAGATAAAATAAGAAGTGCAACTTATAACAATATAATGAGTAATTTTTTAGGAGGTAGTGAATATTTAGGAGAAGGATATCAGTCTACTGTTGATAGGTATTGGAATCGTATTAATACTAATTTAATGGCTGAATTAGATAGGAAAAGACTTTATAAAGAATTTGGACTAGAAAATAAAAGAAAAATCTCAAAAGTAAGATGTGATGCAAAAGATAGTTTTACAATTTGTAGTAAAATAGATATAAATCAGTTAATAATTGTTATTAAGAAACTAGATGAAATATCTACAGAAGAATTAATAGATAAATTTAATACAATAGAAAAAATTAAAGATGAAAATTATGAAGAGAAACTAAAACAACAACTTATACAAAAAATATATAATGACTATAAGGAAGATAAGTTAGATATATGTATTTTACACAAGAACATAGAAGTTTTTTTCGGAAGTATGTACTATAGTTTTATGTATGAAACAAATCAAATACATAATTGCAATACTATTCCTAACAATAATGATTTAAAGAAGGTTTTGGATGAATTAAAAGTAGATTCACAAGAAGAGATGAGCAATACTATAAAAAAATTGCAATTAATATGTTTTGATGCAGATGAAAATGTAGAAATTTCTGAAAATCTAGAGGCATATATAAATATGACAATAGAATATAACAATAAAGAATATTTATTTCAAAATAAAATGTGGTACCAACTGACAGATAATTATATTACAAATTTAAACAAAGTATTTAAATTTATTAAAAATAGTTTCTCTGAAGAAAAAATAAAATTTAAGGAATGGACAAATCAAACAGAAACACAATATATAGAATTATATGATAATGAAGATGATTTTTATAAAATACATCCAAAACGAGAAGCTGGAATTGAAATTTGCGATTTAATGTATATTGATCGAAAAAATGAAGAAATAAAGATGTTATTTCTAAAAGATGGATTTGGAACTAGTACAAGAGATTTAGCAATACAAGTAACCATGGGAATAAAAAGATTCTTATCAATTTTAAGAGATGATAAAAGGTTAAGTAATTTTTATAAAAAATATATAAAAGAAAAATCACCAAATTATAACTATAAAGAGTTTAAAAAAGAAATAATTGCTTTTAATAAAAATGCTGTTATGGTTTATAAATTGCCAAAGGGAAGTAAAGAAACATCTAATATAGGAAAGCAAAGCGTAGTATTTGCAAAAAATGAAATTGAAATGTTAGGAACTTGTAAATTTACAATAAAACAATTATAATTAAAATAGGTAAAGCAAAAATTTGAGAGTATCGTAAAAGTTGTGTAAATCAGATTTCCTTACGATTTACACAACTTTTATGATACTCTCTAACCTAATGTATTTTTAAGTTCTGTATGAGCAATATTTAAAATTGTTTTATTTTCAATATCTACTGAAATCCTAATTTTTACCTCTACAATTTCACCTTTTTCAGTATTAGAACTCTGATGCATTTCAAAATAATATATATTATTCTCCGTATTAACAAATTCACAGTTTCCTCCACCAGATACAAAATTATAATTTAAATATTTGCTTTCAATAAATCTTGAAGTTCTTTCGGGATGCTGTGCAATATAATTATCTAATATTTCTCTAGCAATAGTTTCTTTTGTAGAATTGTTAATCAATTCATATACTTCATCATCATTCTCATCAATATCCTTAAAATATCCTTTAATTGATGAAATTATACTTTTAATATTGTTTTCATATTGAGAGTTTATAATCATCTTTTTTCTATCCTTGATAAAACCTTCTACCTCATTTTCTTTAATATATTTTGATAAAAATTCATCTAAAGTATTTTTTGATTCATCATTCATATTATTTTTCATAGTATTAATAAGTCTTTCTATCTTTTCTATATTTGGAGCTTCCTTGTCTCTGATATCTTTCGCATCAATAACAATTACTTTATAATCTGAATATAAATTAGATAATTCTTCACCTAATTCTTTTTTATCATTATCTAGAATTACAACTATTTTTTTATAATGTAAATCATGTAATATAGATAATAAATGCTTAATTCTTTCAGCTCCACCTACACCCCAACCATAAAAACTACCAGAAGTTTTATAATTAAATTTTTCAAATAAAGATTGATATCCATATATATCATCAGGTCCTTCTACTAATATCAATTTATCAAGGAAAAATATTTCTTTACTTTTTATATCTTGAAGATATGGTTGTTCAATAGTATTTAATAACTTATTTACATTTTTAATATTTTCATTTTTTACAGTATAAATACTTGTATTTTCATTTTCTTTATAAAATCTAAAAATTTTTGCACCATTATTTAACAAATTTAGATTTATAAAATAAGGAGAGTGCGTACTAATAATAATTTGCTTTGTTTTAGAATGAAATTCCAATCGTTCCATTAATCTTCGTTGGACATCTGGATGTAAGGCAATTTCTGGTTCATCTATTACAATAGTTGAATTTGGTGGAGCATCATATAAAGATGTTAAAATTACAAATAAATTTATAAACCCATCACCCGAACCCGAATTGTTATGTTGAGTATCTCCTTCTTTAAATGAAATATATAAATTATTTGCATCTATTGAATCTAACGACCATTTTGGTAAATAACCTAAAATTTGTCTTAACTCATAATCAAAAATTTTTTTATTAGATTCTATTATATTTTTAAATCTTCCTCCAATATTATTAGATAAGTTCTCTTGTCTATAATTATGACCACCATTATTATATAAAAAATTTTCCCAACTTTCGGAATGGGTAGATAAATTTATCCCGATATTTCTTTTAGATGAAAGAATATAAGCTAAAGGTCTATTATCATATATTTTCTCCCCTTTATTATCAATATATTTATTATGCATAAATGCTGGATTTTCCTGCATACTTACCAATTCTTTACTACTTCCATTAGTTAAATCTATTTTAATTAATACACCACCTTCAGATTTAGAATTCCTTATTGTATTTGGAATCATTTCTAAATTATTATTTGCTAAATAAAGTGTTTCTATAATACTTGATTTCCCACTATTATTAGGTCCTACTAACATATTTAATCCACTACCATTATTAATACCATCTGGAATAGCAAATTCTACTGTTGCTAAATTTTTAAAACTTCTAATTCCTTTTACACTTAAAGTTGATATAGCCATTATTTACCTCCTTATAGTAACTGTTCTTTTAAGAATATACTAGCAAATATTTAAAAAGTCAATACTTTTAAGTACAAACGAATTTTAACGAATATAATATTGTAAAAAAAATGCGTTTATGGTATAGTAAAAGTGGGAGGAAAATAAAATGTTATACGCACATGAAAACAATCTAAAAAATAAAATAGTTTCCAATTACAATAACAAAGGGAAAGAAATAAAGGAATTTTATGAAGAAGTATATCTTAAATACAGAGAACAACTAGAATCTTTCGATTATCTTTCTGAAGATATATCTGTATTCCAAGAAGCTGCTAGATTGATGGATGCCTATCTAATAGAAGTGGAAACCTTTTCTTCTAAAATGCATATTACTTCTCAATCAAAATTTAGATCCACCTTTATAGAAGAAATTAGTACCTATTTATTTAAGGAATTACCATTAATAAAAGATAATACATTTGGTATATACAATAAAAATATATATGCAGGAATGAAAATTAATAATCACATGCATATTGATATTATTTCAAAAGATGTAGATTTTTGTGTAGGAAAGAAAGTTAATCTAAAAATAGATAATTCACAAACTATACCTACCATTATACCGATTATTTGTGTAGAAGCCAAAACATATTTAGATGCCACTATGTTTGGTGAAGTGCAATTTTCAAGTAAACAAATAAAAAATGCATCTCCTAATGTGCAGACATATGTATTAATGGAATATAATGAAGTTTCAAATGAGAAAATAATTGCTGCTAGATATGATAATAATTTAAATGAAATGTTTGCATTGAGAAATGGATCTAGAAGGACTTCTACTATTATTAGTGCTCCAATAAATCCAGAAGCTTTATTAGAGTATTATAAAGAAATAAGAACAGCTATAAACAATACAAAAATTGATGATGTAATCAATAATACAGGAAGATTATTAGATAGATAGAAAAGTAAAAAAAGGAAACTGTTAATCAGTTTCTTTTTCTAAATATTCAATAATACTTTCTGCGATAGCTTTTCCTAAAAGAGGTGGAACTGCATTCCCAATTTGTTGATATTGTGATAGATTTTTTTCCCAAGACATGGTTGTCCTCTTTCCACAAAATATATAGGTATCTGGAAAAGATTGTAGCCTAGCCCCTTCTCTTGCCGTAAAATTACGATTTAAAAATGGATGTATAAAATTACTTTGAAAACTAGCAGGAATGGTAGGCGATGGTTTGTCTGGATATGGTCTCATATTATTTTGAGAAAAGACTTTTCCACTAATCTGTGAAGCATCCCCTCTTTTTCTTTGTTTATGACATTCCTCCACATCAGCTACTGATTGACCAAAATCAATCGTTTTAAATCGTTCAATCAATCTTTTTGTATGTCTCATTGCTACATGATTATAGACTCCTGAACTATTGTTTCTAGCCCATTTTTGGTAATTACTTTTTGGTAACTGCGTATATTCAATGAATTCTTCTCCTTCCCCAGAGTCTATTTGAGGTAAATCCATAATAGCTTGTTCTATCGTTACTTGCTCCTTGTCAAATAAGAATGGGACAGGACCTATCTTTTCAACATCAAAAGGTATATCTTTTCTAATTCCGATAAAAACAATTCTTAATCTTGATTGGGGTACTCCATATTCGGCTGCATTTAATTTGCATATTTTCACATTATACCCTGCATTATCATATTCGGAAAGTATAAGCTCTTTTACACTTTGGTTATTTTTTGTTTTCATTGATAAAATTCCTGTAACATTTTCCATAACAAAAAATTTGGGTTCAAAGAATTTAACAAATCGTACAAATTCCATAAACAAGCTATTTCGCGGATCATTTTTATCTCTGTTTCCACTTAACGAAAATCCTTGGCAAGGCGGACCACCTATAATTCCATCTATAGGTAAATTTTCTTCCTCTATTAAATTTTCTAAATCGGCTATTTCAGTAATGTCTTTCGTTAATACTTTGGTAGATGGATGATTTTTTTTATAGGTTTCTGAAGCCCATTCATCTTTTTCAATGGCTAGAGGAATCTCAAAACCAGCCATTTCAAACCCAAGACTCAATCCACCACATCCTGCAAATAAATCAATTACTTTCATTTTTTCCTCCTTTTGTTCTTCTATCTCATTAACCATTCTTTCACAAATTTTACCGAAACATTGAAATCGTTTTGTGAAATTATTTTTGAAATTCGTTCTTTAGATATATTTTTTAAATATCTTCTATCTCAAAAATCCGTTAATAATCTCTTCTTCTGCTTCTTTTTCAGAAAGTCCAAGAGTCATTAATTTAATTAACTGTTCTCCTGCAATTTTTCCAATTGCTGCCTCATGGATCAAATTAGCCTCTACACTATTTGCTGTAATCTCTGGTGTGGCTGTTACTTTAGCATGGTCTTTGATAATAGCATCACATTCACTATGAGCAAAAGACTTATTATTTCCATAAATTTTTGATATAAAATATTGCTCCGATTCTTCTGTTGCTACTGACCTTGAAGTAACATGTGTACTAGCATTTTTACCATTTAATTTTACATCAAAAATAGTCTTGGCAAATTGTTTTCCATGTGTCATTATCTTTTCTGATACAACAAAATTAGTATCCGCTTCTAATTCTCCTTTTGTTTCTCTTATCGTAGAGTCCACTCCCTTTATTTGTGTACTTTCCATTTCCATACTACTTCCAATCTTTAAATACACTTCTGTAACTGGATTTAGAATTTTCTTTCCCTCTCCTTTTCCTTCTCCATAATGCTTTTCAATGTATTTTACTTTGGCTCCTTCTTCTAAAAAGAAACGATGAATCCCATCATGTCTAGAATCTTGATGATGGTCATTATGGATTCCACATCCTGCTATAATCGTTACATTAGCATTTTTTCCAATATAAAAGTCATTATAAACCACATCATTTAGTCCACTTTCTGTTAGGATAACTGGTATATGGATAAATTCAAATTTCGTATTTTCTTTCACATAAATATCGATGCCTGATTTATCTGTTTTGGTTATAATATTCACATTTTCGGTTACTTTTCTTTCGATTCCTTTTCCATTTTTTCTGATGTTATAAGCTCCATTTGGCATATTTTCTAAATTAGAAACTTCTTTCAAAAGTTCTTTATCCAATTCATTTATTTTTTCTTCCATGCTTTCCTCCTTTATTAATTTTTAGATGTTTTACTTATTCTTTCTAATTCTATAAAATTTAAATAGGCTCTTCTTACTTCTTAATTTTGTAACATGCCGTTTTCGTAAGTGTCTTATTCAAAATTTCTTTGCTTTCTCCTATTTCTTCTATTTTCCCTGCTTTCATTAGAATCACTTCATCTGCTATATTTAAGATTCTTTCTTGATGCGATATAATAAGTGTTGTTCCTTTGATTAATTCTCTCATTTTTTCAAATACATCAATTAAATTACTGAAACTCCATAAGTCTATCCCTGCTTCTGGTTCATCAAATATAGTTAGCTTGGCTCCTCGTTGTGCAACAGTTGCAATTTCAATTCTTTTTAATTCTCCTCCAGACAATGATCCATTCACTTCTCTATCCACATACTCTTTGGCACATAATCCTACTTTCGATAATATTTCACATGCTTCCATTTTTGTCATATCTTTTTTAGCTGCCATTTTTAATAAATCATATACCGTTATTCCTTTAAATTTAACTGGTTGTTGGAAAGCAAAACTAATTCCTAAATTCGCCCTTTCATCTATGCTTAATTTGGTTATGTCTTTTCCATCAAAAAGAATACTTCCGGAATCTGGTTTTTCAATCCCCATGATAATTTTTACTAAAGTTGATTTTCCAGAACCATTTGGACCTGTAATGGCTATAAATTTTCCTATATCTAATTTTAAATTAATATTATCTAATATTTTTTTATTTTCTCTTTCAAAATTTATATTTTTTAGTTCTAATAACACTTTTCTTCCTCCTATTACTACTCTATTATTAAATTGATTCTTCTTTCATTCGTAATCTATTTTGAGCCTTCCTTTTTATACAATTCTTACATTTCTCATTACTTTCATCATAGTCACAATTTAAATCTCCTAAATTCATAATTTGCGTTATATATTGATTTAATTTTTTAGCAGTTTGCTCTGATATCGCATGTTTCATGGCAATTGCTTCTTCCTCTGCTTGTTGCTTTTCTATACTTAAAATCTCTACTAAAAACATCTTTAATATATCTTGCTTTTTTATGACTTCTATCGCATAATTTTTTCCTTCTTTTGTTAGTGTAATATTTCCATATGCTTTATAATGAATTAATTCCATGTCTTTTAACAAATTAATCGCTTTATTGACACTTGGTTTTGTGATTTTTAATTTTAATGCAATGTCTGTTACTCTTACTTTTCTACCGCTTTTTTCTAATAAGTATATTGTTTTTAAATATTCTTCTTGTGAACTTGTTAATTTCATAAGCTTCTCCTTTTTGTTAGACTGCGCTAACATTTTACTATATAAAACTTATTTTGTCAATGGAAAGACACCCCCTACTAAATAAATTTATATGGGATGTCTTTTTTCTTACTTTTAATTTATTACATTATTTATGATTTCATATTTTATATCTTTATGTTTTAATATTTTTAGATATTTGTGAAGCACTAAATGTTCCTACTGGTATCATATTAAATCCAGCACTTGAAAATAGATTTAGCTCATTTCTTGAAGATATTTTACATGATTTTAATAAATTAACTAATAAAGAAGTCGAATTAATGATAAATTCTATCCATTTTTTAGCTAATCATAACAAATAATACCATGATACATTATTATTTTACTGTGATAAAATCTTTTATCTTTTCCCATTTAGCTTCTCCTATTCCACTTACTTCTTTAATATCTTCTATTTTACTAAATTTTCCCTTCTCATTACGATAAGTAATAATCTTCATGGCTGTAGATGGACCAATTCCAGGTAAAGTTTCTAACTGTGTTTGTGTTGCTGTATTAATATTTACTTTTGTATTTTGTATATTAGTTTTATTCTCTATGCTTTCATTGTTACTAGCAACTCCACTTGAAGTTGTAACATAACTTTCTGTTTTATCTTCTTGAGTTGTATTTGTTTCCTCTACATTTTCCCTTTCTTGCTTGGTTGGAATATGTATTTTCATCCCATCTTCTAACTTATAAGCTAAATTAATATCTTCTAAACTTGCATCTTCTCTTACGCCACCGAGCATTGTCTATTGCATCTGCTACTCTACTATCTATTTTTAATTCTACAATTCCTTCTTTATTAACAGCACCAGATACATGAACTAAAATTCTATCATCACTATACTCTTGTTGTTCCTCTGTTTCTTTGTCTTGTGTTTCTATGTTATCTTCTAAATTCATTTGTATACTATTATCTTCTTTGGCATATACATAATAGCAAATACAGCCTCCTACAATGGCGACTAATATCCCTAATATAATTTTTTGTTTTTTATTAAATTGATACATATGAAGACCTCCTTAAAATTTAATTTTTTTGTTGAAAATTTGGGGAAAATAGGATATGATAAATACATAAAGTTAGGAGAATAAAAATGAAACAAAAATGGAATTTTAAAAAATTAGTAATTGTATTTTTCATACTAATGTGGATTATACTTAATTTTTCTTATGTCTTTGCTACTTCTGAAGAACCAAATCTCATTTCACAAGCTGCTATTTTGATGGACAATAAAACAGGAAAAATTTTATATGCCAAAAATCAAGATGAAAAAATGTATCCAGCTAGTACTACTAAAATTATGACTGCTATTCTTACTCTTGAAAATTGTCATTTAGATGATTTAGTAACTATCAGCTATGATGTTGTCATGTCAATACCAGATGGTTATTCCTCTGCTTCCCTTCAAGTAGGAGAACAATTAACAGTTGAACAATTATTACAACTGTTATTAGTACATTCTGCTAATGATTCTGCTAATGCCCTAGCTGAATATATTGGTGGTTCGATAGAAAGTTTTATTTCGATGATGAACACAAAAGTACATGAACTTGGTTTATCCAATACGCATTTTACGAATGCTTTTGGTATGCATGATGAAAATCATTATACAACAGCATCTGATTTAGCAATGATAATGAAATATTGTATAGAAAATGAGGATTTTAGGAAAATAGCTGGCAAAGCTTCTTGTGCTATTCCTGCCACTAATAAGTATGGTACAAGATCTTATGTCTCAACAAATGAATTAATCGTACCCAATACTAAAAATTATTACCCTTTTTTAACTTGTGGCAAAACTGGTTATACAACACAAGCAGGAGACTGTTTAGTTTCTTGTAGCTATAAAGATGATTTAGAATTAATTTGTGTTATTTTAGGTGGTAAAACGGTAAATAATACTTCTACTAGATTTTCTGAAACAAAAACTTTATATGAATATGGATATGATAATTATTCTATAAAAACTTTATTGAATCAAAACGATTTTGTTACAACTCTAGAAGTAAAAAATGCTACAAAAGATACGAAAACTTTAGAGGTATTGGCTAATACTTCATTAGAAGCTTTAGTAGAAAATTCTTTTTCGGAAAATGACTTGAATTCTGAAATTAATTTAAAAGAAAATTTGAAAGCACCAATTGAAGAAGGTGATATTTTAGGTAATATTACTTATATGTTAGATGGAGTTGAATATAAAACTGATTTAATAGCTTCCCACTCTGTAAAAAAATCTGAATTATTAAATTATGTTTTGAAATTTGGACTTGGTATTTTTCTTTTCATTGCAATTTACTCTATATTTTTTCGAAGAAAAACAAAAAGAAGAAGAAAAAAAGTAAAAAATAAATATTTATGAATTTTAAAATTTGAAAGATATTAAAGAACTTCTATATCTTCAGTAGTTAAATGATATTTTTATTTGTAACTCCCAATATCACACAGTCTGTAATAAATAACAGACTGTGTGATATTGATCCCCCCGAATTGTTACAAATAAAAATTATCATTTACTACTTTAAAAATAAATTAATTAATAATCTTTTCCTATTATAATCGTCACATCTACTTTGCTTGAACTTGATTCACTTGTTTCGATTGTACCAGTTCCAATAACATCTTTCATGTTTTTTAGCATCGTGTCTTTTACATTCTTTTTGTTAATAATTGTCGTTTTAGCTGTTGTATTAGTACTTCCCGTTCTTGTAACTTTAAATCCAGCTCCTTGTAATTGATTTACTACCTTTTGTAAATTACTACTTGTTCCACTACCATTTAATACTTCTATGGTAATATCCGCTTTACTATTACTAGATATCGTTTCATCTGTTACAGTTGTATTTCCTTCTGTTGTCTGTCCATTACTTTCTGTCTCTTGTATATCTCTATCAAAGAATAATTCTTGTATTAATGTTTTGGTTTGTGCCTTATCGTGAATGAATATCCATGTTCCACTTGTATTTTTATCTGTATTCGTTCCTGGTAATGTTTCTGTCAACATGTTTTCTGTATTAAATTCTACTACATAAGGTATATAATCTTTGGCCACATTAAAATCAATATTAGTAATGACACATTCTTTGGCTACATCTAGAATTTCTCCCAATTTAAATATATTTTCTGGTTTAGCTGTTTGTTTTACTACTTGTATCATGAATTCTCTTTGTGTCCTCATTCTTCCTGTGTCATTGTCTCCATATTCTTCTGGATAAGATGTTCCATTGTTATTGTGTCTAAAACGTACTAATTGCTCTGCTTTGTCTCCATCTAGTTTTTGTTCTCCTGCTTTTAAATGAATATGTAAATCTTGTGATGTATCATCATAATCCATGTTAATTGGAACATTGAAAGTGATTCCTCCCACAACATCTACTAATTTAATTAAAGCTTCTGTTTTTACTACCACATAATATTCTATGTTTAATCCTGTAATTTCATTAACTGCTTCTAAAGTCTCATCTGGTCTATGTTTCCTACTATACAAAGCATTAATTTTTTCATATGCAGTTGCTTTTGCTGCGTTTTTCCCTGTATAGGTATCACGTGGGATAGATAGTAAAGTCGCTTTTTGTGTATTCGGATTATAGGAGGCTACCATAATCGTATCAGTTAAATCCACATCATCTTGATCTGTACTGATTCCTAATATTAAGGCTCTAAATTCTCCTAAATTCTTTTTGGTGTTTTCATCATGACCTACCATGGTTGCTAACATTCCTGACATACCGCCACCATTTTTATATACTTTATATGCAAATACTCCTCCTGCTATTAATAAAGCTAATAAAAATATCAATAATACTTTCTTCCATGTCTTCTTTTTTCTTTTTTTCTTCTTATTATTTTTTATCTCTTTTTTGTTCATTTGTTTCTTTCCCAAAATGATTCACTCCTAATTTTTCATGGTATTAGTATAGCAAACCTGCTTTTAAAAAGCAATAAAATTCACTAAAAAAACACATTCCATATATTGTTTTCATACATTGTTTTTCCGATAAATGACTGATTGATACTTGTATTAACTGTATTATTTGGATTAATTTGTCCTGGTATTTTTAAGATAAACAATGCTACATATACAATTAAAATTCCTCTTAAAATCCCATATATCATTCCACTTGTTTTATTTAGTTGGTCAATAATTGGTAATTTTGCAACAGCATCAGCAAGAACTGTTATAAATCTCAATGCAATTTTGACAGCTATAAATAAAACAATCATAACGCCTCCTCTTACAATGTTAATAGCTAAATTTCTTGCTGTCTGTGGTAGCATCTCATTTTTAGCACTCTCTATCATTTCACTAGTCAATCCTTCTTGTTCTGTATTTTCACTTATTACATCATTGACTTTTTCATAAATAGTATCTTCTATCGCTTCATCTATTCTAGTTACTTGAATCACTAAATTCGAAATTGGTAAATATAAAACAAATGTAACGATAATAGAAATAACAAAAGCACATAGTCCAATTGCTAATTTTACTAATCCCTTTTGATAAGCTAAAAAAGTTGATAACGCAATAACTACTATAATAACTAAATCTACTATAATTCCCATTTTTCATTTTCCTTTCTTTTTTACTAAATTTAATTACAAAATTATAAATTAATAATTTCAATTCTGTCTCTATAAATAATTCCAGCTATATTTTCAGACACTACAATATTGGTAATTTCTTGTTTGGCAAGGTATCTTTTTACTAACCAACCATCTGTATTGATAAATTCAATTTCTGTTCCTAAATTTAGTGCTATGATATTACTACATATATAAATATCTTTTGTTACTGCATTTACCGTATATTCTTTTGTACTTTTATTTTCTGTATCTATAATGTTAACTACTGAATCTGCTGTAAATAGACCAGAGGATTTCTCTTCTATTCCCATAACATGATTTGTTAATTCTATGGATTGAAAAATCATTTTTTTATTTTTATTATCGATTAAAAGATTGTCTTCATTATTTTCTATGACATGTATACTATCTGTATACATACATATTAATTTATTTTTGTCTTGATATTTAATGTTAGTAATCAACTTATCTGTTTCACCTTGGTAAGTTTGTTCTAATGAATCACTTGCTTCTGTACTCGCTTTATCTATAGAAATTATTTTTATGTTAGATTGTATAATTGTTCCTGATGTATCTACTTCAGCAATAGCTAAATGTTTATTGTCATTTGATATGGTTACATCAGCAGTTCTAGTAGAAGCTAAATAAGTTTTAAACTTTAGCTTCCCTTCTGGACTATACATAGCAATTACTGTTTTATGACTAGTATCTGTTATGACAACAGCTACATATCCATTTTTGTTAACATGTACTTGTGAAATATTTCCTTCTATTTCTGCTTCCCATGTTATTTCTTTATCAGTTAATAAATATAACTTTTTCCCCTTTTTTTCTGCCATAACTAGAAATCGATTAGCAGAGTCAAAAATGGGATTTGATACTTCCACTTCTAATTTTTTTTCTTCATTTCCACTACTACCATAAATGGTAAATTGATTCTTATTTAATATACCTATATAACGATTAAAAGCATAAATATTAGGATTTTCACTTCCTTTTATTTCTATCATACTAACATTGTCTTGACTAACCTCTTTTCGAAATATGTTTTTGTCTACCCATTCTCTCATTTCTATATTATTGTAATAAATTATCGCTATTACTAAAAGAACTATTAATATGACTACTATTATCACTGTGATTACAATCGTTTTAGGAGTAGCTTTCTCTTTTATGTTTTCTTTCCAATTATCTATCATGTTTTTTCTCCTTGTTTGTTTCTGTATGCTATTATTCTACTATAAGCCAATAGAAAAAGCAAGTAAAAACTTGCTTTCATTTCTTTATCTAAAACTAGCATTGGCAAATACTTTTTCATTTTCTTTTGTTATAGGTGATATTATTGAATATCTACCACCTAAAGACAATTAATTGTTTTATTTTACTCTCAAGTTATTATTACTTAATTTGCATCTTTGTAATAACTAATTTTAATATTTGAAGTAACCCCAAATAACCAAAAATTGGATATAACAAACTAACCAAATTAGAAAAGCCAATTTTAGAAATGATAACAGAGGTTATACACATAATTAACGCAATTTGTGTATAACTTTTTTTGTTTTTCGTTGTGTTTTGCAAAAAACTAGTTCCCAAAGAAATAGCTGTTGTAAAAATAGAACCCAATATAATAAATCCATACACATATTTCAACATTTTAAACATATTAGACACTACATATACAGCTGGCATTTCTAATTTTGTAATATCCACATCTACTCTTACTAATAATAAAAATACAACAATCGATAATAGCACAATAATAATAGTACTAATAATTGCTATTTTTAAAATTTGCTTTTTATCTTTGATATAATTTTTTAAAGTTAATAATACTGGAATTAATAAAATACTATTATAACTACTATATAAAACTGCACTTAAAACAAAACTAGAAAAATTTGTTCTTATGATATAATTTTCCAACTCAGATACATGTAAATCTTTTAGATTTATAACTCCAATGATAACTAAAAATCCAATTAATATTGGAACTAATAATTCATTGGCTTTTACTACCCCTTTTACACTTGTCATAAAAATAGCAAATACTATTATCGATAAAATGCCACTCCCTATCAAACTATTGATTCCTAACTCTTGTTCAAAATAAGCACCAAATCCTGCTATCATAATAAAGAACGTAATTAAAATAAAAATATTAATAATCGTATTAATAATTGGTTTTATTTTTCCGTCTTTTTTTATTAGAATATCTAAAAACTCTTTATAAGTACTGATTCCATACTTATTTACTATAATAAAGGTTTTGTAGATAACTAGACCAATTATTAAACCAGAAATAAGAAGACCAATCAATCCTTCTATTCCATAAGAAAAGAAAAACAGATATACTTCTTGCCCTGATGCAAAACCTGCTCCTATCATAGTTCCTATAATAACAAATACAACTTTTAAAATATTACGCATACAAAAAACCCCATATTATTTTATGGAGTTTTTTATTCTATTATTCAATTTTTTCCAAAAATAGTTGTTTTATTGGCATTACTTCTTTCTTCTTCTAATTTGCCAAACAACAATTCCTAATATTATTATCATAATTGGTACAATAAAAATAATAATTTTTACAATAACATCTTGTAGTTCTGTTGCTGTATAAGTTACAGTTCCTGTACTCTTTCTTCCTGTAATATCTTCTTCTCTATCTACTAAATAAGCAATCGAATTTAATACAATATCTTTATTGTTTACCTCTGCTATAATTGGATATTGTGAGCTTTGTGTTAATGGATAATCAGATGCAAATATGTTTTCTCCTATTACAACTATTTTGGATGTCTTTTTACTATCTCCTGTTTCTTCATTGGCTTCTGTTATTGTTTTTTCTAGTTCAGCTCCTACTATAAATTCTCCAGAGGCTTCACCTTCTTGCTGATTAACAGAACTTATCGTGTAATTTGTTCGGAAAAATGAAGTTTCACTTGTTGTTAATAAATCTGTTTTTTGTACTTTTAATTCTTCTAATTTATCTTCATCTACATTGATTTTAGTTGCATCAATTAATACAACTCCATTCGTGTTATATTGTGTTTTCGTAATAGTAGAATACTCAATCGTTGGGAAAATAATATTAGGTGCACCAGATACCATTTTACTAGCATCTGTTTCAATAATTCTTCCTACCTCAAATGGATTGATACCATATATAGCTAAAATGCTATTAATATTAGGAATTTCTTTTGCTTGTGTAATAGCACTATTAAGCCATAATATATTTCCACCTTGATTGATATAATCTTTTATGGCATTGGTTGCCACATCATCAAAATCTTTATTGGGTGTTGTTATTACTAAAGTTTTACAATCTTCTGGTACTTTTCCTTCTGATAATATATTTAATGTTACTATTTCATTTACTTCATTTTCCAAATACATATTTAGATAATTCATATTTGTTGTTAAAGTATAATCACTGTATCCTTGTAAGAAATATACTTTTGGTATTTCATCTGAAGTTACATTTAAGATTGAACTAGTTAATTTTTCTTCTGCTATACTTATGGTCTCATAAGTTGTTGTATCATAAGTTACTAAATCATTCGCTGTTAATACTTTTGATTTTTCGCCACATTCTACAATAATTCCTTGTGTTCCACTTTCAATCCCATATTTATTGGCTAAATCTGGTCTGTTATTGATGTCAATTGCTTCTGCTATAATCTTTTCATTTACTTTTTTATATTGTTTGGCTAAATCTAGAGTCATATCATCATCTGTATACCCTATAAAATAGATGTTAACATCTTTATTAATATTTTTCACTCTTTCTTTACTTTCTTCTGTTAAAGTGAATAGCTTTTCTTGACTAAAATCAATTGGTGTCAATTCTAATTTTTGCATTAGAATATTGATGGCTATGAAAATAGCTACAATGATGGCTATTAACAAAAAAGTTTTGCTCCCATTAATTAACCATTTCTTTTTTATGATTTCTATAAATTTATTTGGCTTTTTATCTTCTTTTATTCTCTCTTTTTTCTCTTTCACTCTAATTCCCTCCTATCTCACACTTTTTCTTCTTTGCATAAATATAATTGTGATTAATAAACAAGCTATTGTAAACACAATAAATGTTACCGTATCTGCTATATCTATTTGCCCAGATGGGAATTTTGAATACATATTAATCAACGAAAAATTAGTAAATATTGTACTAAATTGTGGTAAAAACCATGTTAATATAAAAAATCCTACTGTAATTACCCCTGCTATAATTTGATTTTCTGTTATACTAGAAGCTAATATTCCAAATGCTATGTATGCCATTGCTAATAATAAAAATCCGAGCATTGTAACAACTGCTGTTGTGATATGAGGTGTTCCAAAGAAATTTAATATGGCAAAGTACATAAAAGTACAAAGTAATGTGATAACTACAATTAGTGTTGCAGCAATGAATTTTCCTAATACTATTTTGGTAATACTAAGCGGTGATGTAAGTAATAATTGCTCTGTTCCTGCCTTTCTTTCTTCTGCCATAGTTCTCATGGTAAGAATTGGAACAATAAAAGTTAATATGGTTGCTCCAGAATAAAAAATATATTCAAAGTTTGTACTTTTATAATTGAATACATCTGTATAGAAAAATATACTAAACATGATTAAAAATAATCCTATAAATACATATCCAATTGGAGAATAAAAATAAGATTTAAATTCTTTTTTAATAACTGCCCACATTCTATTTGTTACCTCCTTCAATTAATTTCATAAAAGCATCTTCTAATGTACTATCTGCCTTTTTCATTTCAAATATTGTGATGTTCTCTTTGGCAAACTCGGCAAAGATTGTTTTTCTTAAGTCTGTTTCCCCTTTTGCTTCTATTCTATATTGTTTCGTTCCATCTTCATTTTCTGCCATTAATTCTATCGTTTTAATATCCTCTATTTTATCTTGTATTGTTTTTATTTTATTTTCAGAATCTTCTACTGTAACATATACACTATTATTACTTGTAACTTTATTCTCTAAATTTTCTGGTGTATCAATTGCTACTATTTTTCCTTTATTAATAATAATTACTTTATTACAAATTTGGCTCACTTCTGATAAAATGTGAGAACTTAAAATAACAGTATGTGTTTTTCCTAATTCTTTGATTAGGTTTCTGATTTCTGTTATTTGTTTTGGATCTAATCCTACGGTTGGCTCATCTAAAATCAATATTTTAGGATTTCCTACTAATGCTCCTGCCATACTCACTCTTTGCTTATATCCTCTTGATAAGTTTTTAACCAACTTTTTCTCAACTTCTTTTAATCCTGTTTGTTCTATTATTTTTTCGACTTTCTCTTTTCTTTCTTTTTTATCTACTTGCTTAATTTCTGCCATATAAGTCACAAACTCTTTTACATTTAAATCCATATATAGAGGTACTCCTTCTGGCATATATCCGATTTCTTTTTTTGCTTTTTTAGGCTTTTTTAACATGTCATAACCATCTACTATAATTTCTCCGTGTTGTTTGTTCGATAAATCCTGTAATCATATTCATAGTTGTACTTTTTCCAGCACCATTTGGTCCAAGTAATCCTACAATTTCGCCTTCTTTTATGGTAAAGCTAATATCATCTACGGCTATTGCTTTTCCATACTTTTTTGTAACATTTTTTACTTCTATCACAAAAAATTCCTCCTTCATTTCTCTTCTAATCGTTTAATCCCTAACATGTTATCACGTTCCTTTTTCAATGTAAAGTATTTCACAAAAAATTCACAATGGGTATCCATTGGGGACAATTCTCTTGGCATAATTTATTTCAATTTTTCATACCTTTTATAAAGATGTGTCCCTCATACGACAAAAATATCTCAAAAATCTGTCCCCAATGGACACGACAGGAGTGTGATTTGTTATGGAATGCTTGTATCCTTTTTTTATTACTTTTACTCTTGTGTTTCTCTCTGAATTAGGTGATAAAACACAACTTTTAGTTTTGTCTTTTTCTACTAAAAATAAAATAAAACATATTTTATTAGGAGTCGCTATTGGTACGTTTTTCAGTCATGGCTTTGCTATTTTATTTGGCAGTAAAGTAGCTTGTTTTTCTAGTGATGCTTTTCAATTTTATTTAAAAATTTTTACTTATGCTTCTTTTGTTCTATTTGGTTTAATTGGATTTTTACCTAAAAAAGCAAAGAATAACAATAATATTGGCGTATCTGCTAGTCATAAATCAAACTTTTTAGAGAATTTCTCCCATTTAAAATTAAATTGTGTTCTTATGGTAGCTTTTTGTATTTTAGTTGGTGAATTAGGAGATAAGACTTTTTTAGCTTCTTTAAGTTTGGGATTTGAGTATCCTAATTCTAAACTTCCTTTAATTTTGGGCTCTGTTTGTGGCATGGTAACAAGTAATTTGATTGCCATTTTTTGTGGAAGATTGATTGGCAATCATTTCAAACAAAATTTTATCGAAATTTTGTCTAATTTTACTTTTATTATTTTTGGCCTACTCGGATTTTTCCATATTCTTTTTTAAACTTTTTACTATTTTTTTACTTTTCCACCTAATTTTCCTTGACACTACGTTTTTTTTGTGCTATTATATTTATTGTTATTATCATATGGGTCAGTAGCTCAGTTGGATAGAGCACAGGCCTTCTAAGCCTGGGGTCCGGGGTTCGAATCCCTGCTGGCTCACCATGATAGTCTTATACGAACCCTGTATAAGAAATAATAAAAAACATTACTAGTATCAAAACTTGTAATGTTTTTTATTTTCAATTTAATAATATTCCTATTATTTCTTTCAAATCGCTAATTTCATAGTCAACTCTAATATTCGTGTCATTTTTCTTCTCTCTAGGATTGAACCAACATGTCATAATTCCTACATTGTTTCCGCCTTGCATATCACTAGTCAATGAATCTCCTATCATCAGATATTCTTCACTATTATTACTACCAATTCTTTGAAATACTTTCTTATAATAATCAACAGAAGGCTTTTCAAATCCAATTTCTTCGGATATAAATACATCATCAAATACTTCATTTAATCCAGACTTTTCTAACATTTCATTCGTGCAATTGCCAAGTTTAAAATCACAAAAACAACTATGAATTGCCTTATCTTCTGCAAGTTCAAAGTTTAATAACGTTCCATCAATATCCCAAAGAAGATATTTAATTGATGTAACTTTTTTCACATTTTTTCATTTTATTAACCTTTTTAAAATATTTATGCCTATATGTTAACATAAATTATTTAATTTATAGATCATTTTATTTCTATTTTTCAATTTCATTTAATGTCAAAAATAAAGCGATACATAATTAAATTTTTCTCTACCGTATCGCTTTTTTTCTTTTTATATCAATTCAAACTTTAATTCTTTGGTATCTCTTGCATTAGTACCCACAAAGACTTTGAACTCTCCTGATTCTGCTTTATATTCTAATTTTTCATTCCAAAATTTCAGCATGTCTATCGTAATTTCAAAAGTAATTTCCTTTTCTTCAAAAGCTTCAAAATATACTTTTTTAAAACCCTTCAATTCTTTCACTGGTCTTACATTACTTGCTACCAAATCTTGTATATAAAGTTGTATTACTTCTTTCCCTGCTAAATTACTGTTATTTTTTACCTTGACTGATATTGTTATTGGTGCTTTTTGACTTATTTTTTTACTACTTATTTTCAAATCTGAATATTCAAATTTTGAATAAGATAGTCCATATCCAAAGGGGTAATAACTATCTGTTGGAATATCTTGATAGCGAGAGGCAAATCGAATATTATTGATATGTGGTCTTCCTGTATTATAATGATTGTAATAAATTGGACATTGTCCTGTCGCTTGTGGAAAACTCATTGTTAATTTTCCAGATGGATTAACTTCTCCAAAAATGACATCTATGATGGCATTTGCTCCTTCAGTTCCTGGAAACCATACTTCTAATAAAGCATCTGTTTTTTCTGCTATATCTTTTAACACCAATGGTCTACCATTAAATAAAATAGTAACGATTGTTTTATTTAATTTTGCTAGTTCATTTAATAAATTTTGTTGAATTTGTGATATTTCAATATTAGCCCTTGAACAAGCCTCTCCACTTTGTCTGTAATGTTCTCCTATTGCCAGAACAATCACATCTGATTGCTTTGCTACTTCTATTGCTTCTTCTAAATAGGCTTTTTCCTTTTCCTCTTCGTTTTCTATATGTATGATATTTCCTCCATCTGCTGATAAAATTTGATTCATTTCTTTTTCTCTTAAAATCTCACTTCCCTTCGCATATAATACATTCTCACTTCCAATTTTTTCTTCTAATACTTCTTTTAAGGTTTGTATTTTAGATTTATCTGAAAACATAGACCATGAACCAAGTATCGCAATATTATTTCCATAGGGTCCAATTAATGCAATCTTTTTATTTTTTTCCAATGGCAAAGTCTGTTTTTCATTTTTTAATAACACAAAGGTTTCCGCTGATAATCTTCTTGCTTCCTCTAAATTCTCTTTGCTTTTTAAAATTTTCTTTTCTCTTTCTTCATCTGTGTTTCCATAAGGATTTTCAAATAATCCTAACTTATTTTTTAAGGTTAACACTCTTAATACAGATTCATTTAAAACTTCTTCTGGAACTTTTCCTTCTTCTACTAATTCTTTCAAGTTATTAGCATATACACTAGACATCATATCAATGTCCACACCAGCCATAATTGCTTTATAGGCCGCTTCTTTTTTATCTTTTGAAACACCATGATTAATCGTTTCTTCAATGGCTGAATAATCGGAAATAACAACCCCTTGAAACCCTAATTCTTTTCTTAATACATCTCTTAATAACCATTGATTGACAGTTGCAGGAATTCCATTTATGGTATTAAAAGAAGTCATTATCATTTCTGCTCCCTCTCTAATTGCAGATTGATAAGCTGGCAAATAATATTGTCTGAATTCCTTTTCTGACATATCAACCGTATTATAGTCTCTTCCTCCTTCTCCTGCTCCATAAGCAGCAAAATGTTTCACACAAGCCGCTGCATTTCCTAGCTTCGAGATATCCTCTCCTTGATAAGCTTCTATCATCGTTTTAGCAAATACTTCTCCTAAATAAGGATCTTCTCCTCCTACAGATTCCATGACCCTTCCCCATCTTGAATCACGAACCAAATCAACCATTGGAGAAAAATTCACATTCGTTCCTGCTGCTCCCGCCTCTTTAATCGATACTCTTGTACAATCATGGACTACCTTCTGACTCCATGAACACCCTTGTGCGATTGGAATAGGAAAAACTGTTCGATATCCATTAATTACATCTGCCATAAATAAAAGTGGTATTTTTAATCTATTTTTCGACAAATATTCATCTTGTATTTTTCTGATTTTTTCACTTCCTACTACATTTAAGATAGAACCTACGTTATATAACATTTCATTGGATAGATTTAAATCTTTTAATGGTCCTGTTGTAGTATCTACATCATCCATCAAAAATGTTTCACCTGCTACTTGTATCAATTGCCCTACTTTCTCTTCTAATGTCATTTGATTTAATAAATCTAATAACTTTTCTTTTTTCATACTTTTGCTGCCTCCTTTGTCTTTTGTATGATACCTAATTTTTGTAAGCCTTTTTTCACATACTCATTTTCCATAAAATATTTCCAAATAAGCCCAGTCATGTAATTTTCAATCATTAACATAGATGTTCCTTTATCAATCCCAATACATTCTTCTGCATACCATGGTTTTCCATAATCTAAATTGTATGCATCTTTAAATCCGTATTTACACCATAATTTGGGGAAAGAATTATAATAATATTCTAATGCTTTTATTGAAAGTTCTGGTGTAAAAACAATCGAACCTGCTACTCCACTTGGAGAAATAGTACCATCATTCCCTTGTAATTTACTCATTGCTGGCATTGCTCCAAATTCTCCAGAATATCCTTTTGGCCCAACACATGCCGTTAATCCCCAAGAATTTTCACCAAAAGTTTTATATTTTTTTCTATTTTCTATACAGTATTTTCTGTTTGCTAAAGTTGCTTTAACAGAGTTTTCGAACCAATCGATTTCATTTTTATCTTTTCTATTTCTAAAATCAATCCATGCATGTGAATATTGATAAGTAAATAAAGTTCCACAATAAGTATGTACTATATTTTTTATTCCTTCATAATCTGCTACTGGCTTTTTAAAATCATCATATATGCTGACTTCAACTGGAAAGGTTGGCGATGCTACTCCCAAAACATATAACATTAGCTGTTCTGCATACATATCCCAATGACCCGAAAATCCTAACTCTTTCGAATATCCCATATAAAATTGATTTACTTTTTCATCACGATACCAATTCCAATTTATGTTCTTATACAGTTGTTCTGCCTTTTGTTTTATTTCTCCTTTAAAATATTCTCCCACTAAAATAGCACCACATATAAAAATCCCTGTATCAATAATGGAGACTTCACAATTCCATTCTCTTTTTGCTGTTTTCATATTAACAAAATGATAAAAAAATCCATTGACATCTTCCATATCATCTAAAAATGTGTCTAAAGTTCCATTGGCTCTGTTGTAAGCTTTTTGATAGCTTATCCACTTTCTTTCTACGCCTATTACTAAAGCTGCTAGTCCATATCCAACAGAAGCAATACTCGCTATTTCTGGTGATAATTTGCTTTTGTCTCTAATTAGTCCATATCCTTTGCTTTTTTTGTCTATATTAGCTTCTTTTATAAAAAATTTGAAATCTCCTTTCAATTCTTTTTTTAATATTTTTTCGCCCTTGCTTTTAAGAATCCTCATTCGTTTCACCTCAATTTTATTATAAATGGTGAATTTATCGAAATCAATGGAGGTTTTTGGTAGTTTTGTTTCTCTTTCCCATCCTATAAAAAATATGTGATACTATTTATTTTGTATCACATATTTTTATTAAAGCTCATTTTTCTTTATTTTTTCCATTCCATAATATATTCTTTTTCTCCGTGTTTCTTTGTCAATTCTTATCTCTTTATTTTTAAAGTTCATAGCTACATAAAAAAGTGTAGCATTCATATTTTTTTCATATACATTTAGTCTTAAATAATCATATCTTTCTTTACAATAGTTTAATAATCGCCTTCCAATTCCTTCTCTTAAAGAATCTTGCCTTACAAATAATGCTCCTATATACTCATTCTCTAAAATACTAATAAATCCTTTTATATCATCATTTTCAGTATATACGTATGTATCTGATTTAGGTAAATATTCATTTTTTACTTTATTAAAGTTTTCTAGCCAATAATCTTTTCCAATAAAATCATGTGCCTGAAAGTTTCCCTTTGTCCAAATTGTCATAACTTTGGTAGTATCTTCTTCTTTAAATCTTCTTATCATTCATACCTCCTTGGATTTTTATCATTAGTATATCTTAAATAGCAAAAAAACTCAAATATTTTTATTCGATTCTTTATATTCTTTCATTTGTTGTTCCATTTTTTCTAACTCTAGCTGGGATAACTCTTTAACTGAATAATAGTCTCCATGGCTAATACAAGCTATGATTTGTTTTAAAAAAGTTATATATTTTTCATCGTTTACCATATTTTTACATTCCTTTGCCTTTATATTTTTTATACTATTAGAATAGTTTTTTTATTTTTATGTAATACTATCAGTGCTACTTGTTTATTGTCTATAATATCACATTTAACTTGTAAATTCAAGTGTTTTCACAAATTTTACTGTCATTAAGTTTCATGTCTGTTGTAGTTTTAATGTGTTCAACATTTTTATACATCTTGTTATACTAATATTAATACTTTGGATTGTATGGAGGTACATTATGAGTTCAATTTCTAAATCTGATATTGATAAAAATTTTGGTAAAATATTACGAGATTTTCGTATAGAAAATAAATTGACTCAAGAACAATTGTCTGAAAAATTAGGAATTTCTTTAAAATATATTTCTAGAATTGAAAACGGAAATAGCGGAGTAAAAACACAAACATTAATCAATTATATGAACATTTTAGGTATCACTCCAAATATTATTTATGCACCTTTTATTACGAATGAAAAGGCTACTAAAAATATAGAAATTTGTGAGAAACTTTCTTCTCTTTCCGATGAGAAAAAAGATTTTATTAACTCGATGATTGATTTAGTAAAAAATCTAAATTAATTTTGTTAAAAACAATTATAAAGAACCGAATATTGGACAATAATGTTTAATAAATCGGTTCTTTTTTGTTTATCCCTCTTTGAGGCAATCTTTTTTATTCTTTCCAAAAAGCTTTATAAGTTTCATAGGCACAATAAATATCATATTTACTAGTCACTTCATAAGGTGCATGCATACATAATACTGGTACGCCACAGTCAATAACATCTGTTCCTTTATTCGCTAAAATATAAGCAATTGTTCCGCCTCCACCGACATCTACTTTTCCTAATTCAGTTAATTGATATTGAATAGCATTCTTTTCTAAAACATTTCTTACCCATGCTACATATTCTGCATTAGCATCGGAGGCACCTGATTTTCCTCTTGCTCCTGTATATTTTACTAAAGCAATTCCTTTTCCTAAAAAACCTGCATTTGTTTTATCAGAAACTTGTGCATAAATTGGATCAAATCCAGCATCGACATCAGATGATAACATCTTTGAAAAACAAAATACTTTATCTAATAAGTTTGGTCGATTCATTTGTAATTTATTTAGTATCTCTGAAATAAAGAAGTCAAACATATGTGATTCCATTCCAGTGTTTCCCATACTTCCTATTTCCTCTTTATCGGATAAGATACAAACTGCTGTATTTTTAACACTATCTAATTCCATCATCGCAGCAAGTGATGTATAAGCACATACTTTATCATCTTGACCATAAGCTGCTACCATACTTTCATCAAATCCTAGGCTTCTTGCTCTAAAAGTTGGTACTAACTCTAATTCTGAACTTGTAAAGTCAACTTCTGTTATTCCATATTTTTGATTTAAAATATTCAAAATATTTAATTTTACTTTTTCTGTTACTTTTTTATCTGGATATGGAATACTTCCAATTAAAAGATTTAAATCTTCTCCTTCAATTCCATTTTTTAATTTTTTCTCCATTTGTTCTTGTGCTAAATGTGGTAATAAATCTGTAATGGTAAAAATAGGGTCATTGTCATCTTCTCCAATGTTAACTTCTATCTTTTCTCCATTTGTCTTAACAATCACTCCATGTATACTTAAAGGAATTGTTGTCCATTGATACTTTTTAATGCCTCCATAATAATGTGTTTTGAAGTAAGCAAATCCTGTATCTTCATATAATGGATTTGGTTTTAAGTCTAATCTTGGTGAATCTACATGAGAACCAATAATATGCATTCCGTTTTCAATACTTTCTTCTCCAATAATAGCTAAATACATACTCTTATCTCTATTCACAAAATATACTTTATCTCCTGGTTTTAAAGTATCGAATGTTATAATATCTCTATATCCATTGCTATCAGCTAACTTTCTAGCTTGTTTAATAAATTCTCTTTCTGTTTTTGCCACATTTAAAAATTCCATATAATTTTTAGATAATTTAAAAATTTCTTGTTTTTTAGTTTCCTCTAAATTCTCCCATCCGTTCTCTTTTTGGTTAAAAAGTTTTTCTTTTAGTTCTTCTCCCATTTTTATCCTTCCTTTCTTTTTGTTGTCTATGATTTTTCCTTCTATCTCTAAAATCATGACATTGTCATTTTATCATAACCTTATTTATTTTTCCAGTTTTTTTATAATTTATTCCTAAAAATTGGTTACACTAATTTGGGGAGGTAAAAAATGAATTCTTTATGGTTAGATTCTAATCAAAAAACAAACAAATATCAATCACTTTCTAATGATTTAGAAACAGATGTATGTATTATAGGTGCAGGGATTTTTGGACTTACTTGTGCCTATTATTTAACTCATCTCGGCTTTCAAGTAACAGTTTTAGAAAAAGATGAGATTGCTCAAAAAACGACTGGACACACAACTGCAAAAATCACAAGCCAACATAATTTATTTTATGACTATTTAATTCATTCTTATGGAAAAAAATTCGCTTCTGATTATTTGGAAGCAAATGAACAAGCAATCAAAAATATAAAAAAAATTATAGATACTGAGAAAATTAAATGTGATTTTGAATATCAAAACAGCTATGTCTATACAACACAAAAATCTGAAATAAATACGATTAAGAAAGAAGTTTCTGCTGTCACATCTCTTGGTTTTCCTTGTGAATTTGTTACCAAAACAGGTCTTCCTTTTGAAATCGAAGGTGCTATTTGTTTTAAAAAGCAAGCTCAATTTCATCCTTTGAAATATGTGTATGGATTATGTGATGCTATTTCTTCTTTTGATGGAAAAATTTATACTAATACAGTTGTTACTAACGTAGAAAATAATATGGACTCTACTTATCTTATTTCTACTAATCATGGTACTGTCAAAAGCAAATTTGTCATTGTTGCTAGTCACTATCCTTTTATTAATTTTCCTCGGACTTTACTTTCTTAAGATGTATCAATCTACTTCTTATTTAATTGCTGTAGATACAAAAAAAACTCTTTTTAGTGGAATGTATATTAATCCTTCTAATCCTATTTTTTCTTATCGAACAGTTAAATATAATGGAAAAGAATTGTTATTAATTGGTGGTGGTGATCACAAAACTGGTCAACCTTCTTGTTATCAAGATACTTATGGTATTTTGGAACAAGAAGCAAAAAAGTTTTATCCAAATTGTGAGATTTTGTACCGTTGGAATACACGAGATTGTATTTCTCTTGATAAAATTCCTTATATTGGTCAGTATTCTACTACTATGCCTAATGTTTTTGTAGGAACTGGATTCAAAAAATGGGGAATGACTTTATCCAATGTTGCTGCCAATATTATTGTAGATAAAATTTGTGGAAATTCTAATAAATATGCTTACTTATTTAGACCTTCTCGCTTAAAACCAATTAAAAATAGAGATGAAATGAAAAATGTATTAGTTCAGTCTACTAATTCTTTAGTTTTTAACAAGTTTAAATCTGCTAATATGACTTTTGATGAGATTCAAAATAATTCTGGTAGTATTATTGAGATTCAGAATGAAAAAGTTGGTATTTATAAAAGTCCTACTGGAAAAATTTATGCAGTTAAGCCTATTTGTACTCATTTACGGTTGTTTACTATCTTGGAATGATGTTGATAAAACTTGGGATTGTCCTTGTCATGGTTCTCGTTTTGATTTTCGTGGTAAGAATTTGTATGACCCTGCTTTTAAGGATTTGGATGTTTATTGTCTTGATGATTGATTTTTGGCTAAAATACCAACATATTTTTGACTTTTTTGTTGTTTTTTATTGACTTGTGGCTATTTTTTTGCTACAATCTTTTTAATAAATCATATATTTATATGTTTTATTTTTTGTTTATTGAACTAGATTTCTGCTTAAACCAAGTAATCTAGTTCTATTTTTGTATATAATAATAAAATATGGTTAGGTCGACAGGAAAACATAGGATTAAATCCTTTATTTATCAACATTTTTGATTCTTATAATTTATTTTAATGCAATTATAATGCAAATAAAAATATAATATTATCGTTAAGTAAATATATTTTTTTATATTGCATATACTATCAAACATGAAAGGTAATTTTAATAGATAGGGTAAATTTGTTATCTTGTTATATCATTACATTAAGTTGTTAAATTTGATTTTAGTATTTCTTAAATCTCCATTTATTTTAGATTTTTGCTTTCACATATATAATATGTCAATTTTAATACTTTGATAATTTTGGAACTATGTTTTTAGATTTTTGGAAGTATTAAAAATATGATGATGAATCTGTTATATTTGTGATAGAATATGAGTATAAAAAGTTAATATGAAAGGATTAATTATTATGATTGATAGTTCAATAAGTCATTGTAGTAATGAAAATTGTAGTAAAAAAGATAAATGTTTGAGATATACTGAAAGAAGAAATGTAAAATACGGTCAAACATACATATCATTAACAGAAGAACAATGCGAAAAGAATAATTGTTATATAAATGTCGATGAATATAATAAAAAAATGATTATGGATATTATAAATAAAGTTCCACAAGATGAACTAGATAAAAAATTAATTTTAGAAAGCTGTAATTCTTTATTGTCTATTGCTAAAAAATATGATTTAGAAATAGAGTTAAAAGAAAGAATAAAGCAGTTAGAAAATAAATAAAAATGGTCTCTGTAATTTTCTGCAATTCTAAAAAAATAGTTTCTGCAAAAATTACAGATTTTTTCTGCAAGAGGAGAAAAATTCACACAAACTTACACGAACCCACAGAGAAAAAATAATATTATATAAATACTGAAAGTTCTTTTATATCAATACTTGTAGCTTGTTTTTTTGTGGATTCCAATTTTGATTTAAGGTTTTAAAACAAATAAAAGTTTAGAACAAAAATTAAAAGGCTGTTCTTTTAGTCATATCAACGGTTTGGTGGATTTTGATGGCTGGTCTTAAAAATAATTAAAATCCTGTATCTCACTATTTTCAAGCGATACAGGATTTGTTTTAATTGGTCGAGGCGACAGGGATCGAATGTGATAGAACACTTGTTTTAAAATGTCATAAATCGTTTCAAAGCATTGTAATATCTATGTTTTGTGACTTTTTGTTGTTTTGAAATATCTTACATTATTTTAGCTTTTTTTAACTTTCGTCACTTTTTCGTCACCAATCCGTCACCAGATTTTCTATTTAAAATTAAGCATTAAATAGGTATTTTCAAGAATACTTTTTAAAAATTTGACATATAATAAAAATGTATGCTATAATAATTATAGCTTAAGCAAGTCGAATCGAAAGCAATCGAGTTGTCCGAGATATGTTGACCGCATATCTCTTTTTTTTATGTAAAAAATAAAGAGTGGCTGACCTTTGCCACTCTAGGTATTTCTACCTGTCTTCATCTTTTCCCCAATTCTTACCTAATAACAAGATTATTAGAAAAAAGATTAAATCGAAAGCTGTCATCTTGAGTTTGCCCTCCTTTCTTCAAGATTTCCTTGAATAAGGATAGGCTTATTATATATTAATTCATTTTACTTGTAAAGAAATATTATAAATAATCTACTTTTTAGATTATTTACTTTTTTCTATTAAATCTGCTATTGAACAATCTAAAACATCTGTTAATATTTCTATTTCTTCAAAACTTATATTTTTAGCTGTATTTTTATATAATTGATTAATTCTTGGATAATTTAGATTCGTTAATAATTGTAATCTATATCTACTTACTTTCTTTTTTTCTAAAATTTCCTTTAATTTTAATTGTACCATTTTTATACCCCTAGAATATTATAAAGTTTAA
>JAAWAX010000011.1 GCA_022792395.1 Clostridia bacterium
ACATTTGAAGAAGAATATGAAGGAGGGGATTTGAATGCAAATAACGAATGTAACAATGCCACAGAATAAATATAGTATAAAATGTCCTTATGGAATGACACCAAGCTATATAACCGTACATAACACAGCAAATGATGCCTCGGCTATGGCAGAGATTAGCTATATGATAGGAAATAACAATCAAACTTCATTCCATGTTGCAGTAGACAATGAAAGAGTAGTAACAGCGATACCATTTAATCGAAACAGCTGGCATGCTGGAGATGGTAGAGGAAATGGAAATATGAAATCTATTGGAATAGAAATCTGTTACAGTAAATCTGGTGGAGATAGATTTATACAAGCTGAAAAGTTGGCAGCCGAATATGTAGCATATTTATTAAAACAATATGGTTGGGGAATAGATAGAGTGAAAAAACACCAAGATTGGTCTGGAAAATATTGCCCACATAGAACTTTAGATATGGGCTGGAATAGATTTTTAGATATGGTTAGTTCTTATTTAGGAGGACAAGTACCAGTATATAATAATGTAAAAAATGATGGGAGTGATGTAGAAATGAAAACATATCAAAATGGAAGTACAACAGAAGTTGTGTATGCAGATACAAATTGTACTAACAGAATAGGAAGTTTGAATCCACGTGAAAGTTGTGATTGCTTTGGAATATTTAACAATAAAGCAATGGTACGATATAAAGTAGATGGAAGTAACAACTACAAAATTGGATTTTGCAAATGGCTAGGTGGAGTAAGATAAAAAACTAGAGCTAGATTAGATTAATTTCTAGTCTAGCTTTATTTTTGTACCTAAACACAGTAAAATCAAGCAATATAACATGTTAGATTAAAAATAAAAATGGTTTAAAATGGATTCTTATGCGAGTTTTAAAAAAAGTGTTGACAAAATTAAAAAATATTCATATAATTAAGTAAATCATAATATATTTAGATAAAATATATTTTTGATAGGAGGTAATATTATGTATGGAGATTGGATGGGAGATAATAAAATAATTATAAATCAAGATAATCATAAAACTGCAGAAGAAAAAAAACAATAAAGACAGTTGTTATTCAACTGTCTTTATTTTGGGATTCAATATTTTCTTTTTTGCATATTTTCTTTTTAGTTCTTTTTTTAAAGATTTTCTATATGTTTTTTGCCAATCTTTATAAACATGAATAATATTAGTATAAAATTTATCTGCATATTTGCCATTATTTCTACTAGAAATTTCAATAACCAATGTTTCTACAGTATCGAAAAAAATCTGATGTAATGATTGATATATATATTTAGAACCAGCAGCATGAGTTGAAAGGCTTGTACAAACATATTCTAATGTATTCAGAACATCATCAACTAATGTACAAAAATGAAATGGAAAAGAAGAGTTGTCAAAAACAAAAAGTGCTTTTGCATCATTAGAGGTGTAAGAATGCTTATTTTGTTTTTCTTTATCTATTGATTCATATTTCTTTTTGTATTCAGAATAGGTAGTAATTCTCGATTCTAAAACTCTGTAGTACAGATAGTCAAAATCAATAGAATTGTTAATTTTTTTATATTTACTAGGGAAGTCATCATCATTTGTTAATTCTCGAAGTTCTTCTGTGGTAAAATCTTGAAAAGTATAATTTTTAACTTTTTCATTATTGATTAAAGGATTTAAGGGAGAATTTTCATAAACTGCTATTACAATGCTACACTTTTTTAGCAAACCATTAGAGAATATTTTAGCGATTTCATAAGCTTTTTCTTGCTGTCTAATAGAAGTTGCTTTTGTGTATTCATACATTGCCCAAATAGAAGCGATAACAGCACCAATTATTGTTATCCAAATTCCCCAATTGTCTAAAGAAATTCCCCAAAGGAGTATTTCTTGACTTTCTACTTGTGTTGGATTTTGTATTGGTAAAAGCAATAAGAAAAAACCAGAAATAATAATAATTGCAATAGAAACAATAAAATAGACAATATGGGTTTTTATATATTCAATAAAATTCATTTTAACATCCTCCATACTCAAACTAAACGCATTATACAATATTTAGAAATAAGATGTCAATAAAAATCGACATGAAATTAAATCAAAGATTAGAAAATTGATTTATTTGACAAAAAAATACATAACGAATTTGAAATTTAAAGATATAGTTAAATTAGCAGAAGAAGTCGAATAGACTTCTTTTTATAAAAAGTCCACTATAGTGGAAATCTAATAAATTTCATAAAGTTGCCCAAATGCAACCAATAGTATGTTATATAAAAAAATGAACATACTAAAGACAATGTGATTTTATGAGAGTAGAAATATTAATAAGACAAAAGAGAGAAGAAAAGGGATATACGATAGATAAATTATCTAAATTAGCTAAAATGTCAAAGGGACATTTAAGTAGAATTGAAAGAGGCGAAACAGAGCCAACTATAACGACTTTAACAAGAGTAGCAATAGCGTTAAAAGTTAAAGTAGAAGAATTATATAAAATACACTATTAATTATATTTAGTAGTGTATTTTATGTTTTTGTAAAAGGAAATTGTACTTTCATAAAAGGTTTCTCATAAGAAACCAGATACATTATATTTATTTTACAGAATATAAAACAGTAAAACACACAAAACGACAGCATACGACAAGAGGAATGTTTTATAATATAACCATCAATCGATTGAAAAAAATTTTTAAGGAGTAATTAAATGAAAGAAACAAAAGAAATAAGAAATGTAAAAAAATATGGAGAAAAAGTATTTACAAAAGAGAGAAGGAATAGTAGAATAAAGAAGAATCGCAACCCTTTTGGAGTAGATTGTAAAATATACAAAAGAAGGGATGGATTGTGTAAGATGAAAAATGAAGAATTAAAAGAAACCATATTTATTGATGAAGAAAGTTATCAACAAATAAAGAAAAATATGTGTAAAAAAGATGATTATTTTACCGAAAAAGAGTTTGAAAAAATTAGCGTAATTTTAGCGTAATTACTATCAAAAACTATGTTTTTTTATGCTTTTATATGTAAAAATAAAAAATTGACATTTTCTTACAAAGGAGCGGTTTGTAGGTATATTCTGGACTAATAGATAGGAATTAAAATATACCTTCCGACCTGATAGCGCGGGTTCGATTCCCGCCACCCGCTCCAATGAAAATAAAGGGATACAGCGATTTGCTATATCTCTATTTTCATCAATTGACGTAATTTAGTATAAAAATTAAAACAAGTTGAAAAGAAAGTTTTGATTATCTACATTATTGGAATTATAATTATAACTTTGATATTGAAGGAATGACTCCAATAAAAGATTTTGTACAGACAATCTGGGACTTTATTGATGATATCAAACGAAATAGAATTAGATAAAAGATAAAATTAATTATAAAAGTGTAATTCTATTCATTATTATTTTTTTTATCAATAAAATATTGTATTATAGCAAATAGACCTATATCTGAAATTGTTTTTATATAGTCTATATTAGGATATATACTATATGGATGATGTATAACTAAATCCAAATAATCTTTACTTGCATGAGAATCAAAAACAATATTCCAACTTCTTTTGATATTTATATTATCAGAAAATAAATTATCCGCATCATTGGTTATATATTTTATTATTTCACCTAAATTTAAATCTCTATTTTTAGCACTTACTAATTTGTCCCATCTATTTATATTTATTAAAAAATAAATGCTAGTTTGTTCAAGTAAAGCTCTTAACAAAAAGCAATATGATATGGGATAATATTTATATCCATTCTTTCTTGAAGAACGTTGTATTTCATAGGCTATTGCTCTTATTCCATTTGCTCTTTCATTATTAGTATCTAAATTATTAATATTTATATTTGAAAAAACTATAGTATTTTCTTTTTTTATATTTGATTCTGGTGGTAAAATCGTTGAAATCTCTATATCTGACAATTTGATTTGTGTTGTAGCATTATCGTTTTGTTCTGGTAATTTTATTTTAGATTTATCTTTCTTAAGTAAATTTTTTGCTCTATTTAAAGTATTATCTATCTTATTTTCTTTTTGTAAATCCGCTTTAATTGGTTCATCTATTTTATAATTATTCAAATATTCCTTAATTTTCTTATTGCTTTGAACAGTTTTACTATTAACATTACCAGCTTTTATATCATTCACTATTTTTCTTAATTTTTCTTCTGTATCATTCATAGATGATGTAAAAGTTAATATATTATCAATATTGTCGATATTTAAAAATTGTTTTCCTTCTTTTGACTCTAATATTTTATCTAAAATCGAAGTAGGAAAATTGGATGGTAAGTCTTTAAAAACATTAGGTAATAAATCTTGTGCTTGTGTTATAATGTTTTTTAACCCTAATTTTTGCTCAAATCTTTTTATCATTATTCTATCCCATTGCATAGCACCTGATGCAGTAGTATGTATTGCCTTTATCATTGGAGCTGCTTCCTGAAAATCTTGTACTATATATGCAGATACTTCAAAAAAATCTTCTTGAACTTTTTTTGAAAATTCAAATACTGTATTAATTTGTGGATGTGTAAAATATTTTAAATTTTGCATTACACTAGGATTTTTTAGGATTTTTAAGGCTGTAATTCTTCTGTTTCCATCCCATGGTATGTACTTGTTTATATTTTCTTTATACTCAAGTATAACTGCTAAACTTGGAATAAAACCAGATTCATAAATACTTTTAATTAAATCAAACATTTTATTAGCTGTTTCTCTATCTCTAATTAGTTGTTTCATAATAAGTTCTTCACCCATTTCTGGGATAGTAAGTTGAACTTCATTATGTCTCGGATTTTCTGGATTAATCATTATTTCTTCTATTTTGATAATTGGTAAATCTTTTTGTTCTTTCATTGTTATACATCCTCTTTCAATAATTTTACTATCTTTTAACTCGTGACCTTTTTTTGCTAATTCTAATTTCAAAGTAGTACTTCTCTTTTTAAGTTGTGCAGATAACATTTGCACAATTTAAAAACTAGCAAGATTATAGCATAGAAAGTAAGAATTTTCCATAAATTTCCTTAAAATATAATTTTTTAACATTTATGAAAATAAATAATAACATTGAAAAGTGGCAAAAAATGTGATAAGATAAAACAAGTAAAAAATAAATGGAGGAATCAATATGTATAGAACAAACACTTGTGGAGAATTAAAAATAAATCATGTAGGAGAAAATGTAGAATTAAGTGGATGGATACAAAAAATCAGAAATTTAGGTGGCATGATTTTTATCGATTTAAGAGATGAATTTGGAATTACTCAAATCGTAATCAACGATGCATCTTTACAAGAACAAGTAAAGCAACTAAATACAGAGAGTTGTATCCACATTTCACGGAGAAGTTGTGGAAAGAGCCAGTAAAAATTCTAATATGGCGACAGGAGAAATTGAAGTAGTAGCGAATAAAATAGAAATATTGGGGAAATGTAAAAATGTGCTTCCTTTTGAAATTAATACAGAACAAGAAGTAAGAGAAGATTTAAGATTAGAATATCGATTTTTGGATTTAAGAAATGAGACATTACACAACAATATATTACTTCGTTCCAAAATACTAAAAACATTAAGAGATAAAATGGATGAATTGGGATTTACAGAGATTCAAACTCCTATTTTAGCTAATTCTTCACCAGAAGGAGCAAGAGATTATTTAGTGCCAAGTAGGATTAATTCAGGAGAATTTTATGCCTTGCCACAAGCACCACAACAATTTAAACAATTATTAATGGTAGCAGGATTTAACAAATATTATCAAATAGCACCATGTTTTAGAGATGAAGATCCACGTGCTGATAGAGCTCCTCGGAGAATTTTATCAATTGGATTTTGAAATGAGTTTTTCGACACAAGAGGATGTTTTTCAAGTAATAGAACAAGTAGTACCATACACTTTTAAGAAATTTACGAGTTGGAAAGTAGAGGAAGGACCATTTATAAGAATTCCATATAAAGAAGCTATGGAGAAATATGGGATTGATAAACCAGATTTAAGAAATCCATTAATCATTCAAGATGTAACCAAAATATTTGAGAATTCTGAATTTAATGCTTTTAAAGGGAAAACGATTAAAGCAATTGTAGTACCAGAAGGAGCAATGCAAGGAAGAAAATTCTTTGATAAAATGGGAGAATTTGCAACAACAGATGAAGTAGGAGCAAAAGGATTAGCATGGACAAAATGGGAAGAAACAGGAGAAGTGACAGGAGGAATTGCTAAATTTATAACAGAAGATATTAAGAAAAAACTAGAAGAGGAATATCATGTAGAAAAGAATTCAGCCATTTTCTTTGTTGCAGATGAATTGGAGAAAGCTCAAAAAATAGCAGGTTTAGTTAGAATAGAATTGGGAAAAAGATTAGATTTGATTGAAAAAGGAATTTACAAATTCTGCTTTATTGTAGACTTCCCAATGTATGAATTATCGGATGAAGGAACCATAGATTTTAGTCATAACCCATTTTCTATGCCACAAGGAGGCTTAGAAGCTTTAGAAACCAAAGAGCCATTAGACATACTTGCTTATCAATATGATTTGGTTTGTAATGGATATGAAATGGCATCAGGAGCAGTTAGAAATCATAATCCAGAGATTATGGTAAAAGCCTTTGAAATAGCAGGCTATTCAGAAGAGGATGTAAAAAATAGATTTGGAGCATTATATAATGCTTTTCAATATGGAACACCACCACATGCAGGAGCTGCACCAGGAGTAGATAGAATGATAATGCTAATAGCGGATTCACAAAATATAAGAGAAATTATTGCATTTCCAAAAAACAAAAAAGCAAGAGATTTATTGATGCGTGCACCATCAGTTGTATCAAAACAACAATTAGATGATGTACATATTCAACTAAAATAATGTAATTAGGGAGAGAAGAAAATGGAATATAGATATACACCAAGTGACAGAGTATGTTCACAAGAAATGATAATAGAATTAGAGGGAGAAATTGTAAAAAAAGTAACGATAATTGGAGGTTGTGCAGGAAATACGATAGGCGTTTCCAAACTAATTGAAGGAATGAAAGTAGAAGATGCAATCAAAAGACTAAAAGGGATTCCATGTGGGGGAAGAGGAACTTCTTGTCCTGATCAATTAGCAATTGCATTAGAAGAAGCGAAAATAAGTAAATAGATGAAAAATAAGATAAAATCGTAACAGATTATTATCTTCCCAATCGAAAGTTAAGAGAGAATAGGAAGAAGAAAAAAATGAAGAAAAGAGTTCTATTAGGAATGAGTGGAGGAGTTGACAGTTCTGTATCTGCTATCTTATTACAAAAAGAAGGATATGAAGTGATTGGTTGTACCATGAGACTATGGGAGTTAGGAGACAATGGAGAAGAAAGTGCATGTTGTGGAAGTCAAGCGATTCAAGAAGCCAAAAGAGTATGTGCTCAATTAGGAATCCCTCATTATACGATAAATTGTAAAAAGGAATTTAAAGAAAAAGTAGTAGATAATTTTATAAAAGAATATAAAGAAGCAAGAACTCCTAATCCATGTGTGGAATGTAATCGATATTTGAAATTTGGCCATTTCTATCAAAAAGCAAAAGAATTAGAATGTGATGCTATTGCAACAGGACATTATGCTAGTATTGAGTTTTCAGATAAATATCAACAATATGTGTTGGAAAAATCGAAAGAAGAAAGAAAAGACCAGACTTACTTTTTATATACAATTCCAAGAGAAATATTAGAACATATCATGTTTCCATTAAAAAATTATAGTGATAAGAAGGAAATCAGAAAAATAGCAGAAGAAAATGGCTTATTAGTAGCACAAAAAAAAGATAGTCAAGAAATTTGTTTTGTTCCGGATAATAATTATCAAGGATTTTTAAGAAAATATGGAAATTATAAAAATGAAAAAGGAAAGATTGTTTTACAAGATGGAAAAGTTTTAGGGGAACATCAAGGTCTTATTTATTATACGATAGGGCAACGAAAAGGATTAGGAATAGCCTATCAAGAACCATTATATGTATTAAAATTAAACAAAGAAAAGAATGAAGTAATAGTAGGAACAGAAAAGGAATTATATCAAAAAGAGTTAAAGGCTAGAGAACTAAATTGGATGGTATTTGACAAATTAGAAGAACCACTTAAGTGTAAAGCAAAAATCAGATATCGTTCAAAAGAAGCGGATTGTATTGTATATCCAGAAGAAGGAAATAAGGTCAAAGTAAAATTTGATACAGAACAAAGAGCTATTACACCAGGGCAATCAGTTGTTTTCTATAATGAAGATGATGTTGTATTAGGGGGAGGCAAAATTTATTTTTAAGTTAGAAAATCCATAACTAAAAATATCTTAATCATATAGCTTTTGTTTGATAGCAAGATAATAATTTTTTTTTAAAGCAAAAAAAACTTGTATAATCATTTGAATTATGATATAAATAAATTGTAAAAAAATAAAGCTATATTAGAAAGGCGGATTTTTTGTGGAAGAAGAAATTGAAAAAGATGTAAAAACTATTTTGATTGTGGATGATGAGCCATCCATTAGAGATTTGTTAAGATATAATCTAGAAAAAGAAGGATATCAAATCATAGAAGCTTCAGATGGAATAACAGGTGTTAATGTGGCATTAGAACAAAAACCAGATTTGATTTTATTAGATATTATGCTTCCAAAACTAGATGGATTATCTGTGTGTAAAAGAATTAAAAATTCTTTTAATGTTCCAATTCTTATGCTAACAGCGAAAGATGGAGAGATTGATAAAATTTTAGGTTTAGAATTAGGTGCTGATGATTATATTACGAAACCATTTAGTGTAAGAGAATTAGTAGCAAGAGTAAAAGCTAATTTAAGAAAAGTAGAAGTAATTGCTGCGGATAAAGTGATAGATCAACCAAATGAAGAGAAAAAGAAAGAAAGCAAGATAGTAGTTGGCGATTTGGAATTGGATTTAGACAAATTTGAAGTTAAGGTTAGGGGAGAAATTATAGATTTAACTTTAAGAGAATTTGAAGTTTTGAAATTTTTAGCTTCTCAACCAGAACAAGTAGTAACAAGAGAAACCCTATTAGAAAAAGTATGGGGATATGAATATTTTGGAGATATTAGAACAGTAGATGTTACTGTTAGAAGGATTAGAGAAAAAATAGAAAAAGATACTTCTATTCCAAAAATATTAATTACCAAAAGAGGAGTAGGTTATTATATTGCTTCTAATTAAAAAAATAAAAAAATTAAAGAATGAAATCGGTAAAAGGACTTCATTCTTTTTGTATAGGAAACTAAAATCAAGTCCCAATGGTTCTTTTGTCGAAAAATGCGATGAAAAGTAAAAGAAAATAGAAGAAATATATTGACAAATGGATAGAATAGAAACTATACTTTTAATAAATTATATAATTTATTAAATTGCATAAGGAGGGAATATAAGCAGTAGCACTAAAAGAAATATATGAATAGAAAATTTATATCAAAAAGTAATAGAGTATTAAGAAAAATTTTAAATTCTAAAGAAAATTTAGATGTCTTAAAAGATTTTATAGAGGCTTTTTTAGAAATCCAGATAGAAGAAATAAAATTAAATCCCTATTTAAAAGTTAAATCAAATCATTTACCATCCGAAGAAAATTTTGGAATAGCAGATGTAAGAGTTAGATTAAAAAATCAAGAAGAATTTAATATTGGCATTCAGTTTATAGATGGTTATTATGCACAAAATAAAATGCTATTATATTATGCACAAATTCATGCGAATCAATTAGAATATCAAGATAATAGAAAGATAGCTAGAACCATTACAATTAATATATTAGATTTTAATTATTTAGAATCAGAACATTACTTTAATAAAATTGAAATACCATCTAAAATGGAAACTACAATTGAATTGTATGTGTTAGAATTACCAAAATTTATGGCAAATAGCAATAAATTTTTTAATAAAAAAGAGGCATGGATGACTTATTTGTGTGGAGAAGTAGTAGAGGAAATAGCAGAGGTATTAAAAAGATTTAATAAGATAAAAAAATTAGATAGATTACTAGAAGCATATTGGAAAAATGAAGTAATGGAATAAAAAAGTTGTTATCATATAGAGATATATGTTAACGCTAAATGATAACAACTTTTCAAATATTAAATTATTATTGAGTTTGTGTTAGAGTTTGCTTTAAGGTTACTTTTATAATAGTACCTTCTTGTACTTGTTCATCTTTTGCATAATCTTGTGTAGTAACGAAACCAGAACCTTCTATATCAATATTTAAGTTCTTGGCTTTTAAGGCATTAAGAGCTTCAGAAGCACTCATATTTCTTAAATCAGGAACGGAGACAGAAGTGGAAATACTACTTCCTTGTCCATAAAGGATAATAATCGAACCTTTTAAAAGTGAATTACCTGGTTTTGGTGTTTGATCTTCTACTAAAATAGTGTTAGGATCACCATCCACATAAACTTTAGTATTAAAACCGTTTTCTTTTAATATTTTTTTGGCTTCTGCTACGGTTTTATTTCGAATATCAGGAACTACAATAGCATTACTTGGATTAGTATTACTAGAAGCATCTTCATCAGAAGGAACACCTAGATAAGGTAAAATTTCAGATAACATTTGTGATATAACTGGACCAGCTACTTGTCCACCTTGATGTCCATTTATTTTATCATTTGGGTCAGGGTTATATAAAGTAAGAAGCAATACTATTTGTGTATCTTCGATAGGAGAAATAGCAACATAAGAAGCTACATATCCTTCTTCTTCCTTTCCATCAGGAGGTTCAGAAGTTCCTGTCTTACCACCAATTGAATAGCCAGATACAGCAGCATGTCTACCAGAACCATCTAGTACAACAGATTCCATTAAGGATTTAACTTGTTCAGAGGTTTGTTTTGAGATAACTTGTCTAACTGGAGTGATTGGTAGTTCAGTTACTGTATTAGTATCGGTATTGGTTAGTTCTTTTACAATACGAGGTTTCATTAATTTCCCATCATTAGCAATAGCTGAAATGGCAGTAATCATTTGAAGAGGTGTAACATTTAATCTTTGTCCAAATGACATAGTAGCAAGTTCAACTGGACCTACTGTATCTAAAGGTTGAAACAAACTAGTTTGTTCTCCATATAAGCCAGAGTTAGTTGAATTAAATAAGCCAAAAGCATCATAATATTTGTATAAAGTGGAAGGTCCAATTCGTTTCCCTAATTGCATGAAAGCAGGATTACAAGAATTACATAAAGCTCTTCTTAAGGTTTGAACACCATGAGGATTAGAAGCCCAACAACTGATTTTATAGTCGGCAACTTCTTCATAACCTTTGCAATAAAAATCACCTTCTTTATCAGTGGTAGTAATATTTTCTTCTAAAGCAACAGCTGATGTTATCAATTTAAAGGTAGAACCAGGTTCATAAAGTTCACCAACAGATTTGTTTACCCACATTTTAAATAAAGCTTCACTTTTTTCTTCATTTGAAAGAGAATCATAAGTTTGTGCTAAAGTTGAATTAGGAGTGTAAGGTGAATTTAAGTCATAATCAGGATAAGATGCCATAGCTAGAATATCACCAGTTTTGGGATTCATAGCAATTACATTACCACCGGCGAGTACAATTATTTTCATCAACAGCTTGTTTCAAATATTTTTCCACAATGGATTGTATATTTAAGTCAATGGTAAGTGTTAAATCACTTCCATTTTCAGCAGAAATGTATGTTTCCTCTGCATTTGGGATTTCTTGTTGATCACTACCTTTGGAGCTTACAATTTTTCCAGGAGTACCAGTTAGAATGGATTCCCATTTTGCTTCGATTCCACTTAAACCTTGATTATCACTACCACAGAAACCAAGTACATTGGAAGCAACTGTACCATAAGGATAGTATCTTTTAGTATCTTCATCAATGTTAATACCAACTGAAATTTTATTACCCTCCATCCATTGTTTTAATTGTTCTACTTTTTCGTGTTCTACTTTTTTTATAATCGTTTCTACTTGAGAGGTACTATTTACTTTTTCAAATACTTCATCATAGTTCAATTCAAAAATTTCAGATAACCCTTTAGCAACTTTTTCTTTATATTCTTGGGTATCTAGGGTATCATCTTTTACAATTTTGGTAGGATTTATGGTTATGGTATCTACTTGAGCTCCAATAGCAAGAGCTTTTCCAGTAGAATCATAGATATTGCCACGTTTAGGGCTAATAATTTGGTTAATCGTTTGTTGTTGATAGGCTTTTTCTTTTAAGAAATTACCTTGCACGAATTGAATAAATCCAATTCTACCGATTAGAAAAACAAAAATCACAATTGTTGATATTAGTAAAATTTTTAATTTTTTGGTATGGACTAGATTTTTGGATTCAAAACCAGTTTTTATTTTTACTACTTTATGATTAACGGTTTTTACCATTTTCTTTTTTGGTTTTTTCATACTTAATTTCATTCCTTTTTACTAGAATTCTTTTGTTTCAAATATTGTATATTAAAAAAGCGTAAAAATCAATAAAAGTTGAAAAAATATGAGAAATGTAATAAAATGGTTTTGTGTTAAAATATGATTTTAAGGACTTGAGCCAAAAAAGGTAAGAAAGGTAAAGAAAATGAGTACAATTTTAGAAGAAACCAAATTTATTATGAACAAATATCATATAAAAGCCAATAAAAGTTTAGGACAAAATTTTTTGGTTTGTGAGGAAGTAGTTCAAGCAATCGTAGAAAGTAGTCAGATTGAAAAAGAAGATTTAGTAATTGAAATTGGTCCAGGATTAGGAACTTTAACAAAATACTTATTAGAAAAGGCAAAGAAAGTAATTGCTATTGAATTAGATAAAAAAATGATGACTATTTTAGAAGATAGATTTTCTCTTTACAAAAATTTTGAACTGCTAAATCAAGATATTTTAAAAGTTGATTTATATGATTTAATTAAAAGAGAGAAAGAAAATAATAATATAAAAGAAGTAAAAATAGTAGCTAACTTACCCTATTACATAACGACACCTATTATTATGAAATTGTTAGAAGAAGAATTACCATTAAAGAGTATAACGGTCATGATACAAAAAGAAGTAGCAGATCGATTGATTGCAATACCTGGAGAAAAAGAGACAGGGGCTATTACTTATAGTGTATATTATTATGCACAAGCACAAGGGATGATAGAAGTGCCTAATCATTCTTTTATACCAGAACCAGAGGTAACATCAAAGGTAATAAAATTAGATATTAGAAAAGAGCCAATTGTAAAGGTACAGCAAAAAGAAATTATGTTTCGAATTATTAAATGTGCTTTTACACAAAGAAGAAAAACTTTATTAAATGCATTGGTAAATACCAATATATTTGCGAATAAAGAACAAGGAATACAAATTTTACAAAAATTAGGTTTAGATATTAATATAAGACCAGAAAAATTGAGTTTAGAAGATTATGCGAATATAACCAATATTTATGCTGATTTCACTTAGACTTTGCTAAAGTAAATTTGGCGAGCGGACTTCTAACGCATCATGAATTTGTAACAGCTAAAGCTTAACAACTTCAAGAAAAGACGTGGCATGAAGAGTAATCTAAAAGGTCATAAAATTTTAATCATGCCACTTTTGTTCTAATATATTTTAAGCAGAATAGAATGTTTTATAAAAATGAGATAAAAGTATTCTCATTTATTAATTTCTATGATATAATAAAAAAGAAGTATAAAATAGGGAGAATATTATGAATCAGATTTTGGTTACTAAAAAAATATATGTTACACCAGAATTAAAGAAGAAAAAGAAACTATATAAAGTTGAGTTCCTTTTATCTGTTTTTTTAGTGTGCATTTTATTATCTGCTTATATTTATGCTGAATATGATAGAAATAAAAGTGAACAAGTATCACAAGAGATTTTAGCTAATTTAGATATTCCAGAAGATACAACGATTGCTCAAAATAATGTGTTAGTGGTTGTATTAGATGATACATCAGAAGAACCAGAAATAATGAATAGTCAAGAGACACAAACAACACCAAGTGGTTATCAGTATTTTACAATAGCAACTATTAACATACCTAAAATAAATGTGACTTATCCAATTATTGATGGACCAACACATAGCGCAGAAGAAACAGAAGATTTGTTAAAAATATCGCCAACTAAATTCTGGGGACCAGATCCAAATCAAGTGGGGAATTTTTGTGTGGTAGGTCACAATTATAGGAATACTAGATTTTTTAGTAAGGTACCAACATTAGTGGAAGGCGATACTATAGAAATAACTGATTTGTCTGGAAAAATTATAAAATATAAGGTGTACACAAAATATCAAGTTGATCCAACTGATGTTAATTGCACATCACAATTGACAAATGGAAGAAGAGAAGTTACTTTAATTACTTGTACAGATGATAGTAAATATAGAGTAGTTGTAAAAGCAAGAGAAGTAAAATAAATCTTAAAGAGAAAGTGTTAGTTATTATGCTAATACTTTTTTTTTTTGCGATTGAGAAAAAGAGTAAACGAAAACAGAAAAGTTACATATAATATAGAAAACGAGAAAAGGAGGACATAGTAGTGGCTAAAATATTAGTGTTTAACAATGATACAGATAGAATGGAAACCTACTATAAAGGAGAAAATGAAGCTATGCCATATAATACGAATGCAACATTAAAAGTAAAGGAATTTAGAGGTTCCAGTAAAAGTAATATCTTATGGACAACCAAAAGATGTATGCAAAGTTGGAATAGTCAAAGATATATTTTTGGTGCTCCTATTCCAGTAGGATTTGCTTTCAAGAGACCTTATGAAGGTGGTCATGGGAATCAGAGTCATGACTGAATATATACAGTTGAACATATAAAAATTTACAATAGAAGATAGATAAAATTTGTGTTTTTAGAGATAAGATTTAATGAATAAAGTGCTATAAATAGTGATTTATTTTTTATGATTATTTTGAATAAATACTTGCATATTAAACAAATGTTTGATATAATATAGCAAATAAAAAATCAATATAGGAGATGACTTTATACGGTTAATAATAACAAATTAGAAACAATATCAAATCTTTTTGAAGGAAAAGAAATAAGAAGTGTTTGGGACGCTGATAAAGAAGAATATTATTTTAGTGTAGTTGATGTAATCAGTGCATTAACTGATAGTAAAATTCCAAGAAATTATTGGAGTGATTTAAAACGAAAATTACTAGATGAAGGAAGTGAGTTGCACGAAAAAATCGTGCAACTGAAATTAAAATCGAATAAAGATGGAAAAAATTATTTAACAGATACTTTAGATACAGATGGAATTTTCAGATTAATAGAATCAGTACCAAGTTCAAAAGCAGAGCCTTTTAAATTATGGCTTGCCCAAATGGGAAAAGAAAGAATAGATGAAATTTTTGACCCAGAGATTGCAATAAATAGAGCAATTGATTATTACAGAGGTAGAGGATATTCAGATCAATGGATAGAAACTAGGCTAAAAGGAATTTTAGATAGAAAGAAACTAACAGATGTGTGGAAAGAAAATGGGATAAAGCAAAATTATGAATATGGTATATTAACAAATGAAATATATCAAAGTTGGTCTGGAATGAAAGCAAGTGAATACAAAAAATATAAGGATATTAGAAAAGAGTCATTAAGAGACAATATGACTGATATTGAAGTTGCTTTAACAGATTTAGGAGAAATAGCTACAAGAGAATTAGCAAAAGAACATAAACCATATGGCTTAAAAGAAAATAGAAAAATTGCTAAGATGGGTGGACATGCTGCTAAAGTGGCAAGAGATGACATAGAAAAAAACTTAGGTAAATCGGTTATTAGTAAAACAAATGCATTAAATTATAAGTATTTAGATTTTAATAAAATGGAGAAAAAGAAATTATTAAAAGAACAAAAAGATCAAAAAATGAAAGAAAATAATAGTATGGAGTGATAAATATATATTATGATTTTGTTGAAGTTAGCAAAATCGGTAAAATGTTATTACATGTTGACAATGTCAACGATTGGTCAACAAAAATTAAGAATGTTTAGAGATAAAACTTAATTAAGAATGATTTTATTGAATTGAAACTATATTTATGATAATATGTATGTATTGAAATATATGAGTTTAATAAAGTAAATAAAGAATTGAGAGGAATATAATTTTGAAAAAAAATAATAAAGATAAATTGAAACAAAAAAGAATTGTTGAGAAAAAGAGAAGAGAAGAACAACAAAGAATAATAAATAAACAGATTATAAATACGATAAGCAATGAACAAATAATGGCACTTAGAAATTTTAATATTAGCACATTTTCAGATGAAGAAGTAAATAAAGAAGAAATGTTAAATTGTTTGAGAGTACTTCTTGAAATTGTAATGAATTCTAGTTATCTTGATGAAGTTATAAGAATGACAAGACAAAATGTTTCTAGTAATTGGTTTGATAAAGAAATAAATGAAGAATTTGTAAGAGAAATATTATTAAAAGAACTAGAAACGGCAAAAGTAAGCTCAACTGAAAGTATAGCCTTAAAATTATGTTTTTGGGCTAACAGGATTGCTCATCATCTTGAAAATGAAGTAATTCAAAAGCAACCAAAACATAAAATGAATGAAATATATATAAAATATTTTCTAAATCCTAAATATCATTATGATTTGGCTAACGTGCGAGATATAAATAATGAAAATATTCCTCCTGAAATAGCTAAAAGACTAGAGGATATAGTAATCAAAGAATGTACAACATTATGTGATATTGATACAGTAGAAAAATTAAATAATTTGTTTTTAGGACTTAGTATCAGAAATGAATTATGGACTCTAAAGCAGCAAATGATAAAATCCATTATCTTAAATATATCAAGAAATAATACTTCTAATGTAAAAGTAACTGCATTAAATGAAAAAAAGGATTTATCTATTAGTGGTAGTGAAACTATGAGACTCATAATACGAGAAATTAATGGTATTGCTCCAGTAGTAATGCATTGTGATAAAGAAAAAGTTGATGATTTTTTACAACAAAACAATATTCAACCAATATCTTCAGAGACATCCAATAAGATTATAGAATTTGCAAAAAACGGAAAAGTGGGAATTCATTTTATATTAGATGAAGAAGGTATCGAAATTTTAGAATATGAAGCTGATGAGAATTTCAAAGCTAGAATATTAAATGATATTGTGTATAGAGGTGATAATGAAGATGGAAGGTAATTCTATATTAGAAATGATAAAAAGTAAGGATTCTAAAAGTGCTTTAAAGGAAATGGAAAGTATATTAAAAAATATATTACTAGACAAATTAGATAAAGAAAAAAATATAAATATTGATTTTAGAGAGAATGATTTTATTTTACTATTGGATTTTTGCATAAAAAATTTTACAGAATATTATGATATACTAACATATTTAAGAAATTTATATTTTTTTTCAGAAAAATCAGATTCCGAGAAACTATATGAACTAGCAAATATTTATGAGATTATATCCAAATAAAATGTTAAATTAATTTAAAAGTATATATGGATGAATATCAATCCTATGAAACATTCTAATGTGCTTTATAAAATCAAGTCAAGGTTAAAATAAATGTGCTATCGCACAACCTTGACTTGATTTTAAAAGCACATTATTTTTTAACTAAGAGGATTTAAGGATAAGTATATTTAATTAAGTAGACATAATTTCTATTAAAGCAGGAAATACCTCATTAAAAATGAGGGCAGGAAAAACGATATTAACATATCGAATATACACATTGAAGGACAAGCCTTCAAGAGTTAATAAAGAAACAAAAAAATTTAAGAAAATATGATGCAGAAATTTACCAAGTGAACGGGATCAAACACTCTATTCGTCGTTGAAATTAAAAATAGTGAACTTGATATTTCAAATTATATTATTTGTAGTTCACTTAGTGTACTTATAAAACTAGATACAAAAATTATATTAAAAAATAGAAAAGAGGGAAATAAAAGGGAATTGATTTTATAAAAACACGATAATATAATGATAGCATGAAAAAGAAAGAGCAAAGAGATTAGAGAAAATCTAGTTTCTTTGTTCTTTTTTTGTAATTCGCTAGTAATGTAAAACATATACATTACTAAAGAAAAAAAGGCTGTGGTGTGTATGAAAACTCAAAAATTTGATTTTGAAAATAAGCAAATAATTCAAATATATATAAGCAAACAAGAACAAGAAAACTCAAAAATAATAGAGGAAATTAATCAATTAAAAAAACAATATTCAAATATATCAATTTTTATTAATGGAGAAAATGATACTATAAAAGCAATAAAAGAAATGCTAAATTACAAAAAAAGTAAAAATATAAAATAAAAAGATTGCATTTGTCATAAAAAGAAGATAATATATAAATAATCTAAAAACACAAATATATTTATCTTCGGAAAGGATAAATATATTGAAAGTTGTATGTTACTGTAGGTTAAGTAAAGATGATAACAAAAGTAGATATAGTAGTATTGATGCTCAAGTAGAATTAGCAAAAGAATATGCAGATTCTAAAGGTTGGAATATATCTAAATACTATATTGATGATAATGTATCAGGATATATTTCAAATGATGAGAGACCAGAATTTAGTAAAATGCTGGGTGATATTGATGATGGAAAAGTAGATATTATTTTAGCAAAAGATTTATCAAGAATTGGTCGTAAAGGTAGCAGAACACTTACATTTATTGACGAATTAAAAGAAAAAAATGTGAATCTAATACTAACGAAAGATACTTTTGGAGAATTTAATTTATTAGAAGGAGATGATGATTTACTTGGTCTTTCAACATGGTTTAATGAAAGATATGTAAAAGAAGTATCAAAAAAAGTTAAAATTGGTATGCACAAGCAATTAGAAAAAGGAATATTGTTGCAAGGTACAAAATTTGGATATCTAAAAACAGCTAAAAAAGGAGAATTAATAGTTGATGAAAGTGTGAGAGATACTATAACAACAATATTTGATTTATATGAGCAAGGACTAGGAATGAGAAAGATTTGTCAAAAACTAAATTTTGAATATGATTTTTTAACAC
>JAAWAX010000052.1 GCA_022792395.1 Clostridia bacterium
CTTGCAATGTGGCAAAAACTGTAAAGGAGATACAATACTTTTAGTATTGTGCAAAAGGTAGGCGTAAAGTATAATTTGCATTGAATAGGTCGCGCTATGCGACAAAGTATACAAAAGAGGTCCTAAATAAAATGAATATAAGACGTACCAGGGGAAAGAGGGTATCATTAGCAGTAAGCATAGTGATACTGCTTGTTTTATTGAGTTGCATATTTATAAATTCTTTGCAAGGTGACAAAGCCAAAGCAGCGGTAATAAGTAATGCAGATATAATTGAGACAGATTTGCTCTTAGATAAAAATTACAGAGGCAGTAATTCAGGAGATTACGTCTTTAATTTAAATGCACTTAAAGAGTTGTACGACAAACTTTTAGACAAAGAGAATGCTACGTTTGGCGAGATAGACACAGCGGCAAACGTGGCTAAGTCGGGATATACGCCCAATACTTCGACAACCGACGTAAGTAATGCAGTTGTAAAATCAATACACAGCGGCATGGATTCAAAAGACATCCGCGCCAACAATAATAATAGAAATATAATTGTAAAAATAGACGGTAAAGAATGGATAGTGACTACGCTGACAACGGCAGAAAATGGACACGTTGTACTTACTTTGATGTTAAAAGACATAGCGTATGACAGTCAGTGGGGAGCATGGTCACATACTAATTTCAAGGATTTTTCGGAAACTTATCCGCCTAATATGTATAGTACTAGCTATATAAGGGCAGGACTATTGAATGGAGCTGTACAATATACATCAAATGGAAGTTCTCTTGTTGATTTTAAAGATTTTGGAATATATGGAACTGATGGTTATCCATTTGGAATATTTACAGACAGCAGCCAGCAAGGACATATAACAAATTTTATTATTCCTCCAAGTCAAGTTGAGTATCAACAAGTTGAGAATCTGCACGATATAGAAGCTAGTTTGAATAGCAGTTGGCATAATGCTCCTAATGACGCGTCAAAATGTTTAATACCTAATAACAAATGGTATTCGTATGTAGATAGCTCATATCATATAAATGAGATGCAAAATAAGACAAATTATTTTGATTGGGGTGAAGATTTAATATGGCTGCCTTCATTGTCAGAGACGGGACATGGAATTCGAACTAATGTAAAGAAAAACGGCGGTTTATGGAATTTAGATGATGCTCAAAGAGGTTGTAGTACTGATAAACTTTATTGGTCACGTTCAGGTCATCGCTTTAATGCGTCTGTTGCAAACTACTATGACGCAAATGGAAAAGAACATGCTACGGCAGTTAATGCTACTAAAAGTAATCCGGTATCTTCAGCTGGTGTAGCAGGCGGTACATTGGCCGTCCGCCCAGCCTTTAACTTAGATCTAACGGCAGCAAATGCTTCTGCATTTATCCCAATGACGACTCCAACGGATATATCATCCACGTACGACGGAGAAGAGCAAGATTATCTTGACGCAACCGGCACTAACAAATGGTATAATGAGGACTTATTCTCATCTGTAAATGCCAACGTAAAGGCAGAGTATTTTGCAGCAGACGGTAGCGCATTAACTACATCAAAGCCAATAGAGAGCGGAGAGTATAAAGTAAGACTTACGGTGCAGAATAGCGCTAAATACGTCTTTGCAAATTGTAAGACAATCAATGAAATAACTTTCAAGATAAATCAAAAGCAATTAAGCGTAGACTTTGACGTAAGTACAACGCCGCCAACAGCGACCCCAGCAGACTTATGTTCAAGGGATAGCGCTTTGGCAGATAGTATACTTCGGATAAAGTATACTACAAATAGTGGATACAGCGGATATACACCGCCGACAGGTATAGACGTATATAAAGCTGAGGTAGAGATAGATACGTCAGTAAGCAATAACTATGTGTTGGACGACACGTATAATATCAAGTATATTGCAGTACCTACGCTCACAACGTCCACTTGGTATACGTACAACGGCAATGAGCGAGCATATGACATATCCTACGGACACACAAGTGACGAAGTAGAGATAGAGATAAGCGTACCAAGCGAGTACAACGGACTAGTCACGTACAGCAACAATGAGATAAGGGTAAAGAAAGCAGGCAAGTATAAGGTAGCAGTCAATATCAAGAAAAAAGACGGAACGGTAAATTGGTCAAGCAGAGACAACAATGAGAAGTATATAGAGTTTGAGATAAAGCAAAG
>JAAWAX010000012.1 GCA_022792395.1 Clostridia bacterium
GTTTTTGCTGTTAAATTGAATCCGGTTACTTCACTTACTCTGCTATCAAATTTACTTTGTAATGTTTCAGCTTTTACTGAGTTTACTACTTCCATAAATTCCGTCCAGTTTGTATAGTCTGTTTCTACTTTGCTTGATACGAATGTATCTACTACACTTGTATCTACTGTTTTTGCGGTTAAATTGAATCCGGTTACCTCACTTACTCTGCTATCAAATTTACTTTGTAATGTTTCAGCTTTTACTGAATTTACTACTTCCATAAATTCTGTCCAGTTTGTATAGTCTGTTTCTACTTTACTTGCTACGAATGTATCTACTTCACTTGTATCTACATCTTTAGCTACTAAATTATTTAAATCAATTGCTGCTACTGCTACATCAAATGCACTTTGTAATTTAATTTCTTTTGCTACTGCTATTGCATCTGTTATGGCTTTATAGCTTTCTATTGTGTAATCACTTTCAATCAATTTTCCTAATTCTGCTTCAATTGTAGTTAATGCTGACATATCTATATCTTTAGCTACTAATTGTCCTCTTGCTGTATCTACATCTGTTATTGCTGCTTCATATTCACTTTTTGTCTCTTTTTCTAATGCTATATCAATTGCTGTTTCAAATACTGTCCAACTTTCTGTTGTATAGTCTGTTGCTATTAAAGTTCCTATTAATTCCTCTTTTGTTGCTTTTGTAAATGGTACTGCAACAGTATAATTATAGTTTACACTTGCATGTACAACATTATCTGTTTCATATTTAAAAATTGCTACAAAAGATCCTTCTGTGGTCGTTGAAAAGCCCCCAAACATTTCTGCTGTTGGCGTAATATAAGACACTTCTCCTCTTGTACCAATAACTTTTATTTCAGCTCCTGTTAAATCTATTTCCTCACCAACCAAATATTCTGATTTAGTTGGAACTTTCAATTCGTATGTAGCTTGTGGTGCCACCACTGTTACTACTCTTGAAACTGTATTTGAAATATTTCCATTTTTATCTGTGTAAGTATATGTTAATGTTTGAGGTCCAGGTTTGCTTGTATCTAACTGTTCATTAGCATAAACAATTCCTTCCCCATCAACATTATCAGTCCAAGTTGCACCAGGGTCTTCAAAAGTATCGTTTAAATTTACATCCATGGCTTCAAGACCATTCAATGTTAAGACTGGAGCTACCTTATCTACTACATAATAATGGCTACAATATCCTTTTGTTACGTTATCAGCACCATCTACCATATAATATTGTAAATACCATTCTCCTAGTTCATCTGGCGCTGTAAATATAAATTCATTTCCAGGTTTATATGCAACGATGGAATTTGTTACATAATCATCACTATCATATGTATTAGTATTAGACCATTTATAGGCTATCCAATAAATATCATTTTCATCTTCCATTTTTATTTTTATTTTTCTTCCTTGTTCTATTTCAGAACCATCAGAAGGATAGTCATCTGGTATATTTTGGATGACTGTTGGTCTGGTTTCATCTACATAATCTTCTGGTACATCTTCATTTACTACATAATATGGTACGTTAATCCATGTAGTAAGTTTCCCTTTAATGTCTTTAGCTGCAATACTAATTTCATGCAAGCCTAAATCATCTGAAAAAGGTACTGTAAAAGTAAAAGTATGTTCTGTTGGCCCATTGGCAACATATTGTGCTTCTTTTTCAGTATTACTTTTCTTGTCAATACGACGATCCCACATGTAATAAACATTATTGATTCCCGTTTCATCTGTAACGGTAAAACTTATCTCACTACCGGCTTTAATTCTTCCAGCTTTTACATTAACAACAACTTCTGGTGCTTGATTCTCTGTTGCTAATGCAAAAATTGAAATTCCAGTAGTCATCATTATAATAGTAATTATCATAACGATAATTTTCTGTTTTTGATTTTTAATAAAACTACTCATATTTTATTTCCTCCTAAAATTGAAATAATATATTAGTATGGTACATTATGTTATTCATTTTTGTACCATGCACTTTAATTATACAACATTTTTATACTTTTTGCAATACTTTTGTAATATTTTTGTTGTTTTTGCAATGTTTTTGTAATAAAATCACATATTAATTTCATATTCATAAGATTCTGTTTTTTAGTTTTATGCAAACATAAAATATAGCAGTGTATGTAACATAATATCAAGAAAATAAAAAACCTGGGAAATACTTTTCAGCATTCCCCAGGAAAACGATCAATAATTTATTTTAATGAAACTCACTATAGTAAGTTCCGTTTCTTCATGGAGGTCTTATGCCACTGCAGGAAGTTTCTGATCTTCTTCTTCAATAATGTCATCTTCATTAGCAGGGGGTTTTTGAGGACCTTCTTCTATGTCATCTCCACCCACTGGTGGCTGTCCTCCTTCTCCTATATCATCACTTTCCTTGATGATTATATACGCTTCCATGTCTTCAATTGCTTCATAATTGTCATCATCACAATTGAAATGAGCAATGACCTTATGCGATCCCTTTTCAGATTGTTCATTCCCTATATATGTTACTTCTACAGGAGAACCTTCGACATAGATGGAATATTCCATCAGAGGATTATATTCAAAAGTTTTGTCCTCAAACCGAATATTACTAATGTCGTATTTAGCTTTCAAAACTGTAAATTGAACTGTGCCTAAAGTCAATGTTCCTCCATATTCGCCGGTTCCTTTTAACGATATCTTTACAGTATAATCACCAGCATTCACCGGCTTTCCATCAATCAGGTTCTTACCTTCATAAGTAATTTCCACATCTGCTGTTATACCTTCTTTAAGAACTACTTCTACCTCTTTTGCATTTTTATCATATACAGGATTCTGTGGAAATTTAATAGATACATCTGTTGGCTGAATCAATCTTTTCTTTATTAATTCAAACTCGGTAACTTCTGTGACTCTTTTGTTGAATACACTTTGCAGTGTTTCCGCTTTGACAGAATTGACTACTTCCATAAAGTCTTCCCAATTTGTGTATTCTGTAGACACCTTGCTTGATACAAATGTATCTACTACACTGGTATCTACTTCCTTTGCAGAGAAAGTGAAATCAGTAACTTCTGTTACTCTGCTATCGAATACACTTTGCAGTGTTTCCGCTTTGACAGACTTTACTACTTCCATGAATTCTGTCCAATTTTCATAGTCTGTAGACACCTTGCTTGATACAAATGTATCTACTACACTTGTATCTACTGCCTTTGCATTCAAAGTAAAATCAGTAACTTCTGTTATTCTGCTATCAAATTTACTTTGTAATGTTTCAGCTTTTACTGAGTTTACTACTTCCATAAATTCTGTCCAGTTTGTATAGTCTGTTTCTACTTTGCTTGCTACGAATGTATCTACTACACTTGTATCTACTGTTTTTGCTGTTAAATTGAATTCGGTTACTTCACTTACTCTGCTATCGAATTTACTTTGTAATGTTTCACCTTTTACTGAGTTTACTACTGCCATAAATTCTGTCCAGTTTGTATAGTCTGTACTTATTAATGTTGCTACATAATTATCTACTGCACTGGTATCTACTGCTTTTTTAATCAAATGAAAACCAGTAACTTCCGCTACTCTTCTGTCGAATGCACTTTGCAGTGTTTCCGCTTTGACAGAATTTACCACTTCCATGAATTCTGTCCAGTTTTCATAGTCTGTAGCCACTTTACCTAATGTAAATGTATCTACTGCATTCGTATCTACTGCTTTTGGAATCAAATGAAAACCAGTGACTTCAGAAATTCTTTTCTCAAATTCATACTGCAATGTTTCTGACTTAACCGAATTCACTACATTCATGAATTCTGCCCAATTACTGTAATCCGTTGCAATAAATCTTGCAACATAATTGTCCACAACACTTGTATTTTTTGCACGTGCATCGACAATTGTATAGTAAACTTCATCCATAGTTACAGATCCCTTACAGTTTCCAGTTCCCTGTAAAGTCACTCTGACTTTATAGATTCCCGGATATATTGGTTTTCCGTTTACCAAATTATTACCTGAATAGCTTATGAAGATTTTCCCTGTCATCCCATGATTGAATGCAACATTCACTGCTTTGACATTTCCATCATATTGGAAATTATTAGGAAGCGTAATTGTCGCATCCGTTTTCTGTATATTTCTGGGCTTAATTGTATATTTTTTTTTCACCTTCACTTTTCCTTTATATCTTTTGGTTCCTTTAATTGTAATAATCTCTTCGTATTTGCCAACATTTAACGGTTTCTTATTGGTTAATTTGCCATTTATCGCTTTATACTTGCGATTTATGATTTTTGCAGTTACTCCTTTTTTATAAATGATAATGGCATGTTTATAGTCTCCATCATAAATTTTACTAATAGGACTTACAGCTTTTATGTCTGTCTTAGTAAGCTTCCGTTTTGTGGCCGCATTTACACCTATTGAAAATAGCCCTATAAAAGCGATTAATACTACGATTCCTAAAAAAAGTTTCATCATTAATTTTTTCATTCGATTTACCTCCATTTTTAATTTTCAATGTGCTATGTATGTCAAATCTGACACACACGTTTGCGAGTTACATCTATATGAATAATCGTTTTTTAGATCGCTACCATAAACTACTGGTTGCGATATATTTATATATAAACCGCATATAATCTGCGGATTTTTTTCTACCAATTGGCACACTTCTGCCTGTATACATAATTATAACCCATTTTCAAACAAAAGTCAAATTTTGGCAAGGAAAATCGCTTTACTTATACGCTAAATTTGAATCACACAAAAAAACTTTTATTCTATAAAAAAGAACAAAATTTTAGCAAAATCTTATTCTTTCTTGATTCTTATTTTTTTAAAATCTCTACTATTTTATTTGCCTCTAAATCAACTTTTCTCTCTTCTCCTGTTTCCATATTCTTAATAGTAACAACATGATTGTCAATCTCATCCTCTCCAATTACAATCACATAAGGAATTTTTAGCTTATCTGCATATTTGAATTTAGCTTTCAATTTTTTAGAATTTAAATAAATTTCAGTTTTAATTCCTAATTTTCTTAAATCCGTTGCTAATGCAATTGGCTTTTCTAACTCTTCTAGCATTGGTATAATTAATACTTCTGCAATAGAATGTTGCTTAACTTGAATCAGATTCAATTCATTTAGCTTATAGAATAATCTGGTTAATCCTATGGATATACCAACTCCTGGTAATGTTTTATCCGTATAATATTCGGCTAAATTTTCATATCTTCCACCAGAACATACACTTCCAATTTCTCGATAATCATTTAAAAAAGTTTCGTAGACAGTTCCTGTATAATAATCCAATCCTCTTGCAATGGTCAAATCTACTTTAAAGTTTGTATCTGGTACACCAAATAGTCGAATATGATTGACTACTTCTTTTAGTTCTTCAATTCCCTTTGCATAAATCTCACTGTTGATGTCTAATTTTTTTAATTGTTCTATTTTTTCATTGGATGTTCCATCAATTTCTATAAAATCCATAATGGTTTTAATTTCTGTTTTTTGTATGCCTAATTTAGCCAATTCCTCTATAACGGCTTCTCTTCCTATTTTATCAATTTTATCAATTACTCTTAAAATTGGAGTCGCATTTTCTTTTTGTCCTAAACTTTCAAATAATCCGTTTAATATTTTTCGATTGTTAATGCAAATAGTAAAATTATCAAATCCTAATTCCTTAAATATCGTGTAAATGATACTTGGTAATTCTGCATCATTGATAATATCTAATTCTCCATCTCCTATGACATCAATATCACATTGATAAAATTCTCTAAATCTACCCTTTTGTGTTTTTTCTCCTCGATATACTTTTCCAATTTGATATCTTCGAAAAGGAAAACTTAAATTCCCATAGTTTTTGGCTACATATTTAGAAAGAGGAACTGTTAAGTCAAATCTTAATGATAAATCGGTTTCTCCTTTGCTGAATCGATAGATTTGCTTTTCTGTCTCTCCTCCTGCTTTGGCTAATAATACTTCTGACAATTCTATGATTGGTGTGTCCAATGGTAAGAATCCAAATCTTTGATAGGTATTTTCTATTTTTGCTTTTATCTGATTGAATAAAATTTGCTCACTTGGTAATAATTCCATAAATCCTGCTAATGTTCTTGGTTCTGTTTGATTCATTTTTATTCTCATTCCTTACATAATCTATTTAGGTTTTTAATAGAGGGGTTACCTATAAACCTATTACTTTACTGTTATATCCCAATTTTCATATACTGATAATAATTTATAGAAAGTAGGCTGGCAAACTGCCAGCCCATTTGGAATTTCTACCAGAAAATACGGTTGCTCTTTGGGGGAATTTCGCACCGACATTTATCCACATACTTTCCCTGCATTTCCAACATGATTGTGTTTTTATTACGGGGAACATAAATTTTGACATTTTCTACATCTGTCAAAACTTCCTTTTTTACCTTCACATTTAAAAGTCCTCTTTTATTGATGCAAATTTGGGCTTCTTCCCTCCCTTTTCTCAAAATTAAGCACTCTGAATCCTTATTTTTCTTGAGATAGTATCCCCGTGATTCAAATTCTTTTCTAGCATTCCTAGTTTTGAAAGTTACATTTTCCATTGCCATCCTCCTTATACAAGTGTGGTGTTAACCATTTGTTTCAGAGCTATTATACTATAATTTTACATAACTTTCAACAAAATTCAAAACAATTTTGGTTTTAATTCCAAATAAATTGGCTTTTCATCTTTTAACATAGTCATCATACCATGCCCTGGATATACAATTGTCTCATTTGGTAAAATCATAATTTTTTCTTCAATTGACTTCATGATATCTTCGATACTAGAGGTAGGTAAATCAGTTCTTCCCCAAGTTCCTCTAAAAATTGTATCTCCAGAAAATAAACAGTTTTCTTTTTCACAATAAAGACTCGTACTTCCTTTGGTGTGTCCTGGTGTATGAATTACTTTAAATGGTAAGTTTCCTAAATGGATTACATCTTCATCATCTATCCTAGAATCTGCTTCTAATTCAATTTCTCCTACTCCTATATAAGGCGACAAATTAATTTCTGGGTTATTTAATCCTTCGCTATCATCTCGATGAATTAATATTTTTCCACCACATCTACTTTTTAATTCTGTCACTCCTAATATATGGTCTCCATGACAATGTGTTAAATAAATATATTTCAAATTTCCTTGCATGATATGAATTAGTTCTTCTATTTTATCTATTTCTCCTGCTGGATCAATTACCATCGTTTCTTTTGATTGTTCTTCTACTACAATATAACAATTGGTTGGGTCTCCTATCCAGGTATCTATCTTTAGTTCTTTTAACTTCATTTCTTTCTCCTTACTTCATATACACTATCTACTTTTCGAATGGCTCTTTGCACACGATTCAGTTCTTCTAAATTTTCAATTTCTAATGTGATTTCTATCATAGCAATTCTTTCTTTCGTGGTCTTGGTGTTAACTCCTAATATTTGAGCTTTGGTTGTTCCAATTTCTTTTAGGATGTCCATCAATAATCCACTTCTATCATTTGAATACACTTCTATATCCACTTGATAAGATGCCTCATTTTCATGATACCATTCTACATCTATCATTCTATTTTCTTCTGAAAATAAATCTCCTACATTGATGCAATCTTTTCTATGAACTGATACCCCTCTTCCTTTGGTAATATAACCTACAATTTCATCTCCTGGAAGGGGATTACAACATTTTGATAACTTGACTAAACAGTTATCAATTCCTTTTACAATGACTCCAGAATCAGATGGTTTTGGTTTTCTTAATCTTGCTTTGGCTAATTCTTCTATTTTGGCTTCAATGTTTTCTTCTTCATGCTCTTTTCGATACTCTTGTAACATTCTAGCAATTACTTTAACAGCTGAATTAGCACCAAACCCAACAGCTGCATACATCTCATCTAAATTCTTATATTTATATTTATCTAACATTGGCTCGATATATTCTGGTTTAAATAAGTCTGTATGGGTAAATCCTATTCTTTTTAATTCTTTTTCAATTAATTCTTTTCCTTTTTCAATGTTTTCTGTTTTTTGTGCTTTTTTGAACCAACTTAAAATTTTATTTTTGGCACTTGTGCTTTTTACAAATTTCAGCCAGTCTCTACTAGGTCCTTTTGAACTATCTGATGTGATAATTTCTACAATGTCTCCACTTTTTAATGGCGTTATGATTGGCATCATTTTGCTATTGATTTTACAGCCTGTCATGTGATGACCAATTTCAGCATGTATTAAATAAGCAAAATCAATTGGGGTAGCATCTCTTGGCAAAACTTTGATAGCACCTTTGGGTGTGAATACATAAACTTCATCTTCAAATAGTTCTGTTTTTAAGGTATTTAAAAATTCTTGTGGATCTTGCATTTCTTTTTGCCATTCTAAAGTTTCTCTTAACCATGCCAATTTGTCTTCTTCTACTTTTACGGTTGTTTTTTTACCAAAATAGTTAGCTTCTTTGTAAGCCCAATGAGCAGCAATACCAAATTCTGCTATACGGTGCATGTCCCAAGTACGTATTTGTACTTCAAATGGTGTTCCTTTGTCTCCTAATAAGGTCGTATGGATAGATTGATACATGTTTGGTTTTGGCACGGCTATATAGTCTTTAAATCTTCCTGGCATAGGAGTATACATTTCATGTACAATACCTAAAGCTGCATAACAATCTTTAATAGAATGTACTAATATACGTAAAGCAAATAAGTCATATATTTGGTCTAATGTTTTGTTGTCTCTTTTCATTTTTTTGTAAATGCTATATAAATGCTTTGCTCTTCCGTGTAACTTCTGCCTCTATTTTTTGTTTTTTTAGTTGTACACGAATATCATCCATAATTTTTTCAATAAATTTTAGTCTTTCTTCTCTTTTCTTATTGATTCCTTCTACTAATTCATGGTATTCTTCTGGATTTAAATATTTGAAGCTTAAATCTTCTAATTCCCATTTGATAGAATATAAACCTAAACGGTTGGCTAATGGTGCATATAATTCCATCGTTTCTTTTGCGTTTGCAATTTGCCTTTCTCTTTTTAGATATTTTAAAGTTCTCATGTTATGAAGTCTATCGGCTAATTTAATTAGAATTACTCTTATGTCTTTTCCCATAGCTAAAAACATTTTTCGATAATCTTCTACTTGTTGTTCTTCTATGGAGGCAAATTGCATCGTTCCTAATTTCGTAACACCTTCTACCATTTCTGCAATTTCTATGCCAAATTCTTGTCGTATATCACAATCTGTTACTTCTGTGTCTTCCACTACATCATGTAATAGAGCTGCACATAATGTACTATCATCTAATCCGATATCAGCTAAAATATACGCAACATTAAGTGGATGAATGATATAGGCTTCTCCAGAACGCCTACATTGGTCTCCATGATTTGTTTTGGCATAATGAAATGCTTTCATGATTAATTTGCTATCTATTTTTCTGGTATGCTCTTTTCTTTTATTGATTATATCTTGTATCGTTATTTCTTTTTCTTCTTGCATTTTATCACCTCTTTGCTTTTTTATGTATTCTATGGTATAATAAAGTATAAGTAGTTTACAAACTTTCTTTTCACACGAAAGGGGGATCTCCCATGAAGAAAATTTTCTTCACAGCCTTGGCAATATTCCTATGGATATTAGGAATATTGCACGTAGCAAAGGGCATTTCATCTCCATCTCCAATTGCTATTTTAGGATTTATTGCGATTGGATTTACCATTATCGCATTAGGCCACATCCTTATGGCTAAAGCGTGGATTCAAGGAAAACGGTGGTAACACCGTTTTCCTTTTTACAATGACCTCATAACATCCTTCATATTAATTTGCAAACTTTCTACTCCATTAAAACTATTAATCTCTAAAACACCTACCACATCAATTTTATCTCCAATTCGATATTCTTCTGCTAGATGACCTAGATTAAATCCAATACTATTAATAATTGTATTATTATCTTTTAACGTTAATTTCAAATGTTTTCCTTCTGATAAAGCTCGAATTGAATCAATTTTTAAATTCTTAAATACAAATACTGGCATTCGATTCCCTTCACCAAAAGGTTCTAATTGTTTTAAACTTTCTATCATCTCTTTGTTAATATCTTTTACATCAATTTTGCTATCTATTTGAATGACTGGCATAATTTCATCAATTTTTGTTTCTTCTGCAATTTTCTCAAATTCTTTTCTAAATTTTAAGAAGTTTTCTTTTCGTATGGTAATTCCTACTGCCATACTATGACCACCAAATTTTTCAATGGTGTCAGTACATTGATTTAATGCCTCGTGCAAGTCAAATCCTGGTATACTTCTTCCAGAACCCTTGCCAATTCCATCTTCTTCAAAGCTTAATAAAATACTTGGTTTAAAATACATTTCTGTAATTTTAGAAGATACTATTCCGTATCACACCATGATGCCAATTTTCTCCTCCTACAATAATAGCTTTGTTTTTTTCTAACTGCTCCTCTTCAATTTGATTGACCGCATTTTCAAAGATGCTTTTTTCAGTTTCTTGTCTAATACGATTATGTTCATTTAATCTTTTTGTCAATTCATTTACATGATTATAGTTTTTTGATAATAATAATTCTAGTGCTTCTTCTGCTTTTCCCATTCTTCCACAAGCATTGATTCTAGGAGCAATTCCAAAGGAAATACTGTTTGAATCTATTTTACTATAACCAGATGAACGAATAATAGAACGTAATCCAATGTTTTGGGTTTGCCTAATTAACATTAACCCAAGTTTTGCAATGACTCTGTTTTCATCTACTAATGGAACAATATCTGATATCGTTCCTACACATACAATGTCTAAATATTTTAAGTATTCTTCTTCTTTTAAACCTAATTTAATTCCAATCGCTTGAATTACTTTGAAAACAACACCTACTCCTGCTAATTCTCGAAAAGGATATTCACTATCTTTTCTTTTGTTGTCAATAACAGCAAGTGCTTTTGGTAATTCATTTCCTGGTTCATGATGATCGGTTACTATGGTTTCTACTCCAAGTGAATTAGCATAATCGATTTCTTCTATTGCTGATATTCCACAATCAACGGTTATCATTAATTGACATCCTGTATCTACAATTTTCCCAATTGCTTCTTTGTTTAATCCATACCCCTCTTCTAATCGATTAGGAATGTAACTTTCTACTTCTAGACCTCTGTCTTGTAAGAAACTTTTTAATACTGTTATACTGGTAATTCCATCTACATCATAGTCCCCATAAATCGTAACTTTTTCTTGTTTTTCTATGGCTCTCATGATTCTTTCTACTGCTTTTTCCATATCTGTGATTAGAAATGGATTGTGAAAGTCATTTCTGGTCGGTTCTAAAAATAATCGTATGTCTTCTTTTTGGGTGATATTTCTGTTTGCTAATATGATGGCTAATAAATCGTTTATTGGATATTTTTCTTGTATTTGTTTGATTTTATTTTCATCGGTTTCATAAATTTGCCATTTTTTGTTCATATTCCTCTCCTATTTTATTATTTTTTTATATTTTATACTATTTTGTTGTTTTTTGAAAGCCTTTTAAAGAAAAAAAAAAGAATTAAGATTTTTAGATAAGCTTAAGCCCATTTAAAATCTTAACTCTTCCTATGCAATAGATAAAAAATTTTATTACAATTAATATTCGAAATTTAAGTTTTAAATAAATTCAAAAACTTTGTCATTTTTACTTGAATTTCTTTGACTTTTAGTATAAGATAGGTAAGAAATAATGAGATTACATAGGAGGAAACGAATGCCAAGAAAAACAAAAGAACAAAAAGAACTAGAAAATGAAAATAAAATAGAGAAAAAAGCTAAAAAAACGACTGCCGAAAAAAAGAAAGTTGCTACTTCCACTACGAAAAAGACAACCACTAAAAAAGAAACAACAAGTAAGACACCATCTAAAAAAACAATAGCAACTAAAAATACTACGAAAAAAGTAGCTACAACAAAAAGCACTCCAAAAGAAGCAACTACTAAAAAGGCAACATCAACTAAAACAACTCCAAGCAAAACTACTAAAAAAGTAGCCTCCACTAAAAACACTTCAAATTCAAAAAAGACTACTGCAAAAACTACTACTAGAAAAACCACCTCATCCAAGAAAAAAGTGGAAATTGTAGAATACTATGATTTACCTTATCGTTATAATCAAACCATTGTTAAAGTTTTGGCACAAACACCTACTAACCTATTTATTTATTGGGACATTTCAGATAAAGATAGAAAAAACTTTAAAAAGCAATATGGAGATAAATTTTTTGAAACTACTAGACCAATCTTAATCATTCATAATGATACACTAGGTTATCATTTCGAAGTAGAAATTAATGATTTTGCTAACAGTTGGTATTTACATGTAGCAGATAGCAAATGTGATTATAGAATCGAACTAGGTAGACGTCCTATTACTAAAACAGAAACTTTAAATACAGATTATATTTATATTACCACTTCTAATGAAATAGAATCTCCTAATGATAGAATCTTGTTCGATAAAAATCAACAAATGGTTTATTTTAGAGATACCAAAACAGGAAAGCAAACAGAAAAACAAATTTCTTCTATTTCATTGATAAGAAATATGGGAAAAATATATAATATTTATGACTTATATCAAGCTATTTATCCAAATGAAAACATAGAAGAAATTTTCGACTTATCCAATCCATCCTCTGGCAACCCTTCTTCTGGAAGTCTTTCAAGTTCTAGGTTAAATAGAAATTAAAGGATGTAAGGTATTAGAACTAAAAAATATTAAAGTGGGCTGATGGCTACCCTTTCAGTCCACATTTTGTTGATACAAAGGAGAGAAATTAAGATGCAAGAAAAAAAAGGATATGTAAGTTTTGTTCTTCATGCCCACCTTCCCTTTATCCATCATCCAGAAAGTGATGATTATTTAGAGGAATCTTGGCTTTTTGAAGCAATTTCAGAAACTTATATTCCACTTTTAACTAATTTTCAAAAGCTAGTAGATGAAGGAGTAACATTTAAAATTACGATGTCCATGACACCTCCTCTACTTTCTATGTTAGATAATAAATTATTACAAAGAAAATATATGAAATATTTAAAACAACTCATTGAATTGTCAGAAAAAGAAATCAAAAGAACAGCTTATGATAAAAGATTAAATGAACTTTCTCATTATTATTTTGACCGCTATTCTAATGATTTACATTTATTTAAAGATGTATATCATTGTAATTTAATTGAAGCATTTAAACATTTTCAAGATCTTGGTGTATTAGAAATTATCACTTGTGGAGCTACTCATGGCTATTTTCCTATTTTATATGTTAATGAAAAAATGGTAAAAGCTCAAATTGCTGTTGGTGTCCAAACTTATGAGAGATATTTTGGAAGGAAACCTCGTGGTATTTGGCTTCCTGAATGTGGTTATGTTCCTGAAGCTGATAAATACTTAAAAGAATTTGGAATTAATTATATTATTACCGAAACACATGGTATTTTATATGCCAATCCAACCCCTATCTATGGTACTTTTGCACCAATTGTCTCTCCAGAAGGTGTCATTGCGTTTGGGCGTGACATAGAATCTTCCAGACAAGTTTGGAGTTCTATTAATGGTTATCCTGGAGATTATAATTATAGAGAATTTTATCGTGATATTGGATATGAAGCTGATTATGACTATATCAAACCGTATATTGCCCACAATGGTGTGAGAGTACATACTGGAATTAAATATCATCGTATCACTGGTGATACTGACTTTAAAGATTATTATAACCCTCAATGGGCATTCGATTCTGCTGAAAAACAAGCTGGACACTTTTTAGATAGTAGAAATACACAAATTAATAATCTTTCACAATATATGGATGATTCACCACCTATTATCCTTTGTCCTTATGATGCTGAACTTTATGGACATTGGTGGTATGAAGGTCCTTATTGGTTATATATTTTATTTAAGAAAATTTATTATGATGACTGTAACTTTGAATTGATTACACCATCTGAATATATTGATAAATATCCTAATATGCAAATAGCCTCTCCTTGTCGCTCAAGTTGGGGAGCTAATGGTTATAGCGAAGTATGGTTAAACCCAACCAACGACTATGTTCATAGGCATTTACATGTAGCAGGAGATAGAATGTGTGAATTAGCTTGGGCTTATCCCAATGCAAAAGGTTTAACTAAAAAAGCTTTAAATCAATGTGCAAGAGAATTATTGCTGGCACAAAGTAGTGATTGGCTATTTATTATCACTAATGGAACTATGGTAGATTATGCAAAAAAAAGAATTAAAGATCATATTGGGAGATTTACCAAATTATATGAACAAATTAAAGAAAATAATATCGATGAAGACTTTTTAAAAGATATTTCAAAAAAAGACTGTGTTTTCCCTGATATCGATTATATGATTTATCATTGATGGACAGTTCTTTTGAGACATTTTTGCCCTATTAGGGACACATCTTCAAAAAATAGAAAGTGATGAAAAACAAGATGTGTCCCTAATAGGGCAAAAATGTCTCAAAAGAACTGTCCCTAATTGACCCAAAAAGAATTGTCTTTCATTGCACGATTTTTTCCAATCCGCATACTATAATGTATAAGTTTTTCAAATTTAGTAGATACTAGATATGTTGGAGAGGAGAATTTTTATGAAATCGCTATGTATTAAGACAAATAATTCTGATTTAATTCATTATCTACTAAATGAATTTAAAAATATTGATTTGAAAAATGTTTGTTTTTCAAAAAATGAGTTTAAAAATTACAAAAATGTAATTATTCATTATTCTGGTAATAATGAATCTCTTTTCTTGTCAAAGGTTTCTTCTATTCTATGTTTTTTAGTAATTGATGAATTAGAAGAAGATTTGTTGAAACGTTTGATTCTTCAAAATTATTTTTATTTTGATGGTAATGAAAGAAATAAAATTTTGACACTTTGTTTTGATATTATGGCTGATGATTTTTCTAAACTTTTTGATAAAAAATTCAAACTACTTTACGATATTTTTTATCATTTTCTATCTACTCATAGGTCAATTGTTCTGAATGGTTTTATTAATTTTAGAGTGAAAAATTATCTTTCTCTTTTAGATGATATTGTAAATGAAGCTGTCAATCATTTTGTAATAGAAAAAGAATATTTAGAATTTATCTCTTTACTAAAATTATATATTAATTCTCAAGAATATGGTTGTGAAATGGTACACATTATTTTTTCTTCTTCTGAATCCATTTTACTGGATGAAAATAAAAATTTAATTGTAGTAAATGATGATATTTTTAAAGCTAAAATTTTAAGTGATATTACTTTTTCTTCTAATGATTATATCTTGAATTCATTGCTAACTTTACTTCCTAAAAAAATTTATATTCATCTAGTAGATAACTATAAGGATGAATTTATTAATACTTTACAATTAGTATTTGAAAATAAAGTAAATTTATGCACCGAATGCAACATCTGTCAATTATATAAAAAGACAAAAATTCCACATTCAGAACATTCTTAAATTTCTGATGTGGAATTCTTTTTTTCATATTATAGATTAATTAAAAGCACTGATTGCTTCCTGTAATCCTGGTAATACAGCACTTGCAAAACTTTCTTCATTTGCTATTTTCCATTTACCATCTTGTTTTTTAAGTTCGATAGATTGATTTGCTGTTACAGTTCCTACTTCTTCATTTTTTAGTTCTTCCATTAAGTAATTTGTCATTTCTTCTTCTGTTATTGTTTGTCCACTAAATGCTATTTTTAATGCTTTTTGCATATAGTTTTGCATAATTGTTTTAAAATCTTTATTGGTAATTTCTAACTCAACAGTTGCTGTATCTCCTTCCTCGTTTACCTTTAAAACTTTCCATTCTAATTTTTCAAAAATTAGTTTTTGTGCTTCTGCATCAATACTGTCTTCTCCTTGTAATAATCCAGATAGCATTTGCTCTGAATGGGTTCCTGTCTTCAAATCTTTTAATGTATCTTCTACTAATTTTTTAGGTGAATCTTTCATAAAAAACATTACTAATATAACGGCAATAATGACAATAATGGCTACAATTACTCCTATGATAACATTGTTGTTACCTTTTTTATTATCACCTTTTGTCATAGTTGATTTTTTATCTGCCTTTTTTGGTGTTTCTTGCTTTTTAGCTTCTGTCGCTTTCTTTTCCTCTAATTTTTCTACTGGTTTTGTTTCTTTTTTTTCTTCTTCCATTTTTATATCATTCCTTCCTTTCTAAAGCATAAATCAATTTAACTTCTCCGATTTATCCTCCTTTTATTTTTCCATTTTGATTATATCTTAACAAAATAATTTTTGCAACATTTTTAGACAAATTTTAAAATATTTTATCCATGCTATCCATATTTTTTATCGACTAATGAAAATTGCAAAGTCTCCATTAAAAAACTTTGCAATCTAAATATTTAATATATAACATTATATGTTTTACCTTCTATAATTTTATCATTAGCTCTAACGGTATCTGTCTCATCTTTTATTTCGTAAGGATTCAATGCTATTACTACATATAGTACTCCATTTTCCTTTACATAATTAGAAAAAATCGAAATTATATAATATAAATCTAGATATTCTTTATTTAATTGTGAATTATCAGATTTAATAAATTCATACCAAGTTGTTCCATTTTTTACTTGTAGTGTAACATTCCCATACTCGTGAATATTAATATTAAAATTAATCATATCCGTTTTTAATGTTCCCTCAAGGCAATGCCTTGAGGGAATCAATTAGAGATAGAAGCTATTGTGGATTGATTTGTGCTTATTTGGCAGCACTGTCACCGGTCTGAAGAGCCTTGCCATTCTTCTTGCCCATGAAAGTATCGAGCATCAGATAGCCCATCAGCGGGTTGTTGGAGCTTGCCATATTGCCGCCCATCATAGAAGACATAAGCACCAGCTTCATCGTGTCATCGTCTCCGTCGAGCTTATCCTTGAAAAGCATCAACGGAAGCAGCTGATTCATCTGGCCACTGTCATCTTCAGAGGTCATCATCGAAGACATGAGCACCAGCTTCATCGTGTCATCGTCTCCGTCGAGCTTATCCTTGAAAAGCATCAACGGAAGCAGCTGATTCATTTGTCCGCCATTCTGACCGCACATTGCCGACATAACGGCCAGCTTTTCCACATCAAAGTCATCATCCATGTTGAGCGAATCGCTAAAAGCAATAACCTTCGAATAGCAACTGAAGCCCAGAACGTTCTTGATGGGAACAATGCTCTTCATCTCGCCAGTTCTCGCAGAAAGCGTCTGAGTCGGCGTCTTGGAAGTCGCAACCTTGGTTACGAAATAATATTCTCCATCGTCTTTGATAAGATCGCCTTCCCTGAGCTTAGTAGTGGGCAGAATGAAGATAGGAAGATTGCCGAGCTGCATGTCGCCGACATCAGTGATTTCCTTCTTCTTCTTGTCATAAATCCGCCAGCTGTCGCCGTCCTTGACAGCAACACCCATTAGGGTACTTGCGATGTTCTCGTCCTTGTTGGGACCGAATTCCATGTTCATGTTGAAAATGTTGTTTGCCATAGTAGTCTCCTCCTTATTTTCTTTTACCTGTGGCTGTTGAGAAACTTGTTCTTTGCTAACAACAGCATCTTCTCGCTCTTCTTTCAAAGCTTGCTCTCCGCTGCTAATAGCCTGTTCGCGTTCTTGCAGTTCTTTTTCCTTGCGTGCAAGGAGAGCTGCATTGGAAAACTTCTCGTAGTCTGACTGCTTAAATTCAAATCCAAATGTGATATACATATGGCGACTATTGTTTTCATCACCCAATTTGCGCATCAAGCATATGTATTTGCCAGCGCAATCGCTACACTCACTTCTACCTACATTTTTCTTTGCTGTAAATGGAACATCAAATGTTACACGAGGTTTTTCAGAGCTCTCAACAATATCCTCAATGGGTATTTTGTCATTGATATCTAAATTTCCTCTACCACATGTGGGGGTAGTTTTGTAATAGCAATATCCATCAGAAAAACAGACTTGCATATCTCTGTAACTGTAACCAGTATCCCCATTTTTACATTCTAATCTAGCTTTATATGATGATAAATCATAATCGCCTAATTTGTACGGAATTTCCCAATTGTGCCATTCACCGCAAAAAGGACAAAGGTAGCGTTTTGGAGTCAAATCCAAAAGCTTTTGATTCACGACTTTTACCTCCTATCTGTCGATGTGCTGTTAATAGTTTCTAATCTCCTTTCTATAGAGTGTATTCGTGCATATACACTTTAGGCTACCAAAGTCAATCTACCTTTGATATACACACATTAAATACCTATTTTTTATTTTACCATAGATTTACATAAAAGTCAAATGTTTTCAATATCAAAAAAGCTTATTTTAAAAAGATAGATAAAAATTTATTGTATTTTTACCTATCCTTTCATTTCCAATAGTACAATTATTTTTTTCTCTTTTTAGATGTTCTGTAAGTTATTCCATTTCCTAAATTGACTGTTGTTGTTCCTCTCAATTAATTGTAGCTTTACCTACTTTTTGACTTATTGAAATGCCACTTTTACTGATATTCAAAAAAGTGGCATCTCCAATTTTAATCCGTTTGCGATAACTAATTCCCATATAGATGTCTCCTTTCAAAAAATAAATGCACTTGCTTTTTCTCTTTCTTCCTTTTTTAACTGCTTTTCTGAATCAATTAAAGTATTTGTTTCTTTTTCGAAATCTTTGACTAATTCTTTTGATTCTCCTAATCCAAATTTTTTACATACCCATTCTATAAATTTTTCTACTGTTTCATAAAATCTATCTACAATTTTGTGTAAATGGCTATTTTCCTTTTCTAATATTTTAATGTTGTGCTTATATTTGTATTCAATATCAAATTCTTTATTTTTATATTCATCTTCTAATTCATTCTTTCTATTATTATAGTCTAATTCCAAATCTTTAACTTTATTGTTCAAAGTCTTATTATCTGCTAGTATCTTATCTCTTTCTTTTTGATATTTTTCAGCTTCATTAACAAGTTTCACCTGTTTTGATAATTCTTGATGCAAAGCCTTATTATCATTATATAATTCATTAATCAAATCGTCTTTAGGTTTTATTATATCTTTTTCAACTTTTGCTTTATTTAATTGTAAAAGCTTTATATCGTTTGTGTCTGGAACTTTTGGTAATTCTAGTTTTATATTATCTAATACCTTTTTAGTGTTTTCGAAATTAGTTATTTTCTTTAAATCTTCTATTTTCTGATGTTTGGCTCCTATTTCTTCAACTGGTAATCCTCTTTCTAAATCAAATCCCTTTGATGTTACATATGCATGAAAATCATTTTGTAATTCTCTGTAACTATTTCTCCCTTGCACATATTTTATCTATTATTCTTCCTTCTTATCCTTTGTTTTAACTACAGGTATATATACTAAATGCATATGTGGTGTTGTTTCATCTAAATGCACTGCTGCTGAAACTATATTTCTCTTCCCAAGATTTTTGTAATTACATACAAACTTGTAACTCTCTATAAAATACCTTTTTGTTTCTTCTAGTCCTATTTTATCAAAGAACTCATTATCTGATGTAATCATCATTTCACACATTATTATACTATTGCTTCTAATACTACCTTTTAAATCGTACTCTTTTTTCATTCTATCAAACTCTTTGATATATGTGAGTTGATTTTCTTTGCAGTAGAAGTTCAGATGTGTTCTTGTTGGATCAATATCTTTATTAGAATGTCCTTTTGACCTTCTATCATTGTGAATGTATGACCCTTGTGCATCCACTCTTGTAAGTTTATCATTTCTTATTATTGCATAACTCATATTCTTCGTAGCCTCCTTCTTCGCCAAAGATAAATTTATTTGTCTAACATACTAGTCAAACAAGTTTGACTGTATGGCATAGAAATTACATTTCCCCACGCCCCTATCTCCTAAAAACTGCTAAAGCATTTTTTAGGTTTTATTTAAAGTTGCTACTCGCACCTTTAAATAAAAAGAACAGCCACCAAAGTAGTTTTCTACTCTAGTAGCTGTTCTTCTATATGCAAATGTTCTGCATTATATAAAAGCATCTGCATTTGCATATAATCTAGTAA
>JAAWAX010000013.1 GCA_022792395.1 Clostridia bacterium
AAATCCCCACTGGTTCCGGGTTTAAATGGGGACAGTTTAAAATAACTGTCCCCATTTAAACCCGGAACCAGTGGGGATTTTGGGGGAATTTGTTTCTATCTAAAAATATCTTTTTAATAGTCCTTCAAATCCTCTTCCATGTCTTGCTTCATCTTTACACATTTCATGAACAGTATCATGGATAGCATCATAACCTAATTCTTTTGCTCTTGTTGCTAATTCTTTTTTACCCATACATGCTCCACATTCTGCCTCTGCTCTTAAAGTCACATTTTTCTTAGTATCTGGATAAACAACTTCTCCTAATAATTCTGCAAATTTAGCAGCATGTTCTGCTTCTTCATAAGCATATCTTTTAAAAGCTTCTGCAATTTCTGGGTATCCTTCTCTATCTGCTTGACGACTCATCGCTAAATACATTCCTACTTCTGTACATTCTCCCATAAAATTATCTTTTAATCCTTTTACTACTTCTTCATCTAGTCCTTGTGCTACACCAATTACATGTTCATCTACATATTGGTTTGCTTCTCCTTGTGTTTCCTTTTTTTCTTCAAATTTTTCTTTGGCTGCTCCACATTGTGGACATCTTTCTGGCGCTTCTTCTCCAAAATGAATATATCCACATACTTTACATACATAAGCTTTCATATATTTTACCTCCTTCATAATCTCTATTGATTATATAAATTTTAAAAATTTTGTCAATCCTTTTCACAAAAAAAACATAAAAATGCAAAAATTACTTTTATTTTTTATATTTTTATGATACAATTTAGAAAGTTTTAAAAAGATTTGTCAAAAGATGAAAGGAAGGAAAAATTATGGAGTTAAATAGATGTAGCAGATGTGGGAATTTTTATGTAGCAGAAGGGAATGTATGCCCTAAATGTAGCATAAAAGATGGTTTTGAATTTTCAACTTTTAAATCTTATGTACAAGAAAATGGTTTTGAAAATTCCTTAAATACTATTTCTAGTGATACTGGTATCTCTGTTAAAAATTTAAATCGTTTTGTAGGATATCCAGAATTTCAAGATTACAAACAAGAATTAAATAGTATTGAAGAATTAAAAAATGCAATTGGAGAACTTGGTAACGACTAATTAAATTTTAGATAATTTATTTCAATGTTGATGTATTAATATTTTCAAGTCAAAAATGATAGAGAAATTTTGACTATGTTTTAATGAATCCTTATTAATATATCAACATTTTATAAATCATGATAAAAAAGAAAGGCTTGATAACGATGGAAAATGTTTTTAATATATTAGAAGAAAGAGGCTATATTGAACAAATGACTCATCCAAAAGAAATCAAAGAACTTTTTGGAAAAGAATCGGTTCCTTTTTATATTGGGATTGACCCAACAGCAGATAGCTTACATGTTGGACATTTTGTTTCCTTAATGGTTGCCAGTCATATGCAAAAATGTGGTCATAAGCCAATCATTTTAGTTGGTGGTGGTACCGCTACTATTGGTGACCCTTCTGGAAAAACCGATATGAGAAAAATGCTTTCTCGTGAAGAACTTGACCACAATGTAGAATGTATCAAAAAACAAATTGAAAAATTTGTTAGCTTTGAAGGAGAAAATGCTGCTATTATTGTCAATAATGCCGATTGGTTATTAGACTTAAAATTTGTTGACTTTGTTCGTGAAATTGGAAGTTTATTCTCTGTTAATCGTATGCTAGCTGCTGAATGTTACAAACAAAGAATGGAAACTGGTTTAACCTTTTTTGAAATGAGTTACATGTTAATGCAATCCTATGACTTTTTATATTTATATAATAAGTATGGGTGTAAGCTTCAAATGGGAGGAAATGATCAATGGTCTAATATCATTGGTGGTGTTGAATTAATTAGAAAAATTGGAAAAGATGATTCTTTTGGTCTGACCTTTAAACTATTAACAACAAAAGAAGGGAAAAAAATGGGAAAAACAGAAAAAGGTGCCTTATGGTTAGCCCACGAAAAAACAACACCATATGACTTTTATCAATATTGGAGAAATGTCGAAGATGGAAGTGTTGAAAATGTATTTAAAATGCTTACCTTTTTACCTCTTGAAAAAATAAAAGAATTATCTTCATACCAAGATGAAAGAATCAATGAAGCAAAAAAAGTTTTAGCCTTTGAAATCACAAAATTAGTTCATGGCGAAGAAGCTGCTAAAAAAGCAGAAGAAGCCTCAAATGCTTTATTTAGTGGTCAAGGTAGTTTAGATAATATGCCTACTGTAAAATTAGAAAATGTGAATCTATCTATTTTAGATGCTATCATTCTAACTAACATAGCCCCTTCCAAAGGACAAGCTAGAACTTTAATCACACAAGGTCGGTATCTCTTTAAATGATGAAAAAGTAACCGATGTTAATTACATTCTTTCTGAAAAAGACTTTTCAGAAGGTTATGCTATTTTAAAAAAAGGAAAAAAAGTATTTTATAAATTAGAAAAATAGAGGTATCCTACGCCTCTATTTTATTTTTGGTTAATCTGGGACAGGCACAACTTAACCATTTTGGGCTAAAGTGGGACAGGCACCATCCTACCAACAAAAATTCCAATCGCTTATTATCTACTTCTTTCTACAATTTCTACAATATCAGCAATATACTCGCCAATTACTGGTATATTTAAAGTAACTATTTTTTGTAACAAAATAACCAATAATGCTGTAATAATGGTAACTCCTATTCCAATTCCAACTCCTCTACTAATTCCAGCTAATAAGTTTCGTTTGATAATTTCTTTTTTGCTACCGATTAAATAGGCCCATTCTATATAGTTTCCTTGTTGCAATATATTACTTAAATTCTCTATTGATTTTTCTAATATATTTATCTTTTTCTTTTTTAACCACATAAAAAATCCACCTTTGTATTATAATGGATTTTTTTCTTTTTATTTATTCTTTTTTATCATTAATAATATTTCTTATTATATTAAAATTAATTTTACAATTTCTTTCATCATCCATTAATCCATTTACTTCTTGTTGCACATCTGTTAATTGAGTATAGCAATATCCACATATATATGGGATATTATAAATCGCTCTTGTGAGTCTAGTAAACCTTTCTATAAACTCTTTTTCATCTTTTACTTGCTCACCATATCCCCATCCTTTGTTAGAATTAATTGCAATACCACCATATTCACTCATAATAACTGGTTGTCCTTTATACTCATATCCATTTGCTAACAATCTATGCTTACCATTATATTCTTTTAAACTTTTTAGTACAGACCTATTTTCATCTGTATATTCTTGATATAACAATTCATCATCTTGTTTGTAATCATGTATTGTAATAATATCTGATATGGTATGTTCCCATCCATCATTTGAAATTACTGGTCTAGTACTATCCATTGATTTCGTTAAATAATATAAACTATTTATAAAATTTTGTTGTTCTTTTGAACTATTAACTTTAGGTACTCCCCATGATTCATTAATGGGAACCCATGTTACAATCGATGGATGATTATAATTTTGTTTTACAACTTTTATCCATTCATTTGTAAAGTTCTGCAATGAATTATCATCAAAATCATAGCAATTTGCCATTTCACTCCATACTAACACGCCTTTTACATCACACCAATATAAAAATCTTTCATCTTCTATCTTTTGATGTTTTCTAATTCCATTATATCCAAATGCTAAAACACTTTCTATATCTTTTATTAAGCTTTCTTCATTAGGAGGTGTTAAATGTGATTCCTTCCAATAACCTTGATCTAGTATTAGTTTAAAATATAGTTGTTCTTCGTTTAAATATATTTTACCTCCTTTAATTGATATTTCTCTTATACCAAAGTAAGAATTTACCGTGTCTATAACTTTGTCATCACAATATAATTGGTAACTAATATCATATAGATTAGGATGATTCATTGACCATTTTTGAATCGTATGGTTCATCCCTTTTTGTACTATATCAACTTCTATTTTTTGATAATTACTGTTTATTGTCTCTTTTGTTTTATTTAGTATTTTCCCATGAAATGATATTTCTGTTTCTATATAATAATTGTGTTTTTCAATATCTTTTTCTGATAAATTAGTCTCAATTTCTAATTGTACTTCACCTATTTTAGGTGTATTTTTAACACTTTTTAAATGTCTTTTAGCTATCCATTCTATCCATACTGTTTTCCATATTCCTGTAGTTTGTACATACCAACATCCCCAACTTTCCTTTTTATATCTTTGTTTTCCTCTGGGTTGATTTTTTGATAGAGAATCTTCTACTCTTACTGTTATATCATTTTCTCCTACTATTAAATATTTTTCTATGTCAAAAGAAAATCTTGAATAGCCACCTATATTTTCTCCTACATAATTTCCATTAATCCATACTTTTGTTTTATAATCACTTCCCTCAAAGTTGAGTATTATTTTCTTATCTTTTAACTGCTCGTTTGTTATGGTTAGTTTTCTATTATACCAAACTATATTGTGTATCGATTCATCTCCTATTCCACTTAATTTAGTTTCATAGGTAAATGGTACATTTATTTTATTTATATCTGGAAAATCTAAATAATACTTTTTTCTTTCTCCTTCATCTGCATTATCAAATAGAAAATTCCATTCTCCATTTAAATTTTTCCAATCTTTCCTCACAAATTGTGGTCTTGGATAATCTTTTATATAGCCCTTCATTTTTCTTTCTCCTATTATATTTCAATTCTTCTTTCTTTTATTCTGTCTATACATTCCTGTTGTTAATTCTAATATATAATTATCTAAACTAGGAATACCATTTTTCCTTGCTATTTCAATCTCTTTATCTATATCATAGAGTAGCCTTATAAATTGTATAGAAATAGAACTCCTTTCTTTACTTTTATAATTTCCCTCTAATATTGTATAATATGCTTGTGTAGTTTCAGACATATCTTTTATATTTTCATCATGGTTTAAGTTTTCTACTACATTTCCAACACTTCCAACATTAATAAGCGTTTTATTAAAGAACTTTTGCATATATTGTATATGAATATCTCCATACAATATTTATTCCATCTCTTATGTATGTCTTCCAAAACAGTTTTAAAAGCCGTTATATTACCATGGATGTCAGATATTATTGCTATCTTTTCCATTTTCCCCCTTCTTTCTATTAATAAGTATTGGTAATTGCTTATTTTTCTTATTCATCTTACCATAAAGATTAAAAAAAAGGAAGTGCTTCGCCCTAACACTTCCCCTTAAGTTTTATCTTAAATTATTCCTAATTTTAGCTTATTATGATATTAAGATGATATAACAAATTGTAAACATTATCTTAATATTATATAAGTAATTAATCATTCACAACATTTATATCACTTGATATATTGGTATTAGAAACAGTATTATTCATTGTGTTGGTTTGATTTGTTGTTTTATCTAATTCCGCCTTCTTCTTATCCTCTTCCTCTTTTACTGTCTCTAGCGATGTAATTAAATCTTGTAATCTTTTTACATCTTTCCCCATCATTTCCCAATCATTATTTTTATTTGATTCGGTCAAATTTTTATTGGCTTTTATAATGGCTTCTATTAATCCTTCGATATCATCTGTATTTTCCACTTGAATATCTACTGCATATTTTGAAAGTAAGTTCTCTAAAGCTTTTGTTAAAGTATCTCCTATCGCTACTTTATTTCCAGAAGCAACTACCACTTTTTTCAATACTGGCACTTCTGATTCATTTAACATGGTTTGGTAAATTGGCTCTACATATAATAAAGTATTATTGATTGGAACAATTAACATCTGTTTCGTTAATCTAGTTCCTGTTGTATTTAGTACTTCTAATTCACTTGCAATTGCCTCATCTTCTTCTATTTGCTTATCTAATTGCATTGGTCCAACTATATTACTATCTGGTGACATTTTATATAGTTTTAATTGGTTATTTCCATCTTTTACACTTCCCACCAAATAAGAAATAACGTTTTGTTTTTCATCTGGTGTATAAAGTTGTACTAATCCAAATTGTTCTCCATCTGTTGTTTTTAGCATTGTATAATATGGTGTCATATAAGTTCCTGTTGATTTTGTAGATTTTACACTATTATATTTAGCAATATCCCATAAGTCATCAGCTCGATATAACACATCTGGTTTTACATTATGATATACTTTTAAAATTTCAGCTTGCACATCATATAAAAATTTAGGATAAACAAAATGATTTGCGATATCTTCTGGAATTTCTTCATCTAAATCTACAAATAAAGTATCATATATGTTTCTATATGCCATAGCAATTGGATCTGTTCTATCTGTTATGTAATAAGAAATCGTTCCATCATAACTATCTACGATTACTTTTACAGAATTTCTAATATAATTAATATTTTCTTTGATTCCATCATGTTCAATAGAAGTATATTGTGAATAAGGATATTGACTAGATACGGTATAAGCATCAATCACCCATTTTATTTTACCTTCTTTAGTTACTACTGTATAAGGATTTTCATCATAGATTAAATAAGGTAACGCTTTTTTAGCTCTAGTAATAACATTTCGATTAATTAATATTTTACTATCTTTTGTAATTTCTCCTGAAAAGGCTAAATTCAAATCACCTTTTGTAATCCCTAAAATTAGTCTATCTAAAAATCCTAAACTTAAGCCTGCTTCTCCTCCATAAACAGAAGTATAATCTGTTCCATTTTCATCTGTGTAATCATATTCCTGTTTGTTCTTAACATTTGTCGCAACGATATCATTGGTTTGTAATCCAAAATAGATGCGTGGTTGTTCTATTTTAATTTTCTCATCTTCTCCTGATACATCTTTTTGTATGTATTGTACATTTCCTGCTGATGTACTTTCTGTCGCCGTGGCTACAATTTCTCCCATTCCATGTGTATATTCATAGGTTTTATTATTATAAGTCCTTCCAGAATTAGCTATTTCTCTTGGTGCTAAATATACTACTTGGTCTTTTCCATTTATTTGATATTTGGCTAAATTAACATTTCTATATAAAAAGTATCCTGTTTCTGTTTGACTATCTTCTAATGTTTTTAATACAGCATCTTGACTGATAATTGGTATATTATTAATCACATTACTATTTTTTTCTACTTCATCACTCGTTATCGTTCCTGAATTTTGAATGTTTTTTTCTTCTATGTTAATGTTATAAGCATTTTTAGTGCTATTAATATTTTCAGCAATATACTCTTTTTCTTTATCTAATTCATTGGAATGAACAAATATCAAGTCAAATAGCATCATAATAATAAATAAGACAACTAAATAACCTGGTATAACTGCTAGATTCTTTAATACTTTATTGGTATTTCCTTCTTTAAAATATTTTAATGCTCGATAAGCAAATACAATAATGATAATAGCAAATACCACATATCCCCATAATTTTACGGTATTTTCGGTTAAACCTGCTCCTACAATATCAATATCATCATTTACTGTTAGCAATTTACCATATACCATATTTTGTGTATTTAAGACTGTTATGATTGCAATTCCTATGATGACAAATAAGATATTTCTCGTTAGTTTTTTCATGAACAAACTTTGCTTTAACATTTTTCCATCAATGCCATCAAAAAATCTATTAAATACAATCACATAATATAATGCCATATAAATAGATAATCCTACAAATAGTATCGTAAAATATAAAGCAACTGCTTCTATCATTGGTTTTTGGAATAGATAATAAGCAATATCTAAATTAAAGATTGCATCTTGTATTCCAAAAGAAGTACTATTTATTACTAACATTACTTTTTGCATGAATACAGCTGCTACAACAATACTTACAATTGCTGATATGACTAATGCTAATGATTTATTTAATAATTTTGGCATTGGCTTATTTTCTTTTTCAAAAAATGGTTTCAATCCTTTTTTGATACCTCTATTGGTAAAATAAATAATGAAATATAACATCACAAAGTTGATTGCCATAATTGAATATTTATAAATCATATTGGTATAAAAAATATTTATGTACTGTTCTCCTAATTCTTGGTACTCTAAATAGCTTCCTCTTAATTGAATATAACTAATTCCAGCAAATATCATTACAAATAAAATCACTAATACCATTCTAGTTTTGCTTTTTTCTTTTTTGTTTCTGTTTCTTGTTTCTTTTGTGTTAGCTGTATCCATTATTGTTTCTTGCTTTTTTTCTGTTTTCACTTCTTCTACCTTTTGTTTGGTTTCTTCTTGTTTCTTTTCTTCCACTAGATTTCCTCCTTTTTTAATTTTATTTTTTTATGTAATATATTATTTTTTAAATAAAAAATTTGAATTATATAATCGCACGAACAAAATCTTCGGAATTAAAAATTTCCATATCATCAATCTGTTCTCCTACTCCTATAAATTTTACAGGAATTTTATTTTCTTCTACAATTCCAATTACAACTCCACCTTTGGCTGTTCCATCTAATTTAGTTAATACTAAACCTGTTATATCTGCCTCTTCTTTAAAAGCTTTCACTTGTGAAATTGCATTTTGTCCTGTCGTTCCATCAATTACTAGTAATACTTCTTTATCCGCTTCTTCCATTTCTTTTTGAATTACTTTTTGAATTTTATTTAACTCATCCATTAAATATTTTTTATTGTGCAACCTTCCTGCTGTATCTACAATTAAAATATCTGCTTGCTTTTCTTTTGTTATTTTTATGGCATCATATACAACAGAGGCTGGGTCTACTCCTTCTTCTCTTTTCACAAGATCTGCTCCTGCTCTTTTTGCCCATATTTCTAATTGTTCAACCGCTGCTGCTCGAAAAGTATCTGCTGCTGCTACTACTACTTTTTTTCCATCTTTTGCTAAACGATTTGCTATTTTCCCAATCGATGTTGTTTTTCCTACTCCATTTACACCTACTACTAAAATGACTGCTGGCTTTGTTCCAAGATGTAGATTTATATCTGTTACATCTAATATTTTTTGCATTTCTTCTCGTAATAATTGTTTTACTTCTTCCTCTTCTTGTATTTTTTCTTTTTTTAATTTTTCCCTTAAATTGCCTATAATTTTTATAGATGTCTCCATTCCTATGTCAGACATAATTAGTATTTCTTCTAATTCATCTAAAAAATCTTCATCTACTTTTTTGAAACTTTTAAATACGTTATTTATTTTTTCATCAAATGAACTTTTTGTTTTATTCATTCCTTGTTTTAATTTATCAAAAAATCCCATTGCTTTTCTCCTTTTTTCATTTTGCTTCATCATTGTAACATATCTTGGCTTTTTTTTCCATAGTTTTAAGGATTTTTTTGGAAAGTTGTCTGTATTCTTAATTTAAAAATTGCTTGCTAATTATATAGTTTTATGATAATATCAAAAAAATAATGGAAGGTGTATTAAAATGATGGATTCAGTAGGAAAAGAAATTTATAATGTATATGAAAAAATTGCAGAAGCATATGATTCCGCATTATGGAATGATATGCCATATAATAATCAGATTAACTTTTTCTTATCATTGCTTAATGGCAAGAAAATATTAGATATCGGATGTGGAATAGGAAGTTTTACAAAATATGTAGCTGATAAAGGATATTCTATAGATGGAATTGACTTTTCTCCTAAAATGATAGAAATTGCTAGTAAAAAAGTAAATAATGCTAATTTTTATATTATGGATATGACCAACATAACACTAACTAAAAAATATGATGGATTGATGATAATCAATTCTACCATTCATATTGAAAAAAAATATATGAAAAAGACATTTCAGTACTTTAAAAAGTTACTTAATGATAATGGGATTATTTTTGTAATATTACAAGAAGGCAATGGAGAACACTATATAGAAGAACCTTTAGATACAAGTATTAAAGAATTTGTAAATTTCTATCAAGAAAGTGAAATAAAATCTGTATTTGAGCAATGTAATTTAGAAATTATAAAAATGGAAAGAATAAAAGACTATTCAGAATTTGAACTTGGAAATAATCAACTAGCATTTTATTTAAAGGAAAAATAAACTAAAAAACAACTTACGTTATTCTATTAATTCGTAAGTTGTTTTTTTATTTAAAATATTCTTAAAATATCGTTATAAGTCACATACAAAGACAATGCAATTAATACAGCAAATCCTAATAATTGTATATTAATTTCTGTTTGTTGTTTCATAGGTTTTCTACGGATAGCTTCTATTAATAAAATTAGAATTTTTCCTCCATCCAATGCTGGAATAGGCAGTAGATTCGTTACTCCTAGCGATAAAGAAATCAATGCCATCATTTCAAAAAACTCTCTTATTCCATCTGTTTTAGCTACTACTTCAGAAATCCCAACTGGTCCCATCATCTGGTCTACTCCTACATTTCCTGTAAATAATTGTTTCAAATTATCTACAATTGATAATAGGAATTCTTGTGTCTGCATACTTGCATGAATACATCGATTCCAAAGAGTATCTTCTGCTAGTTTTAAATTAACACCTAATAAATAGGTTGTTTGATAATCTGGTGTTACTTCTATTGTTATCTCTTCTTCTCCTCTTTTAACAGTAAGAGTCATAGTATTGTTATCTTTTCTACTAATTTCTTGCAATGCTATATTAGTATCTCCATTAACATTTATATCATTAACTTTTAATAAAATATCATTTGCTTGCACCCCTTGTAATTCAGATGGACTTCCTTTCTGCACAGCAATAATTTTACAATTTTCATCTAAATAAATTCCTGTTACTTTAGATTTTAGTTCACTTGGTTTTATATTGTATGTTAAGATTTCACCATTTCTTTCTACTTTAGTTGTCATTTCGTTTCCTTCTGATTTTTCTAATGCTTCATTCAAATCCTTTTTACTTCTTATGTTTTGACCATCTATTTCTATAATTTTATCATCTGGTTGCAACTCTATCATTTGAGCCACATACCCATCTAATACTTCTTCTATTTGATTCGAAATATAAGTTCCAGATAAAGCTATTATAATAAAATAAATTACTATCGCAAAAATAATATTAACCATAGCCCCAGCTAATACAATAGCAATTCTTTTCGGAATACTTGCTTTTGAAAATGATTTTTCATCTTCTGATAATTCATCTTCTCCCTCTAAACTATTATATCCACCTAATGGTATCAACCTTAATGTATATTTAGTTTCTTTTCCTTGCTTTTTCCAAATTGCTGGTCCAAATCCAATAGCAAATTCATTTACTTTTACTTTACAAAGTTTAGCTACTATAAAGTGTCCTAATTCATGAATCGTAATTAAAACACCTAATAATACAATAATTTTAATAGCTGAAATTAAAAAAGTTATCACTTTTTTCCTCCTTTTGTCCCCAATGCGACACTACAATAAAGTAAACAATGCATAGGCAAATGGTGCTAAAAATATTAAACTATCAATTCTATCTAGCATTCCACCATGACCTGGTATCAAATTACTATAATCTTTTATATCTACAAATCTTTTGATACTAGATGCTGCAAAGTCTCCTATTTGTCCTACTAAACTTAATATGGTTCCTATTCCTATTATAAACCAATACGAATAATTCATTCCCCAACAAGTATTTGCAACATAAGTATAGCCTATCATTAGGATAATAGCCCCTATCACGCCTCCTATACATCCTTCAATTGATTTTTTAGGGCTTACTTTACTAAATTTGTGTTTTCCCAAATATTTACCTACCATATAAGCTGATATATCTGTTCCCCATGCTGCTAATATGGCATACCATATTAATATATTTCCATTTGGCATTCCATTAATAAAAGCGACAAACATAATAAAAAATACTACATAAAAAATTCCTACAAAAGTATAAGCAATATCTTTAAAAGTTGTTTTCATATCTGTTGCTATTACTTGTGCAAATAAAATAATTAAAATGGTTGGTACAGAAAGGGTTACTACCATATTTAAGTATTGCTCTGGCACTATATGAATAAAGGCAATGCTAAAACAACTAACATACCCTATCCAATAAACTGGTTTAGCAATTTTCTTTACCGCATTAAAATATTCATTCATACTTAATAATGCAATAATTGCCAATGCGATATCTACTACTATTTTATTCCCTAGTAAAAAAATTATTAATACTAGTGGAAATCCTAATACCCCTGATATAACTCTTTGTATATCCATATTTCTTCCTTTCACTTAAAACGAGCTAGTTTTAAAATATATTCTTAAAATAACACAAAATTTTCCATTAGAACCTTACCTAATAACAACTCTCTCTAGCCTGCTCCAAATTTTCTTGTTCTTTTTTGATATTCGATAATTGCTTCCTCTAAATCTTTTTCTTCAAAATCTGGCCAATTTTTGTCTATAAACAAAATTTCTGCATAAGTAGATTGCCAAGGTAAGAAACCACTTAATCTTTTTTCTCCACTTGTTCTAATTAGTAAATCTAAATCTGGTTGTCCTTTTGTATATAGATTATCTTGTATGGTTTCTTCTGATATGTCCTCAAGTTGTATTTCATTATTTTTTGCTAATTCTGCTATTTTTCTTGTTGCTTTTATTAATTCATCTCTTCCGCCATAATTTAAAGCTATATTAAAAGTAACTCCTGTATTATTTTTCGTTCTTTCCATGCAGTTTTGAATACTCTTTTGCATACCACTTGATAATAGTGATATATCTCCCAATATTTTTACTCTAATGTTCTCTGTATCTGCTCTTTTCGCATAATCATCTAAATAGTTTTGAAGTAAAATCATCAAACTTTTTACTTCCTCTTCTGCTCTTTTCCAATTTTCTGTGGAAAAGGCATATACCGTTATATAATCTAATCCTATTTTATTAGCATATCTTACTATTTTTTCTAAAGTTTTAGCACCTTCTTTGTGTCCATAACTTACTGGCTTACCTTTCTCTTTTGCCCATCTTCTATTTCCATCCATAATGATTCCAATGTGTTTTGGCATATTTTCTTGATTAAATTCCATTTTTACCTCCGTTTCAAAAAACATCACTTATTTCGATTTTCGATATAGAAAGCTAATTCTTTTAAAAAGTCTGCTTTCTCCCCAAACGTATCTAGTTCACTTACTGCTTCTTTGGTTATTTGATTTAAAATGTCCTTTGCTCCTTGTAAACCATATTGGGAAACATAGGTACATTTTTCTAGTTTCTTATCATTTCCTACTGGTTTTCCTAATACAGATTCATCGCCTTCTTCTGATAAGATATCATCTTTTATTTGAAAAGCTAATCCTATTTTATTTGCATAGTTTGTTACTTTATTCAATTCTTCTTCTGTACAGTTTGCAAGAATCGCTCCCATTCTTACACTTAATTTTAACAAAGAACTGGTTTTGTTTTCATGTATATATTTTAGTTCTTCTGCCGTTATCTTTCTTCCTTCCCATTCTGTATCTAGATACTCTCCAGCAATCATTCTATCAACGACTTTTGTAAATTCATTTAAAATCTTTGTTTTTCTATTTAATTCTTCTGGTTGGCTATGCATTAAGTCTTCACTCATTGCATTATAGGCAAAATTGAATAGTGCATCACCTGCTAATATGGCAGTTGCTTCATTGAACTTTTTGTGATTGGTCGGTTTTCCATGTCTAACATCATCATTATCAATTCCTGGTAAATCATCATGAATTAATGAAAAGTTGTGTAGCATTTCAATTGCTAATGCATATGGTATGCTCTTTTCTATATCTTGTTTAAAAAGCTGATAAGTTGCTAATACCAATATTGGTCTTAATCGCTTTCCTCCCCCCATTAAAGTGTATGCTATTGCTTGATTTAATGTCTCTTCTGGAGATTTTGGTTTTTTTATATATTTTTCTAATTCTTTATTTATCTGTTGTTGATATTTTTCTAATTCTTCTTTAAAATTCACTCTAAACTACTTTCCTTTCCTAAAAACAAAGATTAAGAATAACTGCCAATCTACTAAAATTTTACCTAAAAACTATCGTTTAAGTTAAATAGCAACTTATACTTCATTTTTAATGTCCCATGTCTCCATTTAAACTTAAGAAACCTACAATCTATTATATGAAAAACTAAACTGACATTACTTCTTTTTCTTTTGTTTCTAGTATTTTATCAATTTCTTCAATGTTTTTATCGGTTATTTTTTGAATTTCATTTTCTGCTTGTTTTAGTTCATCTTCTGTCATTTCACCATCTTTTTGAGATGCTTTTGCTGCATCAATTCCCTCTCTTCTAATAGAACGAATGGCTACTTTGGCTTCTTCTGCCATTTTACGAACATCTTTTACGATTTCTTTTCTTCTCTCTTCATTTAATTCTGGAAAAGCTAGTCTTATTACTTTTCCATCATTATTTGGATTAATTCCAATATCAGATGCTAAAATAGCTTTCTCTATTTCTTTTAATATACTTGCATCCCATGGTTGAATAACAATTAATCTTGCTTCTGGTACAGATACTCCTGCTACTTGATTAATTGGTGTTGGCGTTCCATAATAATCTATTTTTACTTTATTTAAGATAGCTGGATTGGCACGCCCTGCTCTTACCTCTGATAATTTTTCAGTATAGACACTAATTGTCTTTTCCATTTTTTCTTTTAGACTTGTATAATCCATAATTATTCTCTCCTTTTCTATTTTTTCTTTCAATCATTTATTATTTAGGTTTTATGATAAACGAATTCAAAGTAGTATACTACTAGGCAAACGAATTTCTCTTCTTTCACTTTCTACTAAACAAATCAAAATTAGTATATTGCGCATTTTTATTGATTTCTTCAAGCTGATGGCGTACAACTGGTACGTCGAAGTTTGAAGGAATTAATAAAAATGTGCAAGATGCTGATTTTCATTTGTTTAGCTAACGATAGTTCCAATCTTCTCTCCCCTAACAGCTCTTACAATATTCTCTGGGTCTGCAATACCAAACACCAATAAAGGCATATCATTATCTCTGCACATTGCCGTTGCCGTAGAATCCATTACTTTTAAATCTTTCTCTAAAACTTCTATATAAGAAATTTCATCATATTTAGTTGCTGTTTTATCAATTTTGGGATCAGCAGAATAAACCGCATCAATTGCTTTTCCTAGTAATATAATATCTGCTTTGATTTCTGTTGCTCTTAATACTGCTGCTGTATCTGTTGTAAAATATGGATGTCCTGTTCCTCCTGCAAATATAACAACTCTTCCTCTATTTAAATGTTTTTCAGCTTTTCTTAATATGAATGGTTCTGCTAATTCTCTCATTTCTACTGCTGTTTGCACTCTAGAATGTACTCCTCTTGTTTCTAGTGCATCTTGCAAAGCTAATCCATTCATAGCAGTTGCTAATATTCCCATATAGTCGGCTGTCGTTCTTTCCATTTGATGTCCTTGTCTTCCTCTCCAGAAATTTCCTCCTCCTACTACAATGGCAACTTGTACTCCCATTTCTACTATTTCTTTTATTTTGTCACATATTTTTCCTACTGTTTCTACATTTACTCCTGTCTTTTGTTCTCCTGCTAATGCTTCTCCACTTAATTTTAATAGCACTCTTTTATATTTTGCATTGTGCAAATTTTCCACTCTCCTTAAAATATATTTTTGTCTAGCTTATTTTATCATAGATTACAAAAAAATACAGTATTTTTTTAAGATTTTATTAATTTTTTAATTTCTATTTAGACCCATTCCTATATAAAACTTTAAAAAGTTGCTAAATATATTCTTTAGCAACTTTTGATAATTATCTATTTTAATTGACTCATAACTTCTTCTGCAAAGTTTGTTTCTTCTTTTTCGATTCCTTCTCCTTTTTCAAATCTTGCAAATTCCACTACTTCACTATCTGTTTCACTTAATAATTGATTTACTTTTTTACTTGGGTCTTTTACGAATGCTTGGTCTACTAGACAAATTTCTTCATAGAATTTTCCGATTCTTCCTTGTACAATTTTTTCAGCAATAGCTTCTGGCTTTCCTTCATTCATTGTTTGTGCTTTTAAGATTTCCATTTCTTTGCTTACTCTTTCTTCTGGTACTTCTTCTTTTCTTACATATTCAGGTCTTGCAGCAGCAATTTGCATACAAACATCTTTTGCTACTTCTTTATTTCCTTTTTTCATATTTACTAAAACAGCAATTTTTCCATCTCCATGAATATATTTCTCTACTAATCCTTCTGCTTCAAATCTTGCAAATCTTCTAATATTCATGTTTTCACCAATAGTTGCAATTTTTTCAACCAATACTTCTTGTACTGTTTTTCCTGCTACTTCAATTGATTCTTGTGCTAATAATGCTTCTACATCAGTTGGATTTTTTTCTACGATTTGTTTTGCTACATTCATAACAAATGTTTTAAATTCTTCATTTTTACCTACGAAATCTGTTTCTGAATTAACTTCTACAATCGCACCTATTTTTCCATCTTCTGAAATATAAGCTTCTACTAATCCTTCTGCTGCTACTCTTCCTGACTTTTTAGCTGCTTTTGCAATTCCTCTTTCACGTAATAATTCAATTGCTTTTTCCATGTCTCCATCTGTTTCTGTCAACACTTTTTTGCAGTCCATCATTCCTGCTCCTGTTTTCTCTCTTAAATCTTTTACTAGACTTGCTGTAACCATTTTTATCTTCCTCCTTCTTCTTTCTCTTAAGTTAGTCGTTTCTAAAAATTTTACGAATAACTTATGTATTTATATTTTAAGAAGTGCAGAGAACTTTCCTAAAATATAAAATTATTGAGTAGAGCAGAAAAGCTCTACTCTTCTTTTATTTTGTCTGATTTTTTAATTTCTTATTCCGCTGTTGTCTCTTCTGTTTCTTCTGCTTCTTCTACTACTTCTTCAATGCTTGTTGGTTCTTCTGTTTCAGTAGCTTGTTCTTCTTGCATTTCTGGTTCGAAACTTTCTCCTTGTTTTCCTTCAATAACTGCATTTGCCATAACATCTGCAATTAATTTTACAGCTCTTATCGCATCATCATTTCCTGGTATTGGATAATCTAATTCTTCTGGATTACAGTTTGTATCTACTAATCCTACTACTGGAATTCCTAATTTTTTAGCTTCTAATATAGCAATTCTTTCTTTTTTAGGATCCACTAAAAAAATAACGCCTGGTAATTCTTCCATATCTTTGATTCCACCAAGATTTTTTTCTAATTTTTCCATTTCTTTTTTCAATAAAATTACTTCTTTTTTAGGTAATATATCAAATGTTCCATCTTCTTGCATTGTTTCTAAATCTTTTAGTCTTTGTACTCTAGTACGAATGGTTCCAAAGTTTGTTAGCATTCCTCCTAACCATCTTTGGTCAATGTAAAACATCCCACATTTTAATGCTGCTTCTTTCATGCATTCTTGTGCTTGTTTTTTAGTTCCTACAAATAGAACTGTTTTCCCTTCTTCT
>JAAWAX010000014.1 GCA_022792395.1 Clostridia bacterium
ATAGATGAATTTATTGAAGTGGAAAAGATTCTAAATAATAAAAAGGTAATATAACTATGATATTAAAGACAATAGAAATGTAGAATATAACTACATTATTTTTTGAAAACAAAAAGGTGGAAGTTAATAAAGTTTTCACCTGTGGACTTTAAAAACTTCCAACCACAATGAAAATTTAATAAAACGCAGTAATCATCTGTATTACAGAGTATTTCTAAATGAAAGAAATATTCTGTTTTTTTATGTTTATACGATAAATATGACATACCTATTCGATATTTGGGACAGGGGTATGTCCCCAATAGGACAGTATAATAAGATAGATAGATTATTAAATATATTTTTAAAATTGACAAAATTTCTTTGAAAAAGAATAAGTGATTTTATTATTAGGTTGAGAAAAAAATAAATATGTGATATAAAATATTATAGGATAAAAAGGAGAAAGAATGAATAGAGAAGAAGAACTAAAAATTATTATTGCTGAATTAGTAAAATTAAAAAATATAATAGAAACAGAGAATAAACTTAATCTAATAGATAAGAATATTTTTTTAGAAGATGTAATATGTCAAATAATAAATATAATATATGAATATTCTTTGGAAAATACTAATCTTAATATTTGCAATTATCCTTGTATTGATTTAATAGATGAAAAGGAAAAAATTGCTTTCCAAGTTACTACTAATGTAACCCATAAGAAAATTCAGGTAACTTTAGATAACTTTTTTAAGAAAAGGTATGACGATTTCATTGAGCATATAAAATTTGTAATTTTTCAGAGTACTACATATCGAGGTGATTTTAAAACAGAGCGAGATTTTATATTTGATATTAAAAATGATATAATTACATTTGATACGTTGTTGGCAGAAATAAAGTCTTTAGATGATTTTAAATTAAAAAGATTATATGATTATATAAATATTGCACTAGTAAAAAATATTTATACGACTAATTGGATAATTGAAAAATCAAAAAAGTCGTTAAACAATTTAGGAAAAAGATATAATAAAGAATTAAATGTGTTTAATGATGAAGAGGAAAAACTTAAAACATTTTTTTTAGAGGAATATAATAATAGAAAAATTACTGAATTATTAGTAGAGTTAATTATTAGTATTGAAAATAATGGAATATATACAGGGATAGATGTAGATAAAATAACGAGTGATTTTTCTATAGAAAATGTTGAAAAATTAAAAAGTGAACTAAAAACTTATAAAGATAAAGTAATAAATAATAAAGATGATTATTCTGAAAGGATGAAATTTGAAGCGGAATATGAAGAAAAAATACATAAGATAGATTATCTAATCAATTTATTTAATAAAAAAACATTGATATATATAGGAGAGGCTGGTATTGGTAAAAGTCATACATTAGCAAATTTTATATATAAATATTATTTATCTAAAGATGAACCAGCTATATTGATATTAGGACAAGAATTTGTAAATAGTGAAAATATTGAAATACAAATATCTAAAATAATGAATTATAGTGATGACTTAAAGAAAGTTTGTGAATATATAAATAGTATTGCAATATCTAGAAATATTATTATTCCAATTATAATAGACGGAATAAACGAAAGTAACGATAAAAGTATATGGAAAAAGGGATTAATTAATTTTATAAAAACAATTACAAGTTTTAGCAATTTAAAGTTGATTTTGTCTATAAGGGAGTCATATTATGGGATGTGTATATCGGAAGAAATTGAAAGACTTGAAAATTTAGGGAAAAGTAGACATCATGGTTTTGGAAAAAATGGTTTTGAAGCAGCGGAAGAATTTTTTGAATATTATGATATTATAGTTCCTATTACACAGATTATTAATAGAGAGTTTAGCAATCCATTATTTTTAAGTATATATTGTGAAATTGTAAGCAAATATAAAATAGACATTGATGAATTTAAATATGATAATTTTATAAGCATATATGATAAATATTTAGAAAAAGTTAATGAATTAATTATAAATAAACATGAAATACAAACTAAAAGAAATATAGTAAGAGATTGCTTAAATTCCATAGCAAGAGATAGTATTGATAACAATAAGTATAATACATATGAAGATGCTTTGAATTCTGTGAGAGAAATAGCAGAGCAATATGATATTAAGAGAACGGATTTATTAAATGAATTAATAAATAATGGTATACTGTATCATGAAGGAAAAGAAGAGTCGGAAATATTGATTTTTACATATGAAAGATATGAAAAAATAGCTAAAGCTGAATTCTTAATAGAAAATATAGGAAACTATGATGACTTAAAAGATAAAATTAATTCTGGAAATTTGCATAATTATTTTGATGGAAGATCTGACAAATTTGACAATGGTATTCTTGAAGAACTACTAATCTTGATACCAATGAAATATAAAAAAGATATTTTTGAAATAATAGATTTAAATAAGATTTCATTTGATTATTATTTAAATAATTCGTATATAAATAGTTTAATATGGATGAAAAATTATTATAGCGTAGATGTTATTGCTAAAAATTTAAAAAGATTATTTCACCAAGATTTTGATAATAAGATAATTGATATGTTAATTAAATGTTCTTATATTTATACTAATCCATGTAATATAACTTTATTGCATAGTTATTTAATAAAGCTAAATATGAATGAATTAGATTATAATTGGACAATTGTTATAGAAAATTATTATGACTATTTTTCAAGTGAAACTGTAAATAATATAATTAATTATTGTACTACATATGGAAATGAGTATTTAAACGATGAGACAATATATTTAATTGCAATGACATTATCTTGGTTTTTGTCATCTAATAATCGAGGAATAAGAGACAAATCAACAAAGGCATTAGTAAGAATTTTGATTAATAAAAATCATATATCTAAAAAGTTAATCGAAAATTTTAAAAATGTAAAAGATTATTATATCTTGGAGAGAATTATAACTGCTATTTATGGTGCAATAATCAGAGAGAAAGATGATAAAAATATACATGAACTAGCTAACACTATATACAATTTTATTTATAAGAGCGAAAAAACGATAGATAATATTGTAATTAAAATATATGCAAAGAAATTGTTTGGATTTTTAAAGAGTAAATATAATATAAATTTATATGATACGATACCAAATGAAAAGAAGTCTAATTGGTATGAACATTTACCGACTAATGAAGAGATTGATGAGAAATATGCTTTTGATATTGATGAATGTTCAAAAGATAAAAGAAAATTTGCAAATTCTAGTATTATTAGGTCTATGATTACTGAATATGGAAGAGGAACGTGTTCATATGGAGATTTTGGAAGATATACATTGCAACCTATGTTAAGACCTTTTGAATATAATTTCCAAGATATACAATTGTTAGCAAATATTGCAACTCAAAGAGCATTTGAATATGGTTATGATTTTAAGTTGTTTGGAGAATATGACAATAATATAAATAAATATCTAAATAGGCATGAAAATTATATAGAAAGAATAGGAAAAAAATATCAATGGATTGCAACGTTTGAAGTTTTATCTAGATTATATGATAACTATATTCCACAATATGAGGTATATAGTAATACTAAAATAGAATTGGAAAAGAGAAGGTATTTTGATAAAAAACATAAAGAAACAAAAGAAGAATCAGAAATTGAATATGTGGAATATGATTTGGAAGAAGAGTATCCACATGTATTATTTTTAGATGCTACAAATTTTATATTAAAACAGAATGAAAGAAAAGAATATCTTATAGAAAAAGACTTTGATTTTAATGAGGAGCAATATTCTAAAATATTAGTAAAAGAATTCTTTGGAAAAAAATATATCACATTATTCAATTTAAGTTCATCAGAAAATAGAACTATAACTTCAAAACTAATAAATAGAAAATCTTCTACAATAGTTCAAACCGCATTTATATATAAAGATATAAGTGCTTTAGAGAAAAGTAATATCCATGAATTTTCACAAGGTAGATATATAGAACATTTTAATATGGACTTATTTGATATTCCATATTCAAAAAGATATTTAGTAAATAATTCCTACAATCAGGAATATTTTGATATAGATAAAGGCTATAAAATATGTTATCAAGAATATATTTGGGAGGATTATCAAGACGAATCAATAGATGAAACAATAAAAGTATTACTTCCAGCAAAGTGGATAGTGGAGGAATTTGATTTGGAGCAAAAATCAGAAGGTCAATGGTACTACGATGAAGATTTAGTTTGCTGTGATAGCGAAATCAAAGATTCGGGAACTGGGCTTTGGATTAGATATGATTATTTACTTAAATATTTAAAAAAGAATAATTATAAAATTGGTTGGACAATATATTCTGAAAAATCTTCTAATAAAACATATAAATCATGGAGAAGTGATGTTTTTTCTGATGAGGATTTAAATAATTTTGAAACAAAAAACTATGAAAAAGAAGAATGGGAATCTTCTTTTAGAATTTAGAATAAAAATATTGACAAATCAAAACAAACGTTTTACAATGCTGAGTATAAAATAGAGAAAGGATGATTAAAATTTGAACAACAATATTTTAAAAGCAATTATTAATTTGGTGCAAACACCTTCATTTGAATTAAAAGAATATTATAGTAATCATAATAGAGCAAATAGTATGGGAGATGCACTTGAAGAATATATAAAAGATATTTTTGCAGGTACATATGCAATAGCAAATGAACAAGAACGATTAGAAAAAATAAGTGAAGTATTTAGCTATTTAGGTAACAATTCTAATCCACCAGATGCAATGCTAAAGAAAGGTGATGCAATAGAAGTTAAAAAGATAGAAAATAATAATGCTTCATTAGCTTTGAATTCATCATATCCAAAACATAAATTGTTTGCAGATAGTCCAATGATAAGTTTACATTGTAGAGATGCAGAGGAATGGGATGAGAAGGATATAATTTATGCAGTTGGTGTAGTAGATAACAATAAATTGATGAATTTAAGTCTTGTTTATGGATTAGATTATTGTGCGAGTGAAGAAACATATACTAAAATAAAAGCAAAAATTAAAGATGGAGTTGAAGCAATACCAGGAGTAGAGTTTTCAGAAACTAGAGAACTAGGTAGAGTTAATAAAGTAGATCCATTAGGAATTACATATTTAAGAGTTCGTGGAATGTGGGGAATAGAAAATCCATGGACAGTGTTTAAATATATATATGAAAAGGATTTAAGTAAAGAGTTTAATTTTTTTGCAATAATAAATGAAGAAAAATATGCAGATTTTAGTAAAGAAGATAGAAAAGAATTTGAGGATTTTGTTAATAAAAGTGATTTAAATATAACAAAAGTAAAAATAAAAAATCCAGATAATCCAGCTATATTAAATGTAGCATATTTAATAACGTACAGCAAATAAGGAGGAATTTATGAAAGTTATTAGTCTTTTTTCAGGGGCTGGGGGATTAGATTTAGGATTTGAAAAAGCTGGTTTTGAAATAGAATGGGCAAATGAATTTGATAAATCAATATGGGAAACTTATGAAAAAAACCATAGCAATTATTTAGATAAAAGAGATATAAGAAAAATACCATTAAATGAGATTCCTGAATGTGATGGAATAATTGGAGGACCACCATGTCAAAGTTGGAGTGAAGCTGGAGCATGCAAAGGTATTAATGATGATAGAGGAAAATTATTTTATGAATTTATAAAAATTTTAAATGACAAAAAACCAAAATTTTTTGTTGCAGAAAATGTATCAGGAATGCTTGCAGAAAAACATAAGGATGCAGTACAAAATTTTATAAAAATGTTTAAAGAAACAGGTTATGATGTTAATTTATATTTGGTAAATGCTGCTGATTATGGAGTGCCACAAGACAGAAAAAGGGTATTTTACATAGGATTTAGAGAAGACTTAAATATAAAATTTGAATTTCCAAAACCATTAGGTAAGAAAGTAAATTTAAAAGAAGCTATTGGAGATTTACAAGATACAGCTATTCCTGCATTAGAAAAAAATAAAACAAATGGAGTTTATTGTAAATTTCCCAATAATGAGTATATGACAGGGGGATTTTCTACTATATATATGTCGAGAAATCGTGTTAGAAGTTGGGATGAACAATCATTTACAATACAAGCTGGAGGAAGACATGCTCCTATACATCCTCAAGCACCCAAAATGACATTTGTAGAAAAAAATAAAAGAGAATTTGTAAAAGGAAAAGAATATTTATATAGAAGATTAACAGTTAGAGAATGTGCAAGAATTCAAACATTTCCAGATAACTTTCAATTCTATTATACAGATGTATCTGATGGATATAAGATGGTAGGCAATGCAGTACCTGTTAGATTAGCTAATGTAGTTGCTAATGCAATAAAAAATAGTTTAGATTAATTTCAAAAAAAATTCGTGAACTGTGAATTAAATTTCACAGTTTTTTTATAAAAAATTTCTCCCAGCGGGCTAAAAAGGTTTTAGGGAAAATTCCCTAAACAGCAAAAATGGTGTCAAAACACCAAGCTGGCGAATTTTGGGCATTAAAAAATGCTCTCCAAAAATCATTTATAAAAGTTTTAAAAAGGGCGCTGACAAATAGCTAAATATACGTTATACCATGATTGATAACCGATTATTAAATTATTTAGATCGGAGGTGGTATAACATAAGTAAATTTACAGATAGAAGAGATTTAGTAGGTTGGCTTTTAGATTATATGAAAAAATACAATATTTCTGATAGATATAAAGAACAAATCTATAATGTAGTTTTTAAATTACCCAAGAAAACTGATTTACAAAAAGAAAGATTTATTAGATACTATGGATTACAACCAACTGAATTTAAAAAAGAAACATTATCTGCAATTGCAAGAGAACAACATTGTACACCAAATGCTGTAAGAAGTTCAGTTATTTCTATAAGAATTGCAATGTTTCGTATTCATGATGAAGATTTTTCAATATTAGAAAAAATTTATGAAGAATATCATAAGTAATAAGATAATTTGTTAACAATATTATTAAGTGAAGAAGTGAGAAAATTAGTTGAGATACTAAAGTTCTTACTTCTTTTTTTGTATTTGTCAAGAAATTTCCATTTTATCCGTCATAATTTTAATTTTCAATCGCTGTTAAGGTTAAGAGGAGAAATTTTAAATTGCCCATAACCTTTTTGATTTTTAGTCGCTGTTAATATTAGAAGAAAAAATTCAAAATTGCCCGTAAGATTTTTAGATTTCAATTGCTGTTTATGTTAGAAAGAAAAATTTAAATTTACCCGTAAGATTTTTAAAGTTGAATCGCTTTTTAGCTTAGAAAGAAAAAATATTTAAAATTTACCCATAACGTTTTTAATTCTCAATCGCTATTTATGTTAGGAGCATAAAAAATCTTAAAAATATCGGGACAATTTATATATTTCTCGCCTATGTGTATAGGTAACCAAATTGCACATTGACAAATACACTTAATTTAAGTGTCATAGTATGCCATTTTCTTTAATATTCTGTATTAGGTAGAAAGGATTTGAATAAGTATGATTGAGGATAAAAATAGAACAAAAGATAATAAACTAGAGTTTAATACATATTGTATTTTTACAGAAAAAAAGCAAAATATTGGAGAAACAATAGGATTAGTTTTTAAGGATTATTTAGAAAGTATAAAAGTAAAGAGTAAGTAATTATTACAAAACATTTGCAAAATTTTAAAGAGCACGTTATAGTATAAGCATAGATGATTACGGATAGGAGGTTAAATGCTGGATTTAAGAAGTCAAAATTTTAAAGTACGGAATGTATATCAGACTATCTAGAGAAGATGGCGACAAGCAAGAAAGCGAAAGTATCGGTAATCAAAGAAAAATTTTGCAAAGATATGTAAAGGAGAATAATCTATGTTTAGTTAAAGAATATGTTGATGATGGAATAAGTGGTACAACTTTTGACAGACCTTCATTTAATGAATTATTGCAAGATATAGAAAATAAAACTATTGATATGGTCATAACAAAAGATTTATCAAGACTTGGTAGGGATTATATTAAAACTGGATTTTATTTAGAGGATTATTTCCCTAAAAAGAATATAAGATATGTTGCGATAACAGATGGAATAGATACATATATAGATAGTACGAATAATGATATAACACCTTTTAAAGCAATAATGAATGATATGTATGCAAAAGATATTTCAAAGAAAATTAGAAGTGTTTTAAAAGAAAAACAACAACAAGGGGAATATATGTGCAGTATTCCAGCTTATGGTTACAAAAGGCATCCTACAACTAAAAATAAATTAATTGTAGATGAGCAAGTAAAAGATATTGTAGAAAAGATTTTTGATATGTATGTAAATGGTCATGGAAGTGTAGAAATAGTAAAATTCTTAAACTCAAATAAATACTTATCTCCAACAGGTTATAGAAAAACAGGAATTGTACAAGATGAAAATAAAACAGAATATGACTGGAACGAAGTAACACTATGCAATATGCTAAAAAATGAAGTATATATCGGAAATACAGTACAAAATAAAAAGTCAATTATATCATACAAAGTCAAGAAAATAAGAACAGTGGAAAAAGAAAATCAAATAAGAGTTGATAATACACACGAAGCTATTATTGATAAAGATACATTTGAAAAAGTACAATGTATCATTGAAAAAAGAGGAACAAATACAAAACTTAAATATGACTATTTATTAAGAGGATTACTTTACTGTTATCATTGCAAAAGAAAACTGCAAATAGTGCTTAAAAAGAACTCTAAAAGAAATGCAAAATCACATCCATATATAACTTGTAGCGATGCAAAAGAACGTGGGTGCGATCCGCTAAACATGAATTACGAGAAGTTTGAAAAGCATATTATTTATATTGTAAAAAAGATATGTCAAATATATGCTGACAAAGAAATTTTTTATTCGATTTATGAAAAATATCAAAACAAAACTCTTGATATTCGAGAAGGATATAAGAAAAAAATAGAGCAAATTGATAGAGCTATATTGGATATAAATAATAATTTAGACAAGATGTATATGGATAAGTTAAGAGGGGTTTTACAAGAGGAAGATTATGTAAGAGTATCGCAAAAATTTAATTTTGAAAGAACAAAATTATGCGAGCAAAAGAAAGAATTAGAACAAAAACTAATTGGAACAGAGGAAAAAATTAATGCTAAAAATCACACAAAAGAAGAAAAAAAATTAGATGAATTAATAGAGAATTTTTTGAAATTAGAGCAAATAGATAAAATATATTTATACAGATTAATCAACAAAATTGAAATTGATAAAGATAAAAATATTTACATATATTTTAACTTTTCAAAACTAAATTCTATTAATGAAAATCTAGATGAATTTATAAAAATTGAAGAATTAATAAATGAAAAAGAAAAAACTCTCAAAGTCGTATAATTAAACAGTTATAAGACTTTGAGATAATGGTTGGTAGTTTTTTAAATCCACACCATTTATATTTGCTTTCCAACCGACTTGGAAAAGGAATACTAGAAAATTGATTAGCAATATGTAATGCTTTCTGATAGTTAGGAGAACTTACTGCCAAATTGCCAGTTACTAAATCGACACCATCTGGATTTACCATAGGCATAATATAAATAGAAGTAGAATTAAAAAGATTACGAACAGAATAGCCATAAAGATTAGAACCATTAACATAGGATATACAGTAATCTTCTATAAATTTCATTAAAATAGGAGAGGTAATCCATTCATTGGCATGGATAGAAGCGGAATAAAATACTTTTTTTGGTCCGCGACCTAATTTAATAACATAGATAGGATTTCCTAAAACACTATTTCCAACAGTTTGAAGATTTAAAAAAGGATATGTTCTTAATAATATATTTAGATTTTGTCTTAATGTATTAGAACCATATGGAATATTAGTATAAACAATAGACATTATAATCAACCTTTCAATTAGTATTAATATAATATATGTAAGACAAAAAATATGTTGATAACTAATTTTAAAGAATTTGTTCAGATTATTGACAACAATATGGTAAAACGATAAAATAAAAATGGAAAGATAGTAAGATTTACTAATTATTATATCTTGTTAAGGATAGCAATATATGGTATAATAAATAAGTACATGGGGATGTAATGGTCTCGACATATTACTAGAAGGATAGATAGCAAGTAGTGGATGTTCGCTTCGGCCACTTAAAAAAAGCGAAAAATAAATATAAACGCTGATAATACAGAATTAGCATTAGCTGCCTAAATGTGGCTACGCTTTGCTTAAATCACCCACGGATTTTAGTTAAAGTGTCATAAACTTGTGGGAAACAAATCTACTTTTGCTTTTAAGGTAGAGGGTATTTTAAAAAGCTATATTTTATTCTAACTTGTTTATCGGTGAGAGTAAAAAGAATTTAAAAGATAAACTAAACTTGTAGAAGTCTATTTGGAAAGTATTATGGACAGGAGTTCGATTCTCCTCATCTCCACCAAAAATAAAATGCATATATATTAATAAAAATATTTCAATATAGCAATCACATTATATTTTCTCTTTATAATAAATCGTATAGAATTTTTGAATTTATTTCATTATTTACATTTAGTAACTATCTGAATGATTTTAATAATTCTTCTGTGTCGATATACTCAACTTTATCTTTGTTATTTTCATAGTAAATATCTAACATTTCTGATAATTTAGTAGTTGATAATTTTGAAGCATCAATAGATGATTTATCCTTTAGCTTGTTAGTAATAAAAAAGATAATAAATCCCAGAACCAATAAAAATATAATGATAGACAATAATAAAATGATGATATTTTTCTTGTCTTTAAGCATAAGAAATTCTTCCTTTTATTTCTTTTTATTATCTTTTAAAATTGTTTCTATAATAACTTTAATCTGTTCTTTTTGTGTTTCTGTTGGTGGTGTGTAGTTGTTTATATCAAAACCGATTTGAGCTAGTCCTAATGGATCATTAGGTTCTTGTGGATTTCTTATATCTGTTTTGAATAAAATATAATCTATACTACAATTAAATATTTCAGATAATTTAACTAAAACTTCTAAACTGGGTTTTCTGTCTTCTTTTTCATACATTGCAATACTACTAATTGCACAGTTGAGTTTATTTGCCAAATGTTCTTGAGTCCATCTATTTTCTTCTCGAAGTTGTTTAATTCTATTCATAAAATCAATTCCTTTTTGTTATTTTTTATATATTATACACTCAAAGTGCAAAAAAGTAAATATTTTTTGAAAAAATTTTACTTACAGTATCAATGAATACAACACTAAAAGTAAAAAATAAACAAATAAATTCACTAAAAGTGTTGACAAGAGAAAAATAATAATATATACTGTAAGTGAAAAAAGAAAGGAGGAATATATGGAAAGAGAAAATCTAAAAAAATATAGAATTTCATTAAAAAAATCACAGAACGAAATGGCTAATCTTTTAGGAATAACCTTATCTTTTTACAGCAAAATAGAATTAGGTTTGAAAAATCCTAGTTTAAATACAATAAAAAGATTTAAAGAAATTTTTCCGAATGCAGATGTTGAAAAATTTTTTTTAAGCTAACGATTCACTTAAAGTGAAAAATGGATTAGGATTATTTGAGGAAGAGAAAAGAGAAGTGCTTAAGGAATTGGCAAGTAAGATACTTCAAAAGAAGGTTAAAACAAAAGATTAAGGAGATGAAAAGATGTTTAAAAGATTAGAATTAATAATAAAAAACAGACAATTACAAACAGAAAATGAAGAACTTTATGAAGAAAATAAACAAAATAGAGAAGACATAGAAGATTTAGAAATACAAAAAGTACATGCTAAATTATTTGCAGAATACACAATGTCAAAATTAATTGAATTAGAAAAAATAGATAGAAGCGGAATTTCAGAAGAATCAAAAAGAAAACAAAGAAATGTAATTTTTAACAATTTAAGAAAAGAAAACATAAACATAATAAATGAGCTATCTAACAAACTTGGAAACGATAGATAACTCAAAAAAATACATATATAAATATATGATTTCTACTTAATTATACATGGAACTGTTAATTGTGTCAAATAAAAAGACCCCATTAAAATGGGGAGAACTTAATCCATGTCATCAGGATCATCAGAAACAAGATTATACTTAACTAAAAGCGCTATAGCTTCATCCTGAGTGTAGCCTTGCTCTTCAGCACGTTTTATCAGGTCAATAAGTGTTTCTCTTGCTGGGCATAATATAGTGTTGTTCATAGATATCTTCCTTTCAGTAGGTGGCGACAAAATAAATTTTATTTTGTCTAAAGTATTAGAGTTTCTAATTATATTATAGCATAATCAACCTAAAAATGCAAAAACTACTTCTAAAGTGATGTAGTTATGCAAGAAAAAGAAATGAAAAGACACAGAACATTAGAACAAGTAACAGAAAATTAAAATTATAAATTAGCACACAGTAGGATAGTAGATGATTTAAATGAGTTACTAGATATAGAACATTATGTCAGTATATATAAAAAATAAATAAGGAGGGTACAAATGACAGAGAAAGAAGCTAAAAAAGAATTATACTCATATTTACATAGTAAAAAGATAGAAGAAAGAAAATTAGAACAGATAGAGGAAACAAAAACAAAACTAGAGAATATAACAACAGTATTAGATGGATTACCGAAGCGGAACTCCAGAAAATGATAAAATGGGAAAAAATATAGCAAGATTAGAAGAGTTAGTTTCTGAACATATTAATATAATGCAAGAGGAAGAAGAAAACCTAATAAGAATTACTAAAAAAATAGAAAAGGTAGAACAACCCTTTAAGAATATACTAGAATTAAGATTTATTGAAGGTTTAAAAATAGAAGAAGTATCAATAGAAATAGATAAGGAATATAGATACACAAAAAAATTAATAAAAAAATCCATATTAAAATATGCAGAATTATAAAAAAGACACCTTTTTTACCTTTTAAGACACCATAAAAAGATGATATATATATAATAGATAAGATTTTTTAGTATACTTAAAAATGAGGTGCAACTTATGGAAACCATATACGAAACATACACAAGAACATTATGTAGTAATTGTAAAAATAAGAAATATTGCAAAGAAGAATTAAGAAGAAAAATAGACAACACAATGAAATGTGACAAGTACATAAAAGATAAAAATATACAAGGATATAAAAAAATTGAAGGAAGATTAGCAAATCAAGAAAAGCCGATAATGAGAATGTAAGAATTTAATAGATAAAAAAAGAACAAGTGTAATTGTTCTTTTTTTGATAGAAATTTTAAAGATTATTAACTTTTAATTCTTTAGATAATTTGAAGCTATTATTAGTAAGAGTATCATCTAACAAATTAACAATTGGAATTAATTCTTTTCTATCTGGTAATATGTGATAAGTTGCATAATTAGAAGCTTCTTCTCTAAAAACAGTAATGTTAATATTACCAACTTCTGTTAAGTTTAGACCATCTAGCATTTTGCTATTTCTTACAGTATTAAAATTAATAACATTGTCTGCCATAAAAACACCTCTTTCTTCTTTTGTAGATTATTGTAAAAGAATACAACGAATAAAAGTATAACAGAAATAAAGTGATAAGTATGTCGAAAATTGTAAGGTTAATAAAAAAATATGAAAAGAGGTGATAAAATGTCAAAGCATAAAAAAAGACCTAAATTAGAGCATTTATATGGATAATTGAAAGATGTCTAGAAAATGAAATAGAAAAAAGCATGAAAGAATTAGAAAATATAAAATCGTTATTAAAATTTTATAATATAGATAAAAGCCGAAGTACAAGGTTTTTTATGCCGTTTTTTTTGTGGTTAGGCTAAAAAAATAAACAAAATCTATTTAGTAACAATAGGAAGGAAGCATATCTAAGTTCATATGAAGATATTATAGATAAATTACGTAATAATATTATAAAGGATGGGTTAAGGAGGTTAGGTAATGTTATTACGATATTTAACAAAAGCATGGGTCTGAATATGAAGAAATGAATGAACACGGTAAGGTAATGGAATATCATTAATAGATATTTCAGATAAATAAGATTTTATAACAAATTACAAGTAACAGATTGGAGAAATACAATGGGAATTAGTTTTAAATGTAAAATAAAAGGAATTGATAAACTAGAAAAAAGGCTGAATAAAATTGCTAAAGAATCAACAAAAAAGTAGAAGAAATCATATTATGGCAGATGCCGAATTTAAAACAAGAGAAAATAATAAAGAAATAGTACAAAAGCAAATTATTGAAATGTTAAAGGAGGTTTGTAAATGAATGATTTTACAACAAAAGATATGTCGGACTTGCTATATGACATATTATCTAAAATAAAAGACAATGAAAACGAAAATACAACAGTAGTATTACAAACACCAACGACAGAGAGTAGTTTTCCTTGCCGTGTTATTGATTCTCCAATTGAAAGTGTAATCAAAACAGAAAATGCAATTCCAGTACGAAAAACTTTTCAGATATCGATAGAGCATTGGGATACTGAACAAAGAGAAGTAATGGAAATGGCAAATAAAACTGATTTAGCATTAAGAGAAAAAAATCTTATTAGGATAAACACAAATCCAATATTATTGGATGAAATAACAAAAAAATATAATTTAATAAGCACATATGAAGTTAGATATAATGCAATTACTAACTCATTAGAATTTATAAGATAAGAAAGGAATGATTTAATATGGCAGTAGAACCAAAAACAAGTACATTAACAAAAGTATATTATGCAGATACAAAGGAGGGAGAAAGAACACAAATTGCTTATGTACAAAGCATACCAGAATTTTTAACTCCACCAGAAGCAATTACATGGAGTGCATTAGATATAGATGATGAAAGACAAGCTCCAGGAAGAAAAAAGGCAGAAAGCATGGAAATAGAGTTCTTATTTACACAAGAACAATATCAAAAACTAAAAGAATTACAAACAGCAAACAAAAACGTATATTGGTTTATTCAATTACCAGCAGAGACAGCAGAAACAGCAGGAAAACCACTTACATGGAATTTCCAAGCAACATGTTATGTAGGAATGTCAGAGATTGCTGTGGATGATATGTTAAAATCTAAAATAACATTATATAGAAATACAGAGATTGAAGAAACAGAAGGATTTCCTACAGTCTAGTTCTATTAAGAGTGCTAAAAGTAGAACGAGAAAAATAGTTAGCACAAAAAATATGAAAGAAAATTTAGAGGAGGTTTAATCCTCCTCTCTTTTGCAAAGGAGAGAAAGAAAAATGATATTAGAAACAAAAAACAAAACAATAAAATTAGTATTAAAAACAAGGAAGATAGTCGATATTTCAAATGTTTTAAAAAGTAAAAATTTTGAGGAAGTGTTTACAAAGGCATATGCTATTTGTGATTTAGATGCTTTAACAAAAATATTATATATTTTATCAGAAGATGAGAATGGAAAAAATGTATTTACAAGTTCAGAAGAAGTCTATGACTTTTTGGATGATTACAGAAAAGAAAGTAAATCTACTTTTGTAGAAATTTATAAAAAGATTGCCGAGGAATTAAATAATGAGGGTTTTTTCAAAAACAAGAAAACCAAGAAGGAACTAGAAGAAATGATTTCAAATCCTTTATCAACAATCAATATGAACGAATTAATGCAGAAATCAACAGAGAAAGCGATGAGCAAGATAGCAGAGGAACAATTTCAAGGTTACAAGGAATAGATGATATTGTAAATAAAATAAAAGAGGCTAATAATTTAATAGAATTACTACATGCAACAGAGCCTCTTTGCTATTATTTTGACATGAAGCCACAAGAATTTTGGAATAGTACTTATAGAGAAATTAATATTTACATTCAAACTCACTTAATTAAAATTACTGATAATCTAAAGCGTGAAATCAATCTTCAAGAAGCGGTTACGAATAAATTAATAAGAGCTGATAGTATGAGTAAAAAGCCTAAAATAGTGCCAATACGAGATAGTTACAAAGATTTGTTTAAGGAAGAAGAACAACGCATCATGTCTCCTAAAGAAATAAAAAGAAGAATGCGTGAAGTTATGATACAAGAAAAAAATTGATATTTTTTATATTTTTGATAAATTTCGATACATATTATTTTTTTTGTGTTAAAATATATAAAAAGATATTACAACTAATGTTATAAAATTAAACAAAAAATAGAAAATAATATCGAAAAAAGTGCTATTATAGTATATTGGAGGAGATTGTTATGGAAAAACATTCAGATAAAAAGAAGAAGCCATTTTATAAAAGATGGTGGTTTATAGTATTGTCAATAATAATAGCATTTCCAATAGTGATTTTTGAGATAGCTTGTATAATAGTTATACCACCAATATTATTGCTCCAAATATTTTTAGGTATAACGATATACTATTTTATTAGAAGTATGAAAAAGCAAAAAAAAGAAAAAGAAGAAGAAAAACAGAAAGAATTAAATTTATATAGACAGGAATATAAAAAAATTTGCCAAGGTTTTTTTGTTAATGACAAAGAACATAAATTAAATATTTTAGGGACTGAATATGGATTTTCACAGATAATTGACTGTGAGTTAATAGAAGATGGAACATCAATTTCACAGACATTTGGAAAAGCAGAATTAAAATATACGACAACACAAGTAAAAATATGTACAAAATTATTTGTAAATATAACAACGAATGATTTTGAAAATCCGAGAATTATATTTGACTGTAAATATGGAAGGAATATACAAAAAAATAGTAAAGCATATAAGGAAGCTTTAAATAATGCACAAAATATTATATCAGTATTAAAAATTGTTATATCTCAAAACAATGAAAAATATATCGAAACAGGAACTGTAACAAAAATAGAACATAGATATATTAGTGAAGAAACCGTACAAGACCAAATAAAAAAATTGTCAGAACTATATAAAGATGGAGTATTGACAGAGTATGAATATAGCATAAAAAAACAAGAATTATTAGAAAAAATAAAATAATAATGTTGTATTATTAGTTAGAAAAAAATGGCAAAAAATAAAAAAAATTTTAAATTTTCGACAAGTTTCGACATATGGTGTACTTTTTATATGATAAAATGCGTAAAAAGATATTAATGCAAACTCGACAAAATATGTCGAATGAAAGTATTATAGTCTTACAAAATAAAAGGAGGAATTTTATCATGGAAAATCACGGAAAGGGCGAAAAGAAACCAGTTTATAAAAAATGGTGGTTCTGGTTAATTATAATTATTATAATCATAATGATTTCAATGGGAGGAAAAGGAAATAATACTGAAAATCAAACAACGGATACAAGTACAACAGCTACAGATGAAAAGCAAGATACAAAAATAACATTAGAAAAATTCGAAAAAATTGAAACAGGTATGTCTTATGAACAAGTAGTAGAAATAATTGGAGAAGAAGGAAGTACGATTTCTGAAACTAATATAACTAATGATGAAAAATATCATACAATAATGTACAGTTGGAAAGCCAAAAATGGAATTGCTAATGCAAATGTAACTTTTCAAGGTAACAAAGTTATTTCAAAAGCACAAGTTGGATTAAAGTAAGAGATGGATTTTTGGGAATAGGATTATTTATAGATTTCTTTTCTTTATTATTTAAGTCTAATCCATATTACGTATAAATTAAATAAGCACTTACAGAAAAATGTAGGTGTTTTTATTTTCATGAAATATAGAGAAAATATACAAACTTGCAACATTTGACAACTTTTTTGCTTTTAAGATATAATAAATTTAGGAGGAGATTATTATGACAATTGAAGAAGCTATCGAAAGAAGTGGAACAAAAAATATTTTAGCAAAAGGTTCAACGAAAAAAGCTCAAAGTCTTATAAGAGAAAATGAAGAAGTACTATATGCCATAAATACAAATGTATCAGTTATAGATAATAAAAAAACAGTAATAAACAATACAAAGGGAATGTTCTCGTTAAAAAATTCATTAAATGGAGTTGTAGTTATTACTAATGCAAGGATTATATTTTGTAGTTCAATTATAGGAAATACTAATATAAAACAAATATTAATAAAAGATATAACTTCAATTGATGAAAGTATAAATGGATTAACAAAAATGGGACAATTGAGAGTGCAAGGAATTACAGATACATTTTTAATCAATATATATAAATCTAATATTAGTAATGAATTAAAAGAATCTATATATGAAGCACAAAATATGCAAAATCAAATAAATACAGCAACTAGCAATAATAATTCTAGTGCAGATGAAATACTAAAATTTAAACAGTTATTAGATCAAGGAATAATTACAAACCAAGAGTTTGAAAAGAAGAAAGAAGATTTATTAAAGTAATAGGAAAAGAAACAAGATGAAAATGAAACAGAAAAATATATAATTTTATTTTTTAACACTTACAGAAATGTAGGTGTTTTTAATTTATAAAAAATGTAAAAAACTTGAAATTTTTTACAAAGTTTTACAGTAATCGACAAGAAGAAAGTATTATACTTATTTATATTCTATTTTAGATAAAGTGGATTTTACAAAATAATAATTAATGAATAAATTGGAGGGGATAAAAAATGTCATTAATTAGATGTCCTGAATGTCAAAAAGAAGTATCAGATAAAGCAGAAAACTGTGTTCATTGTGGGTATCCTATAAAAGCACCAGATTTTATTGTTAAGTTTAAAACACCTACATCACCAAATACTATTGTTAGGCTTAAATATACTTTTTATGATGATTCAACAAAACAAGTTTTAGCCAAAGCAGAACAAGGAGAAATAGTTTCGTTAAAAATTGAAAAGCCAACAATTATTAGGGTTCATCTAGGTAGAGGATTTAAAGATGCAATATTAAAATATGAGCCTCATCAAGGTGCTAAATATTGTATTTTACAGAGAAATACTATTTTAAAAGCTAAAATTTTTATTCAAGAAGTAGACTTTTTTGATAGTGACAATTAATAAGAAAAAGATTATATAAAAAATAATTAAATATTTTAATTATGGCATCAGATTAAGTATCTGATGCTTTTAACATAATTGAAAGGAGGAAAGAAAATATATGGCAGTGGAGCAATTAGAAATTATTGTAACTGCAAAAGTTGAAGGAGCAGTAAGAGAAGTAATAAAATTGGTACCTCAAATAAAACAAACTATGAAACAAGTACAAGAAGTGTTATCAAAAGTAGATACAAAATCAATGCAAAATAAATTTCAACAAGCAGTACAATTTATAAAAAAGAAAATGCAACATTTAAAGGAAAATATACAAAATAATGAAATTGTAATAAAAGTAAATAATAAAGATGCACAAAAGCAAATAAGTCAAATTCAAAAGCAAATAGATAGTTTGCAAGAAAAAATAAATGCAAGGCAAATCAAACTAAATATCATAGCATCAAGAATAGATGAGATAATAGAGAAAACAACAAAAGAAGTGATGACAAATGGAGGGAATTCAAAGAATCCAGAAACACAAAAAACAATCAATAGTAATTTATTGCAAAACAAGGAATATTCCAGTCCGATTCCACAAGAAATAACGATGTATAATGAACAATTAAGTGAAGCTAAAAATAAGATATCTCAATTAAAGCAAGAGATAACTAAAACAGTAACAGTCAAAGTAGACAAAAATGGAGATATTATTGTTCAAAATCTTGCAAATGCGTTTAATAATTTATTAGGTGCAATTAATAATGTAGTACAAAGTGAAGGTTTTCAATCTTGGTTAAAATGGTGTTCAGATATGTTTAGAGAAATAACAGAAAAAATAGTTTCAATAGATTGGCAACCATTTATTAATGGATTAACACAAATAGGAACAACAATAGGAAGTATAGCATTAGAAGTGTTAAGTAATTTAGTAGATATTTTTAAGTGGTTAATAGAAAATCAATCTGTAGCTGAAATATTATTGGCAATAGCAATAGCAATAGGAATAGTGAGTACAGTTTTAGGAGTTTTATCTGCTGTAATGACTGTTTTGACACCAATATCAACTGCACTTGGAATAAGTATAGGTTGGCTTGTCGTTATTATAGTTGGAATAATTGCAGTTATAACTTTAATAGTATTAGCAATAATGAATTGGGATATCATAATGAAAGCTTTGGCTGATACATGGAACTGGATATGTGAAGTTGTTTCAAATGTCGTAAATGCAATAGTAGTATTTATTCAAGAGTTATGGAATAATGTATCATTTATATTTGAAGCAATATGGGAAGTGATTTCAACTATTTTAGGATTTATTTGGAATATGTTTATGACAGTGTTTGAAGCTATATGGAATATTGTTTCACCAATATTAAATGCAATATGGCAAATAATATCCACAATTTTTCAAGCTATATGGAATATAATATCTTCAATATTAGGTTCAATTTGGAATGTTTTTTCTCAAGTATTTAATTGGATTTGGGAATTGACTTCTAAAATTTTTCAAGGAATATGGAATGTTATTTCTCCAATTATAACAGCAATATGGGAAGGAATAAAAACAGCATTAAGTGGTATCCAACAAGTATGGTCGACTATATGGAATACTGTTTCAAACGTAGTACGAAATGTTTGGAATGGAATATGGAGTTGCATAAAAGGAGTTATAAATACTATTTTAGGAGGAATTGAAGGTTTTGTAAATGGAGTTATAAAAGGTATTAACTTTTTACTTAGTGGAATAAGTAGTATAGCAAATGCAGTAGGTTCTTTAATTGGATTAAGTCCAATTAATTTAAAAATAAATACCATTTCTTTACCACGATTAGCTAAAGGTGGAGTACTAACAAAAGCAACAGCAGTAATAGCAGGAGAATATAGTGGAGCAAGTACAAACCCAGAAATTGTAACACCACAAAATATAATGGAAGAAACATTTGACAAGGTAATGTCAAGGTATCAAGGAAATAATAATGAAAAACCAATCTATCTAACAGTAAACGTAAGTAATAAAAAACTAGGACACATACTATTAGATGATTTAAGAGATATGAAAAGGCAAACTGGAAACGGTTTAGAAGCATTAGTAGGAGGATAGAAGTTATGCTATGGAAATTAAATGGAAAAACAATGAAAACACCATCAAGCTATAAAGATGATATAGAAGATTTAGACAATGACAGTTACACAAGTAAAGTAACAGGAGCATTAATAGATAATGTAGTAGTACAAGGAATGTTAAAACTAGAAATGGCATGGGATTATTGTACAGAAGAAGAAGCAGAAGAACTATTACAAGCAACGTATCAAAATCCAATGATGATAACTGTAAAATGTCCAAGTGTAAGGGGTGGTATGATTACTGCTCCTTTTCGTGTATCTAAAAGAACTAGCGAAATGCACTTAACTGGTAATGATGAAGACAGTTCCAAATCAAGATGGAAAGTGTCTTTTAATTTAATGCAAAAATCAATGGTAGAAAGTCAAAAGGGAGGATAATATGTATCAAACAAGTGATAATTATAAACAACTTGTATATGCAGATAGTACAAGGCATCTTCTTAATATTTACATAGAAGGAGAAAAAGTAAATCCAGACCATATATTTGATTTTAAAGTTTCTCATACCTTATTTTCTAATGATGAATTTTCTTTAGGAAGTGTAACAGCGAAAACAATTGAAATGAGAATCTATAAAAACTCTTTGCCAGATACTTATAATAGCTTCTACATAGAAACTGGAATAAATAATGAAATTGTACCAATTGGATACTGTTTATTAGATAGCATAGAAAAAAATGATGATGATACGATAACTATTAAAGCAATCGATTATATGGTCAAATTTGAATTTAACTATGATGGAAGTAGCTTAAATTATCCAGCAACTATGTTAGAAGTTTTACAAGATTTATGTTTAAAAGCAGAAGTAGAATTAGGTTCTACTTCTTTTTTAAATTCGAATAAACAAATAGCAGTATATGACAATACAGTATCTGCAAGAGAATATTTAAGTTATATAGCAGAGCAAGCTGGTGGATTTGCTTGTATTGGTAGAGATGGAAAACTATATATAAGAACAATAGGTCAAAATGTAGCAGAAATAAATATTGAATTGTTTCAAAATTATACTTGGGGTGAATTATTCAAAATTAGTTGTATAGCCTATGAAAATGGAGTACAAGATTTTAAATTTGGTAATAAAACCAATAATACAGTATGGATTAATCCAGATAATATGTACATTGTAGAGAGTGAACAAGTAGAAAACATATATAACCAATTAAATAATCTTGAGTGTTACAGTTTTGAAGGAACCACAATCATAGACCCAGCTTTAGACATAGGAGACATTGTTAGTATAGATAATAAAAAAGTAATCTATCAAGGAGATATGGAGTATGTAAGCAAATTTAAAACATCAATATCAAGTAAAATACAAGCAAAATCAAAAGAAGAAACAACTAGAACAGTAGTATCTGATAAAACGAAAATAAGGCGTGTACAAAGTGAAATAAATCAGTTAGATGGAAAAATAACACAATTAGTCCAAGAAACTGGAGAATATGATGAAAAAATAAGTAAAGTAGAACAAGATTTAGATAGTATAAAACAAACAGTTGAAGCTGGATATGATTTTACAAGAGAAGTTGAAGGTATAACAGAAATTTATTTGGAGAATGCAATTAAAGGGGAGCCATTAAATTTACAAATAAAAGGAAACAAAGAATATAAAAGTGATTTATTTCCAATGGAAGAATTATATCCAGAAGCAGAATTGAAACCTAATCAGGAGGTAGAGTAATGCAATATAAAATTATAGTAGATAAACAAAGTAGAGTAAACCCATCGGGAGAGCAACGAGAATACTTAATAGACATAGAGGAATTAAGAGTAAAAGATAATATATATGATTCGCTTATCGTGAATCCAGATAGAGCTTATATAGAAAGAAAATTACAGTTGAGTAAGTATAAGGTTTTAACCGAATTAGAAACTCCTATAATAGAAGAATTAGGAGATTTGGACATAGAATTATTTGAAAAGGAAAACTATATTTATTTAATAGATATGGAAGGCAACAAGTTTTATGCTGAATATGTAATTAAAAATGATTTTACAGATACTTTTGTAACAAGTATAGAAATGAATACAGCAATTAACCAAACAGCACAAGATATTATGCTTTCAGTAAATAAAAAAGTTAATGGAGAAGATTTTGGAACATATATACAACAAAATGCAGAAGCTATAAAAATTGCTTGGAATCAAATATCAGACTTTATACAATTAATGATATTAAATGACAATGTTAGTTTTGCAATATTGGATAAAGACAAAAATGTAATAATGTCATTAGATAAACAAGGTCAACATTTTTACAAAGAAGATGGTGTTAGTGTATTTGGAGAAATTGGTGTAAAAACAATTGAAGAACAAGACACAAATGGAAATAGCATTAAAAGTAGGTATATTAATTTTTCAGTAGATGGGGAGTATGAAAAGCAAATCAATGAAGGTATGGCATGGGGAATAACAACAAAAACAGACAATAAATTTCACCCAATATTCTACATTAGAAATTTTGCTATGGGTGAAAAAAATAGTGATGCATCTTATGGAGAATTAGAATTGAGTTCTTGTAATTTAGTATTGAATGGTTTTGGAACTGGAATAAAAACGGGTGGTGTTTTAATATATGGTGATCCAGGAGAAGTAGAAGGTGTAACTTTCTGGGACATAAATAACAATAGGAAACTATTAAGTATTAGTCCAGATAATTTTAATGATTATGCTAATATAGATATATTAGATAATATTAGTTTTTATAGAAATCAAGCTGGAAGTAATAGTTTTAAAATAGGGGATGGAGAAAATAATTATTGTTTATTTACAGATAAGGGAAGTGCAGATATTTGGGAAGTACGAATTTGGAATGAATTATATTGTAAAGGAATAGTATCAGTTAGTGGACATATTTATTGCAATAATGGAGTAGAACCATTTTCATTAGCAGAAAAAAAGAAAGATATTGAAAAATATAATAATAAAGCTATAAATGAAATAAAAAATACAGATATTTATTATTATAATTATAAAGAAGATGAAGAAAATTGCAAAAGAAGAGTAGGGGCAATTATAGGAGAAAACTATAATTGTTCAAAAGAGATAATTGGAACAGAAGGAAAAGGAATTGATATTTATTCAATGTTATCAATATCTTATAAAGCAATACAAGAACAACAAGAACAAATAGAAGAATTACAAGAAAAAGATAAACAGAAAGAGGAAATAATACAAAATTTAATATCAAGAATAGAAACACTTGAAAAGGAGGTCTTAAATGGAAAAAATTAATTTTGAAGATGGACAATTAGAAGAAAGTGCATATGTAACAATAAATGGGGTTAAACACAATGTAGTGAAAGCTAAATATACTGGTAGCACACCACTTTCGGCATTTGTTCTAAATAAAATGCAAGAAAACATAGAAAAAGCAATAGAAGAAAAATCTTCACTTCCAGAAGGAGGAACAATAGGACAAGTATTAGCAAAAGCGAGCAACGAAGACAATGATGTTGAATGGATAGAACAGACTGGTGGTGGAAATATAACAGGAGACACACTACCAATTGGAGCAACAATAGAGTGGCATTCTGACATAATACCAGAAAATTGGTTATTGTGTGATGGACAAGCAGTAAGTCGAATTGATTATTCAGAATTATTCAAAGTATTAGGAACAAAATATGGAACTGGGAATGGAAGTACCACTTTTAACTTACCAAATTTAAAAGGGAAAGTAGCAGTTGGAAAAGATGAAAATGATAGTGATTTTAATGCACTAGGAAAAAATGGAGGAGAAAAAGAACATACATTAACAATAAAAGAAATGCCAAAGCATAATCATAATTATATTGACAACAATTCGAATAGATTTAATGTAATAGCGGGAATGAGACAAGGTGGAAGCAACGAGATAAATCAAGGAGGCGGAGGAAAAACATATGATTATTTTTATGTGGACTATGCAGGCAATGGACAACCACATAACAATCTACAACCATACATAGCTTGTAACTTTATCATAAAAGCAAAACAAAGTTCTGGATTAGTAGCAACAGTAGTAGATAATTTGGAAAGCACAAGTGAAACAGATGCACTATCAGCAAAGCAAGGAAAGATTTTAAAGGAAATGATGCAAAGGCACATTATAACTGCAAAAGGGAAAACTGGCACTACTCTATCTGCTACATCAAGTGGAATTAAAGTTAGTTTGACAGAAGCAACACAAGTAGGAACAAAATTAACACTATCAAACGGAGGAATAAAAATAGGTACTGGGGTGAAAAAAATATCAATAACAGCAACAACTGTATTTGTAAATGGTTCTACTGGTTCACATGCTTTGAGGATATGCAAAAACAATAATACATCAGAAGATAATTTGTTAGCAAGAACCATGCTGAATACAGTAAATGGTACAGATGTTCAAGAACCTTTAAACATCGTAAGGAGAATTGTAGATAATGCATCTGAAGGAGATATTATTTATATGTATGTTACTAGTAATCCCGCCAATGAAGTTTCTGCCCCACTATCAATGTTGACAGTAGAAGTAGTAGAGTAAAAGGAGAAAAACAATGGATAATACAGTAATCGTAGCAATAATAAGTTTTATCGGCACATGTTTAGGAACAATAGGAGGAATTATAGCAAGTTCTAAATTAACTAATTATAGACTTTCTGAATTAGAAGAAAAAGTAAAAAAGCATAACAATATTATAGAAAGAACTTATAAACTAGAAGGACAAGTTGTAGAAATACAACATGATATTAAAGAGTTGAAAAAGATATAAATTTATATATACAGTATTTTTAATATAATTATACATAATAGAATTTAAGTATAGGAGAACAATATGAGGTGGAAAGAAAAAAAGCCAAACAACAAAAAGAAAATATCTATTTTTGAAGATGGAAAGTGGAAGCAAGTAAGTGTCCAAAATTCCAATTACGAATAGAAAAATGGGAGTATATAAAAAAACCAAGTAGGTAGTAAAAGAGATAGATGCTGTAAAAAGCATCTATTTTTTTAAGGAGATAGATAAAAATGAAAAATAAGAAATTTGAAATCATTGTAGCAACAGTTATGATAATTTTTATTGTGGTTATGGTATTTACATTTAGTGATGATAAGAATTTACAAAAAGAAGTAATAGAGAAAGTTACAGACGTGGAAATATATGAGATGTCAGAAGAAGCAGTAAAAGAATTACCAACTACAGAGATTATAGAACAGACAGAAGAACAAGAAAAAGAAGTGTCAGAAGAACAAGAAGTAGAAAGCGAAGAATTTAAATTACAAGGAGAAGTTGCATACAACGGAACAACTGAATATCCTAATGTAAGTTTAGGAAATTATATAGAGCTAACATATTATAGCCAAATAGACCAAAGATGGGCTAATAAGATGTATTCTAGCATAGGGAATTCTACACAAACAATAGGAACGAGTGGGTGCCGGACCAACTTCGGCGGCAATGATTGTAACAGCAACAAAAGGTGCAATTACACCAGATCAAATGGCTAACTTGTTTGTAAATTATGGCTATAGAACAGCAAATAATGGTACATATTTAAGTGCATTTAGATTTGTAGCAGATACATTTAATATAGAATATCAAGAGACCTATCAACTAGATACAGCAGTAGAATTATTAAGAAATAACAATTACTTAATAGTATCAGTAAATAACGGATTATTTACAACTGGTGGACACTTAATGGCTATTGTAGGAATAGATGGAGATATGCTAAAGATATATGACCCATATTTGTATGCTGGAAAATTTGAAACAGCAACAAGGCGTGGGAAAGTGACAGTAGAGGGGAATACGGTATATTGTAGCATAGAAAACTTCAGAAATTATGCTAATTATAACGGATTCTATGCCTATAAACATAGCGAAAATGTAACAGTAAATAATACAACAGTTACAACATCTACATATACAAGATATGTAAGTGCTAAAACTGGATTAAACGTAAGAAATGCTCCAAATGGTGCAATAATTGGAGGACTAAGCTATGGAACAGCAGTAACAGTATATGAAACAAGTGGAAATTGGAGTAGAGTGGCACAAGGCTGGGTAAGTTCTTCCTATTTATCAACTAGTTCTATATCTAATACAACAACTACAAGTACAATAGGAACATTGTATAGATTAAAAAACTTATCTTATATATATTCTAATTTAAATTTAACTGGTACAAAATATACATATTTAGCACAAACACAAATAAAAGTATTGTCAAATGCATCAAGTACAGTAGATTATATTCAAGTTGTCAAAACTGGCAGACAAGGATATGTAAATAAATCAAATTATAGCACAAGTGTTGCAAGTAGCACAATAGGACAATATAAAAGATTAGCAACAACAACTATATTGTATAGTAATAGTAATTTAAGCGGAACTAAATACACATATTTGCCTTTGACACAAGTTAAGATTATAAAAAATGTGTCTTCTAATGTAGACTATGTGTATGTTGTAAAAACTGGTAGATATGGGTATGTAAATTCTAATATTTATTAAAAAATATGGAGTCGACAAATTTCAACACAAAAGGTTAACATAATGCGATATGATATATAAAAAGGAGATGGTTGATATGAAAGAATATTATTTAAAATCCCTAAAAATGATAAAAATGCTGAACATAAGAACAGTAAGAGAATACAACAATTTATTAGAAAATTATTTAATACTAAATGTGGAAAGTGTAAAGTATATAAGTCAAACAAGGAGATTTAATGAAATAGTTAAGTTAGCAAAAGAAGTCATATAGGCTTCTTTTTTATTCGACAAAAAAATATAAAATAAACAAAAAAAATAGAAAAAAACAATTGACTTTTTTTTAAATTATAGATATCATATATAAGTGATTACATTTTTTAGGATAAATTACATATTTTAGGTAAAATACAAAAATAGACAAAGAGAAAGATAACCTCTAACAAAAACCATCTTTCTCTTTAACAACAATATACTTAAAAAAGTATATCTATTATTAGTATACTGCTTTTTTAAGTGATTGTCAAATTTTGACAGATGAAAAATAAAAGAAAGGAGTATACTATATGAAAAATGAAGTATTAAAAAAAGTAAAAAAATATAGAGGAAAGGTATTTACAAAAAAGAAAGTTAGTAATAAAATAAGGAAGAATTATAATCCCTTGAAAGTGAATAATAAATTATTTCACAAAAGAAGGGATGGATTACCTAATATGAAAAATAAAGAATTAGAAAATAATGACTTAAATCTAAAAAAAATTATGAATATGAGAATTTTGAAAAATGCCAATTTATTTTCAGAGGAGGAAATGTTGATTATAAAAAACAATAGTACATTAATACAAAAAATATATATGTTAGGTATTTTAGATAATATATAAATTAATGCAATTTTTAATGCAATGTCAAAGAAAAGTTATAAAAAAAGAGATAAAATTAAATAAAATAGAAAAATGGAAAAGTGCGTAAAAGCAGTTAAGATAGCGAAAAAAGGAAATGAGGAGAAAATGTAAAAATAATTTAACTCCTCATCTCCGCCAAAAAATATTTGAAACTATTATATGATTTGTTTTTGCGATAAATTAAATGCGGGTGTAATTTAGTGGTAGAATGTCATGCTTCCGACCTGATAGCGCGGGTTCGATTCCCGCCACCCGCTCCATTGAAAGCAAAAGGGTTTAGCGGTTTAATGTATTTTGAATTTGACTAGTTAGCGTAATTTTAGCGTAATTACAAGTGAAAAATTAAAACAAGTTGTCTAATTTTTCACTTGCTTTTTTATCTTCTTCAGATACGGCATGTAAATAATATGCAGAAGCGGTAGCTGGAAGATGACCTAGCCTTTTGGCTATAGTTACAATATCCACTCCTTTGGAAGCTAGAATGCTTCCATTTGTATGTCTTAAATCATGTAAAGTAATATATTTTAGATTATTTCTCTTTATAAATTCTTGCCACATTCTTGTATAAGTTGCTGGATAATAGTTAAAAATTAAATCTTCTTTTTTTTGATTATTGTATATTTCTTTTATTTTTGTCATTAAAACTTGAGGTGCAACAAAACTTCGAGAGCGTTTGTTTTTAGTTTCTTTTATTTTTGTTCCATCAACTTTTCGAATTTTGTTTTGAACTATGTGTATAATATTATTTTCAAAATCTATATCTTTCCATCTTAATGCTAGTACTTCGCCACGCCTAGCACCAGTATAAAAAGAGATATATACCATTGTTTTAAATGGTTCTGGTTCATTTTGTAAAATTTCAAATAATTGTTTAATTTCTTCATTGTTATAAATTTCTTGTTCTTTTTTAGGCTTGTTATAGTTTTTTGGTATAGTAACATTTTTTGCTACATTTTCTTTTAAATAATTCCATTCAACAGCCTTCTCTAAAATTGATGAGATTAAGTTTATATAGTTTTTTATAGTTTTAGAGGATAAGTTATAGTCTTCGTATAATTTATTGGCTAAATCTTGAATATGAAGTTTTTTGAGACTACTTAATTTATGCTTCCCAATTTCATCTAATATATATTTGTTTAGTTGGCATTTGTAATTAATAACAGTAGTATCTGATAAATTATTTTTTGCATATTTATCTAAAAACAATTGAGACATTTCAGTAAAAGTAATACTGCTTTGGTTGTTGTAATTTCCTTTTTCTACTTCTGCAACAAACAAAGCTAATTTTCTATCTGCTTCTGTTGTAGAAGTTGCAGAAACATATTGACTATATCTTTCGTTTTCATACATGTATTCTAAACGCCAACGATTTTTTCCAGTTTTTCGTTTAGTTCCTGCCATATTATCCCTCCTTGTAATTAGAAATATTGTTTATAGTTTTTAATAATTGTTTAAGTTCGTTATTTTCCTTTATTACTCTGTCATACTCTTCTCTGGATACACAATTATCTTTGTAAACTTTAATTTTATAATATCCTTTTTTTGTCATTTCACAAGGGATACGACCAATCCTGCATAATCGCTTAATTTCTTCTATACCAATTTTATTACCTGTTGCTTCTGAATACTGCTTTGGAGACATGTAAACATGATTTACTTCCATTAGTAAAACCTCCTATTTGTTTATTTCCATTTTTCCTACATACTTACCTAATATTTTAATAGAAGCTTTATCATATGCTTTTGTTTCAAAACTTTTATCTTCTGATTCTGGCATTAATATAATTAGGTCGTTCTGTTTTGTGACTTTTCTTAATATAGCGTTAGAATCATCTGTTATTATAACAGCTATTTCTCCATTTTCTATACTATCTTGCTTATGGATTAGAGCAAAAGAACCATTCTTTACTACTTCATTCATACCTTCTTCATTTACATGCAAAAAGAAATGTTCTTCTGGATTTACTATATCCATTAAGTTTGTGTTAATTGGTATTCTTCCTTCTATATTTTCTTCTGCCCAGTTAGGTTGTCCTGCTGAAATTTGACCATAGACAGGACACATGTAAAATTTATCTAAATCATTTTCTTCTATGTATTGAGCAAGAACATTACCTGCTTTAACAGATTCTTCAAAATGTAATTTTAATTGTTCATAATTTTTTTCAGCAAAAATTTTTTGTTCTTCAAGAAGCATGTTTTTCATGACAGAAAGGAAGTGGCTAACAACATTAGGAGAATAATTATTGGAAATGTATGTCATTTTAGCAATTATTGGTTCTGCAAGTTCTTCTGAAGAGTTTGCTTTGTATACGTTTAAAGCAATAGGATTTAAAGAAAGAAGTTCTTCGACATCTTTGATGTTAATACCTAAATCAACTAATGTTTGCTTGTAGTGATTATTTATATTATCTATAATATTTTTCTTTTCTCTTTCTATATTCTTAAATTCGCTTTTTCCCATTAAATAATCCATACTACAATCAAATAATTCACACATTTTCTTTTTTATATCATCGCTAGGAGAATTTGCACCACTTTCATAATTAGCAATACTTGATTTAGCATTTAGACCTAATATTTCTGCCAATTGTTCTTGGGTAAGCCCCTTTCCTTTTCTTAAATTTTTTATACGTTCAGCAATTATAGGTTTATTTTCATTCATAAAAAACCACTCCTTATAACATATTTTAACATATTGTTCAGAAAAAGTAAACAAAAATAAAAAATATTTCTTACAATCATAAAGGATGCAACAGATAAAATGAACTTTTTTAAAAAAATACTTGACAAGTTCAGAAAGTCTGATATAATAAGTACAGTAAAACAAAACAAAGGAGGTGCAAGATGGGAAAATATAAAAAATATGTTTATACGGATGAATTAAAAAAAGAGAGAAAGAAAAAAGGACTTTCAATCATAGATATGGCTAGATTGCTGGGTTTTAAAAGTAAAGTTACATATTATAATATTGAAAATGGAATTTCGGAACCTAAAATTTCTAATATTAATGATATATCTATAATTTTAGGAAAATCAGCTAAAAATTTTTTTAATTTCAAAGTTCAGAAAAACTGATAAGGAGGGAGGTGAAAGTAAATGAATAGTTTGACAGATTTTAATATAGAAAAGACAACAGCAGAAATTTTAATTTTAAAAAAAGAAATCCAAAAAAATATTAAAGAACTAAATAAGCGTGGAATTGCTATAGGAGACATTTTAAGTGAAAAGGAGGAACATAAATGAGTGATTTAATAGATATAGAAATGATAAATTCTAGTGATTTTAATTATGACAAATTAGATAAAGGAATATCTAATCAATTGCAAAAAATAGCAAGTAATATTTCAGCAATTAATAGTAATATAAAATATCTTGTTGGAGAAGAACTCGCTAAAGCACAAGAATTATTAGCAAAAAATGGATATGGTTGTTTTGGAGAATGGATAGAAAGTTATGGATTGAAAAGACAAACAGCATATAACTGCATTAATTACTATAAAGTGTTTATCCAAAATTTGGATAAACAAAAAGAATTAAAAGAATTATCGGCTAGCAAGATTTATCAAATAGGAAAATTAGATTCAGAACAACAAGGAGAGGTTTTAAGCAGTGTAAATCTAAAAGATATGGATATTCAAGAAGTAAAAAACTTAACAAAACAAATAAAAGCAGAAAAAGAATATTCTAACGAACTTCAAGAAGCAATAAAAGAAAAAGATGAACAAATAAAGAAATTAAAAAGTGAAGTGAATGATATTCAAAAGCCAGAAAAAGAAATAATTGAAAAGGAAGTTATAAAAGAAGTAGTGCCAGATAGTATAAAAAGCCAAGTAGAGCAATTAGAAAAAGAAAGGTCAGAATTATTTGAAAAATATGAAGAAGCAAAAAGTACAATAGTCAGTATGAATAACATGAAAAATAACGAAATAGGGCAAAAATATTACGATTATGGATTTGATGAATTGTCAACAGAAATAGCGAATTTCTTAAGAAACACATCAAAATATACATACATGGAACAAGAATATTCAGAATTATCTGTAAGTAAAAAAACGCTATTAAAAAATGCCATAAAAAAGATTGAAACATGGCTGTTAGACATGAAAAAAGTAATGAACGAAAATTTAATGATAGGAAACAATATTTATTTGGAGGAGGAAAATGAAGATGGACAATAATTTAGAAGTAACAATGCAAGAGTTAGCTAAAAGCTTAACTGTAATGAATTATGATTATGCAGATTTTAAAAAAGATACAGTACAGAAATTAAACGAACATGACAAAATCTTACAAAAGAGAGTTTATATAACATCTGGAAAAGCGAGAACATTACAAGAGAAAGTAAAGGAAAAAGTAAAAATGATTTGTAGCGAAAACAATTTAGAATATAAAAAGAATAAGTCAAAAGTATTTCCAAGAGTATGGGCAAAAATAAAAGCCAAATATGATGTGGCAAATTATAGAGAATTACCAGAAATGTTTTGGCAAGAAATTTTAGAATATTTAAGAGATATGAGTATTAATGTACAAGACATAGTTAAGGAGGAAATATGCAACAATTAAAACTTATAAAAGGTGGCAAGAAAACAATTAATTATGCAGATATATATTTAAGATTGTTTGATGATACATTGAATCTATATGCTGTAGATATAGAAAATAAGGAAAATTTAAAGAGATTAGCTTATTATGGAGTAAAGGCAATAAATGAAATATCAAAGACAAAAGAAGATATGGAATATGAGCAAATATTAAAATTATTTGAATTTTCAGAAGTAGTGAAAACAGTTATATCTTTGTTAACTCCTAATGAATTAATTACAGTTTTCCCCATTGAAAAAAGATACGATGGCGAGAAATATCAAATTAAAGATTATTTCTTTACTATGGAGGAGTTACAGAAAATAGGAATGAACAAGATTATTGCCAACAAAATAGAAAACTTATTGTGGGACTATGAAAATATAGAGATTAGAGAATTTTTAGCAAATAGCCTGACTATATTAAGCGATATAAATAAAATGGAAACAGGCGAAAGTATTATGGAAAGATGGGCTAAAGAAAACAATATTAATACTTATAGACTTTATAAAGATAAAACAACAAATAAGAAATATTTGTATGACCAAAAAGGAAATCAATTCATTGTTAAAGATAAAATTCCTAAATATCTAAAAGTAATTGATGGAGGTCAAAAATGCAATATCTAACAACAAAACAAGTTATGGAACACTTCAATGTAAAAGATAGCAGAACAATAACAAAATTTAGAAGACAAGGACTAAAGTATATTGAAATAGGTACAAAAGATTATAGATATGACCCAAAAGACATTGAAGAGTTTGAAGAACATCTAAAAGAATTAGCACAAGAAAAAGTAATGCAAGGAAATCCAATAGTCAGAAAGAGAAAAAGTAAAACAGTAAATATAGACTATGAAAAATTAAGAGCAAACAGAATGTTAAATAGAGTAGTTTGAAAGGAGTAAAACAAATGAAAAGAAACAAGAAAAAGCTAAAGAAAATAATACTAAATGTAATGTTATGCACAATTTGTTGGCGGAATGTGGACAAGCATGATGATTTACGGATTTATGACAGCTACTACGTTGAATTAAAGGAGGGAAAGATGGAAGAGTTTATAAAGAATAATTTCTGGTACATTGTAGGATTTTTTACTATTCCAACTATTAAATTATTTATCAAAATAATCAGTTGCACCATCAAAAGCACCAAGCATAAAAAGATAACAAAAAAAGTCAAAAATAATAAGTAATATAAACAAGAATGGAAACTTATATTGCAAATTGTTAGCTAATATAACTAATAAAGTGACAGTTGAAATAGATGATACTTTAAAAGAAATATTAAATTGCTTTTTTAATAATTCTTTAGGATACAATTCTTTGGAAGAATTGTTAGAAGGTTTTTTAGAATTATTTTTATTAAGAATTTTAAAATAGTCTTTAAAACTTTTAGTGATTTTACAAAACAAAATCCAAGCAATATTTCCTAATATAACTTGTACCAACCAATTATTTAATAATTCCATAACAACCTCACTTTCGAGGAAATTATACAACAAATTACAATATTTTACAAGGAAAGGAGAAAAAAATGGAAGTTAAAGATTATTTAAAAGATGAATTAAAAAGACTTAACAGAATAAATGATTTATTAGAAAAACAAATAAATCAAGGAAGTATAAAAGATAATGAGTCTGAACAAATAGTATGTAATGTAAAAGCTATGTGTGAGATAGCTAATATGATTTATATATATATATGTTATTAAACAAAAACAGAAAAGGAGTGAAAAAACATGTTAAAGCTTTTTGACAACATAGGATTAATAATAAGAAATAACAATTTGAAAAAAGAACTTAAAAAAGCAAAAGAAGAAAATGCATTAAACAGAGAAGACACAAGTAATTTAGAAATACAAAAATTACATGCTAAATCATTAGCAAACTACACAATATCAAAACTAATTGATTTAGAGGAAATAGATAGAAGCGGAAATTCAGAAGAATCAAAAAGAAAACAAAGAAATGTAATATTTAATGAATTAAGAAAAAAGAACATAAATATTATAAACGAGTTATCTAACAAGCTTGGAAATGATAGATAACTCGACAATAAGAATATATATAAATTCATATTTATTCAAGTATAACATAGACATAAAAAAATAGCAAATGTACATTGAAAATTGAATAGTTTATCAGATGAAACGCAGTAATAACAATGGTTTTAAAACTCACAAAAAATATTTAAAAAAGTTTTGAAAAAAGTATTGACAGTCGTATGGTGATATGATATTATAATGACAGTCGGAAGAGGAAGGAGGAAAAACTGATGATGAAGTTCATAAAAAAAGTGCTTGCCAGCCACCACGCAAAACAAGCACAACAACGTAGATTGAAAAGTAATCATGAACAATTACAACTTATCTACAAAGGTTTAGAGATGAGGGGATAGCCCCTCTCCCTCTTTAACTATTATTATACAGTATAAAAAAAAGACTGTCAAGTTAGAGAGGAGGCTTGTAAGATATGGAGGAAAGAAATTTGAAAGTAAATTTTTATAAATGTGGAAGTGGTTCAATATCATCAAAAACCAATATACCTATAAGTTTTTTTAGAAAAATAGGAGTTACACCAGAAGAAAGAAACATTAAAGTTAAGGTTAATGAAGAAACAAAACAAATAATAATTGAAAAAGATAATTAAACAATAAAAACACTACTTAATACTGCGTTTGACTGGTAATCTATTCAGTATTAAGTAGCCACAAACGAGCTATTAGACATAGTCTATTAGTCGTATATTAATTATACGATTTTTAGAACCTCGTGTCAATAGCCATTGTGGTTAATGATAGGAGGATTTTTATATGAGTGAAGAAGAAATGTTAAATAAAATAAAAGAATTAGAAGAAAGAAACAAATTTTTAGAAAGTGTAATAAACAGAGGGAGTTCTGGGAATACAAGTGCTTACAATACAATCAGATTAATGATAATTGAAAAAGTAAAGAAAGAGGTTGAACAACCAGAAGGACTAGAACAATGGCAAAATAAGGATACGAGACAAAGAGCAGAAAGGCAAATAATGAGAGACTTAAAATGGGATTTGAGAGTACGAAATATTAGTGATTTTAGAGCTGAACATATAGAACCAGCAAAAGAATATATTAAAAATTATATATTGCCAGAAGAATTAAAAAAATCAAGATGGGTAGGTGTTTAAAATGGATTTACAAGAAAGATATGATGAACTAGATAACATAGTTAGTTCAATAGATATATTAGTAGATGACATATCAGATAAAAATTATATAGATATGCTAAATGAGATTAAGTTTGAAGCACAAAACGAATTAGAAGAAGTACAAGAAAAATTGCAAGAGGAATATGAAAAGGAAGAAAGGCAAATGAATTATGAATACGAAAGGAGCAAACTATAAATGATTAAATTTGAAGATATACAAAAAGCAAATGAAACAATAAATACAACAAACATAAAGCGGAAAAGAATACGCAGAAGTAAATCAGAGAATAAAAGCATTTAGAATGGTATATCCAAAAGGGCAGATTTTAACAGAATTATTAAGCAATGAGAATGGAACTTGTATTTTTAAAGCAATAGTAAATGACAATGAAGGAAACAATTTAGGAATGGGAACGGCTTATGAAAAGGAAGGGAGTTCTTTTATAAATAAAACAAGTTACATAGAAAATTGCGAGACATCGGCAGTAGGAAGAGCGTTAGGAATGGCTGGATTTGGAATAGATACATCAGTAGCAAGTGCGGAAGAAGTAGCAAATGCAATGCAACAACAAGATAATGATAAGCTAATTGATAAAAAGATGATAGAAAGTTTAAACAAAGCAATTGAAAACGCAAATATTCAAGATAATGTAGTTGAATTAATATTAAGCCAATATGGATATACAACTACTAATGAAATAAAAATTAAAGACTATATGAATATAGTAAATGATTTTAAAACCAGTAAGCAGGTGGTTAAATGCAATTAACAGGGATAATAACTAATTTCAATAAAGATTGGAAAACTGGAAAGGCAATAGTGACATTATTATTAGATACTACAAATATGGAGTGTATTGAAAAACTATCTAAATTAGAAAAACTAACAATAGCAATAAAGAAATTTATTAAAAAGAGGTCTTTAGATGCAAATGCTTATTTCCATGTATTAGTAAATGAATTAGCTAGACACTATAATATATCAGATACAGATATGAAAATAAAAATGAATTTAGACTATGGAACAATAGCAAGGTTTGAAGATGGAAGAATAAAAGGTTGTAAAGTACCAGATGGTACAGACATGAAAGAAATATATAAATATTCAAAATGGTATAAGTCAGATGAAAATGGAGATGATTGCTATATATTCTACAAAGAAACACATACATTAGATTCTAAAGAAATGGCACAACTAATAAATGGTGTAATCCAAGAGTGTGAAAATGCAGAAATAGAAACAAAACCAAAAGCAGAAATAGAATCTCTTTTAAAGGAATGGGACAAGAAATGAATTGCATGTATTTAACAAAAAGGACTAAAAACTATAAACCATATTTCTTCTGTAGACTAAACAAACAACAAATAATACTGGCTGAATGTAAAAACTGTTCAGAATTGAAATATAAAGAAAATAAACCGATAAAAGGTAAAAAACACAGACAAACAAAAGCTACAGGGATACAAAAAAAGATAAAAGAAAAAGTATGGAAAAGGGACAAGCATAAATGTATTTATTGTAAAAAAGAAGTCCTAATGATTTGTGCAAATGCACATTTTATTAAGAGGTCACAACGGTGGATTAGGCATAGAAGAGAATATAGTTACATTGTGTCCAAAATGCCATTATGAGGAAGATTTTGGACAAGACACTAAATTATATGAAAATTACATAGAAAGCTACTTAAAAAGCATTTATGGAGCAAACTGGAACAAAGAAAAATTAATTTATAAAAAATAGGAGGAAATGAAAATGTTTAAATGTGAAAAATGTGGAAGAGTAACACAAGCAGGAGAAAAACAACATAAAGAAATAGTAGAAACTAGAAACAAAACTTACAATTATATAGATAAATACGGAAAAGAAAAAATAGTAGATGGATTTGAAATAGTAAAAGAAATTAATGTATGTGAAAAATGTACAGAGGAAGGAAATAGGAGGAAACAAAAATGAATAAAGAAATTATTTTAGAATTAAAGCAAAGAGCAAAAGAGATGTTGGAAGGCAATTATTCAAGAAGACTATCAGAAGAAGAAATATATACAATAATTTGTGAATTAGAACAAAGAGTATAGATAAAGCAACTAGGGTAGGACAAACACACTACCCTAATTTTTTACAAAAGGAGAAAGGAGAAAGTAAATTGAACTATATAAAACAACTCAATGAATTTTATTCTACATTAGACTACAAACCATTATCTGCTAATTCTATTGCAATATATTTTGTTTTATTGCAAGTAGCTAATAAGACAGGTTGGATTGATAAGTTCAAAGTAGCTAATACAGTTCTAATGAGTAAATGTGATTTGAATATGCAGAAATTAATAAGAGCAAGAAATAATTTAATAAATCAAGGTTATATAACATATTTAAAAGGAAAAAACCAAAATGATGCCCCTATTTATAGCATAATCAAATTATATGAGGATATAGCAAACAATAAGGCAAACAATATAGCGAATAATACAGCAGACAATATAGCGGACAATATGACAAACGATACCATTAATAAACAAAACAAAACGAAACAAAACAAGAAAAGAAGTAGTAGTATAGAAAATAGTTTATGCAATCCCAAAATAGAAAAACTGCAAGAAATAATGATTGAAACTATTGGGACTACTAATATTAATAACATTACAGAGTGTATAAGTTATTTAGATAAATTGCCAATTGAACTAATAGAATATGCTTTAAGAAAGACTGCAAGAATAGAAAGACCAAGTTGGCAATATACGATACCAATTTTAGAAAGTTATATTGACAAAGGATTTAAAGGCATAGAAGAGGTTAAGGCAGATGATTTAAAACACAAAAATAAAAATAGTAATGTAATACAAGAAGAAACAGAAGAAGAGAAAAACAAACGAAAATTAAAAGCACTAGAGGAGGGATTAGCAAATGACACAAAGTGAGTTTGTTGAAGCTACTAGTAGAGTAGAACAATATTACGACAAAGAATATACAAACGAACAAAGAAGAATTATGTTCAAAGAGTTAGAAGATATTGGCATAGATAGATATAGGCAGTTGGTATCAATGGTAATAAGAAAAAGCAAGTTTTTACCTAAAATTGCGGACTTTGTAGAAGCAAACATTGAAACACCATTTTCTATGCAAAAAGATGATTTACAAAAAGTAGAGTGCAAGAAATGTAATAGCATAGGATATCTAGTTTACACAAAAGTAATTAAAGATGGAGATAGAGAGTTGAAGAATCAATATGCTTGTGTATGTGACTGTGGCAATGCTAGAAAATATGAAGGGTGGAAAGTGACAGACAAGCGATATAGAAGTAATTTCTATACTCCTCTTGCACAAGAATTAGGAATAGGAGGATAAAACAAATGAATACAATGTGTGAAGAAACAAGAAGAGAGGCAAACGAAAAAGTAAAAAAAACAACAAGAGAGATACAAGTATTAAGTATATTGAATATGTATAAAGAACTAACATCAAAACAAATAGCAAGATATATGGCATATAGAAATTATACAAAAGAAATAGATTATAACCATGCTAGACCACGTTTAACAAGGTTGTTAGAAAAAAGAGAAGTTTGTATAGTTGGAAAAGCATTAGATAGAGAAACAAATTGTAAAGAAGTAGTTTATAAAATAACACAACAAGGAAAAGATAGATTAGCAAAAGGCATCATATCTGAAAATTCGAATCATTATACGATAGATTGAAAATGAAGAGAATTATGAAATATAACTATATAGAATTACACGGAAAATGTAAAACATGTCGGTGGCTGTATGAGATTAGAAAATCCGAATTTTAACGGAACAAATGAATGTGAATATGCAGATGAGCCGATACAGCAAATAAAACAAATTTTAGGAATACAACAAAGAATAGAAGAGGAGGAAAATTAATGAGTGTTAAAGGAAAAGTAAAAAGATGTAATAATGAAATAAAAAGATTAGAAGCAAAAATAAAAAATTTAGAATGCCAAAACAGTAATTTAAGAAAAAATATATTAAAAAACGATGATAATTCGGAGAAAACTAAATTATATGCTAATATTATAAAATTTGCTTTGACAAACCACATTGGAGGATTGCATGGAGGTATGATGATAGATTATTTTGGAATTGATAAGATGAATGATTTGAGTCTTGATGTAGAAAGCAATCACTTTGAACATTCTTATATGATTAGAATTAGATGAATGGAGGAGGAAAGCTAATGAGTAAAGCAGATGAGATGTTTAAAGAATTAGGATACAAGAAAAATCATACACAACTAGGAGATATAGAATACTATAAAGATGATGATAATGTAATTTATTTTTATCTAGCATATAAAAAATTCAACAAAAGTGGAGAATATGATGGAATGTGCGATTATATTACAATGCAAGAGCTACAAGTAATAAATGAAAAAGTAAAAGAGTTGGGGTGGTTAGATGAATAAAGAATTAGAAGAAGTAGAAAAAAGACTTAAAAAAATAATTAATGCAAAAAGTGGTTGTAGTTATGAAATAGCATTATTTGATTTTGGAGAACATGCAGAAGCAGTCTTAAAAGAACTAAAAAGACTACAAGAAGAAAATAAAAATTCTATATCTAAAGACAAAATAAGAGAAAAGATGGTTATAGATAATTCTAAATTAAATAATTGCACTAATTATATTTTAAAAAATATATATAAAGCAAGAATTGATTTTGGGCAAGAATTATTGGAGGGAAAATAGATGGAAAAAGAAATACAAACAAAGATAATTGAACTATATAATTTGCTAGATAACATAAGTTGGGATATATCGAACGCAAGAGAAATGCTAGGAAATTTAGAAATAAGTTTAAAAGAAAAAGAAGAAAATAGCATAAAAGACATAGAAAATCTAAAAAGAGAACTAAAGAGAGATGGATTACATTCCGACAAGTTAGAAGATTTTTTAGAAAATTACATGAAATATTACAACAAATAATAGAACATACTACACTAAAGAGGTGTAGTATGCAAGACAAAGAAATAATACAAAAATGGAAAGAAGGCTTAAGCAAAGAGCAATTAGCAAAGCAATATAAAAGACAATACAATATGCAAATTAAGATAATAAGAGCAGAAGTTAGAAATAGACATAGTCGGACGTTTTATAACGAACAAAGAGGCTCTAAATAAAGTAGAGCAAGTAATATATAAATATTTAAAAAGGAAGTGAGAAAAATGATAATAGGTAAAAAAGACAAAGATAAAATTATAAGTTTAGAAGAAAAAAATAAAGAACTTGAAAGAGAAAAAAATAAATTAAAGAATAGCATTCTTGAAGATATGTTAAAAAGCGATATTATGCAATTATTAAAAGCTATTATAAAGAATTTCGACAACCAAGAAATAAAAATAAGTATGAAAGAAATAGAAGAAGCAAATCGTTATGATTTATATGTTCAAGATGAATATCTTGAACATGCTAAAAGGTACATATTGATTGATAGATATAAAGGAATGAACAATATATAAATATTTAAAGAGGAAGTGAGAAGATGTTAAAAGTAGATGAAATTAAAGTAAAAGCTTATAATGTGCGACATCTAAAAAGACAAATACACGGAAGAAAAGATTGTATTATATTTATACCACATTCTTGTTCAAAAGAAATTGAAAAAATGAATTATTCAGATTATTTAGAATTAGAAGAAGAATTGAAAGTAAGAAATATAAAAATACAAGTAGAAAAAGTATAAATATTTAAAGAGGAAGTGAGAAGATGGCAAGAGAATTACATCGCAGAAAAAAAGACGATAAATATGCTTTGTGGTCAACAATAGTAGATGATTATGTAACAGACTGGAAAAGCAAGGAAGAAATTGAAAAAGAGTGGCTAGAAGATTTGATTAAGGACGCAAAAGTAAAAGTAAAAAGTTATATGCAAAGGATAGATAAGGAAGTATAAATATTTAAAAGAGAAGGAGGTAAGAGTTATGCAAGAAATAGAAGATGGAGAGTATGTAAGACTTAATTATGGAAAAATAGATAAAGTAAAAAATACAGACTATATGCAACAATACATTGAATGTGAGAATGGGTTATATCCAAGAGAAAACATAGAAAAACACTCTAAAAATATAATTGATTTAATCGAGATAGGAGACTATGTAAATAAGCATTTGATTATTAATATTGAGATAGATGAAAATAAAAAACAAAAAATAATAACCACGAATAAATACATGAATGAATATTTGCATAATGGTTTAGAGAAAATTGAAACAATAGCAACAAGAGAACAAATGGCAATCATAGAATATAAAATTTAAGAAAAGAGGTAGAAAGAGAATTTAGAAAAACAGACAATAAAGATAGCAAAGAAGAAATCAACAAATTAAAAGAAGAGATAATAGTTTTAAACAATAAAAATGAAAAACTAGAAAACATAGTGAGAGAAAAAATCAAAAACGACTTAATAGAAAAGATAAGAAAGACAAAAGGAAATTTAAGTAAAGAAAAAATTACAGAAATAATAAAAACAATTTAGAAACGGAGTGATAAGCAAATGAGATATAAAACAGATAGAGAATGTTTAAGAGATGCACTAGAAAGAGCAGACAAATTTGAAGAACGATATAATAATTTAATAAAAAAGATAAACAAAGGGATAAAAGAACATAGAACGTTAGCAGAAGGAACTAAAAACAAAGATTATGCATTAGCACATAGCGTGATAGCAGATTATTTACAAGAGTTAAAAGAGGAGGTACAAAATGGAAAATAAAGATTGTTTTGCATACAAAGAAAGAAGTGGGCATAGTGGTTGTAGAGCATTAAATGAAATAGATTGTAAAAATTGTAAGTTTTATAGAAACGACATAAACGAAGCTGAAATAGAACGTGATGTAAGGAATTATGCAAATAAATAAAATAACAAGGAGGTACAAATGAATATTGAAAAAGCATTAAGAGACTACAAGATAAAAAAAGGCAAAATAGAAACAATAAAAGAAAGATGCAAATATTGGCAATATTGCCTAGATACGATGTCAGATAATGAAATAGCAAAAGAATTTATATACGAAGCGCCAGATACATATGGAATGCCTAAAGCTAAAAATAATAATAGTCCAGTAGAAACAACAATAATTGTAAAAGAAGTAACAAGAGACATGGTAAGACAATGGATAAAAGATGATGAATCAAGAATAAGACCACTAGAACACGAAGTCAAACAAATAGAAATAGCATTAGGTTCACTAACAGAAGAAGAGAATTACATTATAGAGTGCAAATGTATAGACAAATGGAAATGGAGACAAGTAGAAATAGGATTTAACGATAAATTTAGAACCAATATAACAGAAGAACAATTAAAGAAAAAGAAGATAGAAGCAATTAAAAAAATGGAAGAAATACTAAATAATTAACATTAGCACGAAAATTACACGAAAATTACACGAAAATTATCTGTTTTTCTTAAAACAATGTGTTAATATGGTATTATAGAAATGTGTTTAAATACATAAACACAAAATCGCAGTTAGAGAAAAACTAACTCGAGTCCGAGCGATTAATAAGAATACACAGCCCCTCAAAACTAGTTATAGATTTATTTTATAGCTAGTTTTTAAAATTATTAAGAAAGAAGGAAGAAAAAATGGAATTTAAAAGAGCGTATGAAGCATTAAAACAAGGACATAAAATAAAAAGAGAGCATTGGAGAGGATATTGGATTAAAGAAAATGGAACAATAACAATGCATTGTAAAGATGGAAGTGTAATACCGTTTTTAGAAACAGATGATATATTTGTTGATTTAGATAATATAGTAGCTGATAATTGGATTATTTGTGATGATATAGATGAAAATACATTAAATATTCAAACGTTTACTTTCGGAGAGGCAATTTCTAATTTAAAAAGAGGGAAAAGAGTTGCAAGAAATGGTTGGAATGGAAAAAATCAATATATAGAATTGGCAAAAAACATAAGTTATTTAAACACAAGTAACAAAGTAATAAATGCAGAACACGAAGCAATTGGAAACAAAGCTATTGCATTTGTAGGTACTTCAGGCGTTCAACTTGGTTGGTTAGCCAGCCAAGCAGATATGTTAGCAGAAGATTGGAAAATAGTAGAATAAGTTTTCAAGAACGTATATAAAAATAATATGCGTTCTTTGTATTTTATTATATAAGCAGTATGAAGTATATAAAAATAGAGATAGTAGAACGGCAAAAAGTAGACTAATGTCGAAAAAAAGCCGTTTAGTTCTAGGGTACATTATCTATAATTTATATATTTCATAGTGCTTATAAAAAAAGACAAACCCTAAACTCTTTCGAGAATAGGGCTAATAGATGTGACCAACATAATAACTATTGGCTTATAGAAGTGTTAAGAAAAATTACAAATCAGAGTAGTTTGGGTGTTCCTCCAACTCTCGTTGGCGTTTTTTATTTATTGATTCTGTAAAAATTGCTTCAAAATCATCAATTGTTTCGTCAGGAACACCGATATTCAGAAAAATCAGTCTGGAGAGATGAGTAGTCTGTTCAATGATTTCACTGAACTGTTTTTCATCGTAAAATGCGACACGAGGATTACATTCTTTCCGAACAGGACAAGATGTGCAATATTCTTGTTGCATACATACACTTGCAATATACATAATAACACTCCTTTTAAAAATTATAGTTAATAGTATTATAACATAAATTAACATAAAAATCAAATAAGGTGGCTAATATGGAAACAATATACCAAACCTACACAAGAGCATTGTGTAGTAACTGTAAAAATAAAGAATTAGATCTATGCGAAATAAGAAAAGATATAAAAGGCACATTAAAGTGTTGTTACTATGTTAAAGATAAAGACATACAAGGCTACAAGAAGTTTGAAGGAAGATTAGCAAATCAAGGTAAGCCGATAATGAGGTTGTAAAAGGAGGAATCATCATGTTAGAAGGAAAAGTATTAAAAGACTTTAATGACAAAGAAAACAAACTAAAGAACTATAAGAAAGGTCAAAAATTTAAAGCAGAAGATAAAAGATATAAAGAATTAGAAATAAAAGGATTCGTAGAAGAAGGCAAAGAGGTAACAACTAAAAAAGACAAGTAGGTGGAGTTAGATATGGCAAAATCTAAATGGGAAGAAGTAAAAGATAAGTTAGTACTCATAGAAGGTTGGGCTAGAGATGGATTAACCAATAAAGAAATAGCTATAAGATTAGGAATAGGTGAAACAACATTTTATAAAATAATCAATGAACATTCCGAAGTTTCTGAAGTCCTTAAAAAGGGAAAAGAAGTTATTGACTATCAAGTAGAAAATGCTTTATTAAAAAATGCATTAGAAGGAAATGTAACGGCTCAAATCTACTGGCTAAACAATAGGAAACCAAAGCAATGGAAAAATAAGAGAGAAAACACAGAAAGCAACAATGAAGAAATAACAAAAGTAGAAGAGCTATTAAATAAAATCAAAGAGGAAGCAGAAAATGGTAATAACGGATAAACAAAAAGAGTTTATAAAGAATGCTACTCATAGATACAATTTAAAAATAGGGGCTAGAAGATGTGGAAAAACATATTTAGATATATTATATACGATTCCAGAAAGGTTGCTTGAAAGAAAGAAGTTAGATGGGTTAAATGTCATATTTGGAGTTTCAAAAGGAACAATTGAAAGAAATGTTTTACAACCATTAAGAGAAATATATGGAAAGAATCTAATAGGTTTCATTAACTCACAAAATATAGCAAAACTATTCAATCAAGATGTGTATTGTTTAGGAACAGAAAAAGTAAGTCAAGTAAGTAAAATACAAGGAACATCTATTAAATATGCTTATGGCGATGAAATAGCAAAATGGAATAAAGATGTATTTATTATGATACAAGGTTCATTAGATAAATCGTATTCTTGTTTAGATGGGGCTTTAAATCCAGAAAATAAAAATCATTGGTTAAAAAAAGAGTTTTTAGATTTGATAGAAGAAAAAGGATTGGATGTTTATACACAATATTATACAATATTTGATAATCCGTTTTTATCGAAAGATTTTGTTGAAAATTTATGCAAAGAATACCAAGGAACGGTATATTATAATAGATTAATACTAGGACAATGGTGTGATGCGGAAGGACTGATATTCCAACAAATAGCAAATGATTATACAAGATATATTACGAAAGAAGTTCAGTTAAATTCTATTATAAGTATTGGCATAGACTGGGGAGGAAATAAATCAAAACATAGTATTACAGTAACCAAAATAAGCAGAAGTTTTAATAAAATACAATGTTTAAAATCCGATACAATGAAAGCAACTGGGACAAATACAAAACAAGTGTTTAGATGGATTATAAATTTTATAAAAGAGATACAAGACCAATATGGTACGGTATCTTTTATTTTTTGTGATAGTGCAGAACAAGTATTAAACAACTCTTTACAAGGAAAATTGATAGCAAGTGGATTAAACATTAAAGTACAAGATAGTATCAAAATACCAATTAAAGATAGAATTGAGTTATGGAATAGATTGTTAAATTTAGACCAATTAAGCTTTATCGAAGGTAAAACGAAGACAATAATAGAAGCTTTACAAACAGCTTTATATGATGATAAGGCAAAAGATGACAGATGGATAGATGATGGAGAGACATCGGATATAGATAGTTTGGATAGTTTTAACTATTCGTTTGAATTTTGGTTTGAACAAATATCATATTATTTGGGAAAGGTAGTATAGATGAATAAGGTAGTTTTAAAATATTTAAAAGAACAAGGATATGAAACAGTTTCAACAGATTACTATAATTGGATAGAATTATGGGAAAGCTGGTGGAAAAATGAAGTGGATTTTCATAAATATCATGACCAAAGTGGAAAAGAAAGAAAATTATATACTTTGGGAATGGCAAAAAGGATAGCGGAAGATTGGTCAAGTATTCTTTTTACAGAAAGAGATGAGATAACAACAGAGGCAAAAACACAAAAGCAAACAAAAGCGAACAATGAGTATTTAACAAAACAACTAAAACTTCTAAAAGTATATGATGATTTACCAACGGCAATCGAAAAAGCGATGGCAATGGGAACAGCAGGAGCAATATTAAGAGTAAAACATGCTAGTGTAGATAAACAAGGTAATTTATCAGCAAATAATCGAACCAGTTTAGATATTATATATGTTGAAGCAAGTCAAATTATCCCATTAAGAGTAGAGCATGGCGAAATAGTCGATGTTGCGATTGTAAGCGAAAACTATGTAAAAAATGAAAAAGAGTATTATATTGAAATACACAAATTAGAATATAAAGAAAAACTAGAGAAAGAGGTCTATACTATATCCAATACATACTTAAATGAAAATGGAGAAGAAATAGAAAAAGAAGGAATTGCAAAGAATTATACAATCAATTCAAGCATTCCTTCCTTTTCTATATTAAAGCCAGCGATAGCAAACCCACTAGATGTAAGTTATAACAATGTGAATGGATTAGGATTTAGCGTGTATGGAACAGCAATTGACCAGTTGAAAGCATGCGACATTACTTATAATAATTTTGTTATGGACTTCTATCTAGGAGGAAAGAAAGTATTCTATAATAATAAAATAGTAGATACAAAAACAGTACAAAGAAAAGATGCCAATGGAAATATAATAGAAGAGCAAGTGGAAATATATCCAGATGACATTACGAGGCAACAATGGAAAACTTATGGCGATGAAATGATAAATTTACAGCAAGAACCAGCGATAAAAGAGTACAATCCAGAATTAAGAGTAGAAGAAGATACTAAAGGAATACAATTCGCACTAAATATGTTTAGCTTTAAAGGTGGATTAGGAACTGAATATTATAGATTTGATGTAGGCAAGGGGATAGTAACTGCTACACAATACGTAGGGGATAGACAAGATTTAGTAGCAAATGCAAACAAACATCGTAAAAAAGTAGATGAATTTGTTAGTGGAATATGTAAAGCTATTTTGTTATTTGGAAGAATACTCTTTAAAGAATCAGTTACAGAAGATTGTAATGTAACGATAACAGACAAAGATGGTTTTATGGTAGATACAGAAACAGCCAAACAAGAGTTTAGACAAGATATTGCACAAGGAATAAGGCAAGAATGGGAATACAGAGTTAAATTCTTTGGAGAAGATGAGGCAACTGCTAAAGCAATGGTAAAAAATGAAGAAATAGAGGATATAGGGGAGGAATAATAGATGTTATCTCCAGAATATCTAAATCTAATAGAATTTAATGATGTTGTAGAGTTATATAATAAATTAAATGAAGAAATAACAGTAGATATTATTACAAGAGTAGCACAAATGCAAAATATAACAGAAACGACTAGGAAGCAATTAGAGATATTAAAACAAACGAATGGGACAGAAATATTTAATAAAGCATTAGAAAAGACATCTATGTTGAAAGCAGAGACTAAAAAAGCATTAAAACAGTTGTTTGAAGATATGGTAAAGCAAGATATAGAGGGATATAAAGAATTATATGAGTATCGAGATAAACCATTCCAATTAAGCGAAAGTCAATATAAAATATTAAATCAAGGATTAAAAGAAACGAATAGAATCTTAAAGAATTTTACGAATACGATTGCGTTTCAAAGTCAACAAGCTTATGTAGAAGCAATTGATAATGCTTATATGAAAGTCTCAAGTGGTGCTTTTGATTACGCAACGGCAATAAATAGTGCTTGCCAAGAGTTAGCGAACAAAGGAATAACGTTAAAAGACAAATTAGGAAGAAATGTACAGTTAGAAGTAGCAGTTAGAAGAAATGTAATGACAGGGATTCAACAAACCGCTAATCATATTAATCGAGATATAGAAGAATATCTTGGTTGCGATGGCTACGAAGTAACAGCCCATCTAGGAGCGAGACCATCTCATGCAGAAGCACAAGGAAAACAATACGCAATCAGTCATAAAACAAAAATAAGTAGAGATTATCCTTTATGGAGCGAAGTAGAAGGTTTGTGGAGCGAATACAATTGTAGACATAGTTATTTTGGTATTGTTTTAGGGATTTCAGAGCCAGTATATACAGATAAAGAACTAAAAGAATTTAAAGAAGCAACAGTAGACTATAATGGTAAAAAAATTCCATACTATGAAGCAACACAAAAACAAAGACAATTAGAAAATGCCATTAGAAAACAAAAAAGGACAGTGCAAACATTAGAAAAGGCTAATTTAGATAATAAAATAGAGAAAAGCCAATTAGCACAGTTACAAAAGAAGTATAAAGTTTTTTGCAAGGAAACTGGATTAGAGAAAGATTATAGTAGACTTCAAGTAGCAAGTACCAACCTAACAAGATATGAACAATATGCAATAAATAAATATATTAGTGCAGATTTCTATCCGATAAATGAAAAATTGAGAAATGGTCAAGAGTTAACAAAAGAAGAAATAAAATTGTGTTTAAATCTTGACAATGCATTAAATAAACTTCCTCAATACAATGGATTAGTAACACGTTCATTAGAACTAGACAAAAATGAATTAAAAAAATTTTTGAAAGAACATACTAACAATAGTGAAGTCTATTATAACGCATATACATCGACAACATGTGGCAATAGGTACAACAATAAAAGTAATATTGAATTATATATTTATTCACAAAATGGAAAAAATATGTTAAAATACAACAAAGAAGAAAATGAAATTCTTTACAAAAGAGGAAGTCAATTTAAAGTTAAAGAAGTTGAATTGAAAAATAATGTATATTATATTTTATTGGAGGAAATAGATGAGTGAGAAAAAACTATTTAGTTCATATAGGTGGACTGAAGCACCTAAAGCCACAAAAATAAGGCAAGCTCCAAAACCGCCAAAAGAAGAACAAATTAAAAATAAGGAAACATTATTAAAAATAATGGTAGATAGAAAAATACTTACACAAGAAGAGGCAGATGAAAGGTTGAATAACTTTAAAAAAGAGTTAAATTAGTTATTAAAATTATATATATATAAATCAAAGTCGTAGAAATACGGCTTTTTATTATGCCTTTTTACTTGTTGTAGGCATTAAAGAATAACAAAGGTGTGGGAATTACTTTGTTACCCAAATAAAAAAATGGAGGTTAATTTAATATGGAAAATGAAGAAAAACAGTTACTCGGAACTGAAGAAAAAAACGAGGGGACAGTTACAGAACCTGTTGAAAAAACTGAAAAAGAAGACATAAGAACTTTTACGCAAGAAGAAGTTAATGCAATGTTAACAAAAGAAAGAAAAAAAATGCCATCAAAGGAAGAATTACAAGCCTTTAAGGAATGGCAAGAAACACAAAAGACATTAGAGCAAAAGCAAGCAGAAAAAGAAACTGAATTTCAAAATGCATTATCTAAAAATGCTGAATTGGAAGAAGAAAACAAAGTGCTTAAAGCTGGTGTAAATATTGATGATGTAGATTATGTTGTATTTAAAGTTGCTAAAATGGAAGGAGATTTTGAAGAAAATTTACAAAGCTTCTTAAAAGAAAATCCTAAATATTTGAAACAAGAAAATATTGAAAACAACAATCAAAATACAGACATCAATTTGGGTGGAAATCATGAAAATAAAACCCAAATAACAAAAGAAGAGTTTAACAAAATGAGTTATCCAGCTAGATTAAAATTGTACAATGAAAACAAAACGTTGTATGACCAATTAGTTAAAAATTAAAAAGAAAGAAGGAATGAAAAATGTCAGAAATAACAAAAATGGAAAATATGATTAATCCAGAGGTAATGGGGGATATGTTAGATGCTAAAATAGAAGCACAATTAAAATTAACCCCTTATGCTAAAGTAGATACTACTTTACAAGGAGTGCCAGGAGACACAAAAACTGTACCATCTTGGAAATACATAGGCGATGCAGAAGATGTAGCAGAGGGAGAAGAAGTTGATACAACAAAAATGGAAACAGGTAAAGAAACATTTACAGTAAAAAAAGCCATGAAATCAGTATCAATAACTCAAGAAGCTATTAATTCTGGATTAGGAAATCCAGTAGGACAAGCAGAAGTACAACTCGCTAAATCAATTGCAGGAAAAGTAGATAATGATGTATTAGAAGCAGTATACAAAGGACAAATGACAGCAGGAGATGGAAGTAAACAAATTAGTTATGAAGGGATTGTAGATTCATCAACAAAATTTGAAGATGAAGAAGATGGAATTGAAAAAGTCTTGTTCATACACCCAGCCCAAGAAGCTACTATATTAAAAGATAGCAATTTCATATCTGCTGACAAATATGAAGCTGGCGTAATGGTAAGAGGTGCAATTGGTAAGGTAGCAGGTTGCCAAGTGAAAAAATCAAAGAAAGTAAGATTAGTAACCCATGAAAAGGATAATACAGCAACGACAGGAGCAACTACAATAACAGCTGATAATTTAACAGAATATCAAAATAAGATTGACCCAACTGTTAAATTATCTGTAGGAGATAAAGTTAAAGCTATTGCAAGTGCTTCACAATATTATGTATGTCCAGTAATAAAAATGGAAGCAGATAGCAAAGAAACTGAATATACAGAAGATGAATTGCCAGCAATAACAATATTCTTGAAAAAGGACACATCATTAGATCATGATTGGTATCCAAGAAAGCAAACACATGAGCTTACTACAGCAAGATATTATGGAGTAGCTTTAACAAATTCTGCAAAAATAGTATTAGCAAAATTTAAAAAATAGGAGTTGATAAAAATGGTATATGCAGACTATGAATATTATGTAGAAAAATATTTTGGAACATTACCAGAAGACTCTTTTCATTCATTGATTTTAAAAGCAAGCAAGGAAATTGATAGAAATGTCAACACCAGAATAACGCAAAGTGTTATAGACAATTTACCAGAAGAAGCACAAGTAAGTCTAAAATATACTGCTTGTGCTTTAGCTGATTTAATAGCAAGAAAGCAAGAAAGCGAAAATGCAAAATTAAATTCTATTTCGATTGATGGAGTAAGCAAGAATTTCAAGATACTTTCTACAAACGAGTATAAAGGGTGTAGGAAAGATATTTTAAAAAATTTACCAGATGAATTAACAAGATTTTTATAGGAGGTATTTTATGTCTGATTTTCCAATACAAAAAGTAACTATATATCATAAAAATGGCAAACAATGGGATAGGTATGTGAAAGAAGCTAGTTACAGAAACACATCGGTAGTAAATCACAATAAAAATGGTTCTAATTCGACTGAAAAAGCCCTTATAAGGATTTTTGATGTTGAGGGATATAATTTAACATGGTTTGCTTTAAAAGATGATGTGATTGTAAATAAAGAGGTTCAAGATGTGATAGAAGGAAATACTCCGATAACACAATTAAGTAACCAGTATGGTAAAGATAATGTTCATAAAGTAACTTCTATCGATAAATTTATTTTTGATGATGAAGATGTAAAAGAGTTAAATCATGTAAAGTTGGGGTGTGTATAGTGTCTTTTGTAATTAAAACAAAGTCATTGCAAACCATATATAGAAGTTTAGGACTAGAGGATAAAGGAAGAGTACAAGCCTTTTTGGATAAGACAGTAGCCGAGAATTTACAAAAATATGTTTCTCGAAAAAGCGGAACACAAGAAAAATCTATTCCAATTGCTTCAAAATATGGAAGTGGGAAAGTAATTATTAATGTTCCTTATGCTCGTTTTCAAGCCGAAGGTAAGGTTATGGTAGGAGTAGAAAGCCATAGTCCTTGGGCAAGAAAAGGAGAAAGAAAGGTTGTTACGAGTAGAAATTTAACATATCATAGTGAAAAATTAAGAGGAAAACACCCATTCGAAAGAATGAAAGCAGACAAACGAGATAGAATATTGATTCAAACAGCAAATTATGCAAGGAGGATTTCAGGTGGATAAGGCAATAAATGAATGGTTATTAGAATATGACAAAATCAAAGAAATAGCAGAAATGATACATACAGAGGAATTACCAGATGAAACAGAAACACTTGCTTTACAACGAAGTGGAGTGGAAGAATTGCCATTAAGATATATCAATGGTAGAGGTTGGTATAGGCAATATCAATATGTTTTGCTATTAAAATCAAATAGTGAAGATGATTTGCAACGATTAGATAATCTTGATTGGTTAGATGATTTAAGCAATTGGATACATCAAAAGAATATTTCCAGAGATTATCCAAAATTAAAAGATAAGAAAGTAAAAAAGGTAAGCTGTGCTAATGCTGTAACTATGGAAACCAGTGAAGATGGTTCTATCAGTACATATTATTTACAGCTTTATTTTAATATTGAAGGAGGAATTTAATTATGGCAGATAATACAGAAAAAGTATTAAAAGATATTATGGAGTATGATGAAGGTCACTACTTCGGATTTAATAACAAAATAGTATTAGGGGGAGTAATTACTGAATTAACAGAAAGTGCAAACCCAACAGAAAGTGAAAAACAATACATTCATCAAAAGTCAAAAGTTACAAAAGTAACTGGTTTTGCGAATGAATTTCCAATTACTATGGACATGGTAAAAGGAGATGAAGTATTTGAGTATATGTATAATTTATTCTTCGAAAGAAAGGTTGGTTCGGATTTAGATGTAGACCATTATATCGTAAATCTATGGGAACCAGTAGCAGACCAAGAAGATACCTATAAGGCAAGAAAAATAACACAGACATGTTCTATTACAGAATGTAATGGTGCTGCTGGAGAACAAAAACAAATAACTGGTTCTCTAAAAGGTGGGGACTTTGTTTATGGTACATTTAATATAAAAACAAAAACATTTACAGAGAATGTATAGTACAAGGGTAGATATTAAAGATAATTATGTTAGAAAGGATTAGAAAGATGGAAAATAAAAGATTAAAGTTTGGATATGAAGATACTGATAAGAGTATAGAAATTGATTTATATGGATTAGTATTCGAGATTAAGAATTTAGATAATTTAGAAGAGTTAGAAAAATTAGACAGAAATGATAGTAATGTGATAGAAGCACAGTTAGAAAAAATATTAGGAAATGGTGCGATTGAAAAGATTAACAATAAAAGAGAAAGCGATGGATATAAAAAGTTAGATTTAAACATTGAACTGAATATCCTAGGTTGTATATTTGAAACTTATGCAAAAAGTATGACTGGAAATGTACTAGGAAGAGTGACAAATGCAGTAGAGGATATTAATAGAGACATAGAAAAAGCAAATACAACAAATGGATTTAATAGAACAAACAAAGAATATAAAAGAAATTACAATAGAAATCAATATAGAGGAAGAAGAAATTATAGGAGATATTAATATGATTATGTTTAATAAGCTACCTTATTTTGTTATTTTACAAGGGAAAAAATATAAAATAAATGTAGATTTTAGAGTAATGATATTATTTGAAAATAAGTTACAAGATAAAAGTGTTGATAAGTCTGAAAAGATAGAATTTGGATTGAAACACTTTTATCCTATTTTTTCTGAAAATAATAACTATAATATACTGATACAGATTCCAGAATTATATAAAGAAGCATGCGAAAAGTTAATATGGTTTTATGAATGTGGTAGAGAGGATTATCATAAGTCTAAAGGAAATGGAAAAGGAAAGAATAAGCAAATTTATAGCTATGAATTTGATGATGAATATATCTATGGTGCTTTTTATGAGCAGTATGGAATTGATTTACTTTATGAAAAAATGCATTGGTGGAAATTTAAGTCTCTACTAAAATCGTTAAAAGATGATACGGAGTTTGTAAAGATACAAGGGTACAGAAGTTATACTGGCGATGATAAGAATATGAAGGAATTAAAGGATTACTGGGAGTTACCAAAACCGATTGATGAGCAAGAAAGATTGAATAAAATATATGAAACTTTGAAATAAGTTGGTAAAAGTGTAAGAAGAGTTCGTAAAATTGTTGACAAAATTTATAAATCAAAGTATAATGATAGTACAGAAATTGAGAATAATCAAATTCATAGCTAGATAATTTCTGTATATAATTTTAACCCAATACCCAAAAAGGTACAAAAAAAGACTAGAGCGGTAACTCTAGTCTTTTACTATGTATCAATCGCAAAAATCTTTGAAGATTTTGTATAGCAATGTCAACACATAGATTTTGGCTAATAATTTTAACCATTTACCCAAAAGTTTCACCTCCTTTAGGAAGGTGGGTACAAAGTTATTATACTATGAGTTAGAAAATATAGCAATAAAAAATATTTTATAAAAAAATAAAATACCTCTTGACAAACAATGTAAAAATGCATACAATATTACATGTAAACAGGAGGTGAAAAAATGTCAGAAAAAGTTTTAGCTATTCGCATAGATGATGAATTACAAAAAGAAGTAAAAATACATCTGGCAAAAAATGGAATAAGTTTAAAAGATTATATAACAAATTTAATACAAGATGATTTAGCAAAGGTAAAAAGAAGGGAAAATGCGAATAAATAAAACAGAGAAGCCTATTGGTATATCTTGGCGGATATATAGACTTCTCACACAACAGAGATTAACTCTATCTATGAAATATTATATCATAGAATTAGAGAAATCTCAACTTAAAATCAAAATTTTAAAGGAGGTTTCTTTTTATTATGGAAATAAAAGAAAAAATAAGAAAAGTTTATCAAAAAAACAATATCATTGTAAACCATGAAACAGTAGAAGCAATTATGCAAGATAAGGTAAGAACAGAAGGATTAATGAGACTATACAAGAAAGAAGAAATTGAATCAATGAATTACATCTTTGGGAAAGACAGAGAAAATAAACAATTTACAGAATTTGAATTAGAATTAGCATCAAAAGTAAATTTATTTAATAGAAAAGTAGTTGAAATATATAGGGAACTTTATAAGAATAGAAATAATGATGAAAAATCAAGAGAAATATTAGAAAATATTAAAATGGAGGTAAATGTATAATGAAAAATTTAGAATTAGTAAAAAAGGAAAGATTTGGAGAAGTAGAATGTGATTTTTATAGAAATGATAAGGGAGATATTTTTATAACTAGAAATCAAATAGGAAGGGCATTAGAATATAGTGAACCTAATACAGCTATCACAAAATTGCATAAACGATATAAAAATAGATTAGATAAATTTTCAGTACATACCAATATGGTAGGTACTGATGGGAAAATGTACAATACATGCATATATAATGCAAAAGGAATTTATGAAATATGTAGACATAGTGAACAATCAAAGGCAGATGATTTTTATGATTGGGTATATGATATTTTAGAGTCATTAAGAAAAGGCGAAAACACAATAATAAAAACGACAGAATATCAAAAATTAACAGCAGAAGCAAAACTAAATAATTCAAGAGCAAGAATGGCAAGTGTACTAATGAAGATAGCAAATAATACACAAATACCAGAATATAAGCAAGTATGTTGTTCATATGCAAGTGCTGTGATAGCTGGAAAGCCAATTATTCCATTACCAGAAGTAAATAAGAAAACATATTCAGCAACAGAAATAGGAAATATACTTGGGGTAAGTGCTAATAGAATAGGAATATTAGCGAATAGAAATAATTTAAAAACAGAGGAATATGGCAAGAAATTTTATGATAAATCAAGATATAGCAATAAAGAAGTAGAAACTTTTAGATATTACGAAAATGCTATACAAAAATTTAAAGAATTAGTATAAAAATGTAAAAAAATTGAAAAAGTTTACAAATTTTGACAACAAACGACAAAAGGAAAGTGTTATACTCTCTGTATATTAAAAAAGGAGGGGATTACATGGAAAGTTTGCTTGAAAAACTAAAAACGTTTATTAAAGAAAAATCTCTATTAGTATCAAGTATACTAGCAATTATTATAATTATAATGTTTGCAACAATAATAGGAACAAGTGGGCAAAAAGAAACACTAGAGAAACAATACCATGAATTACAAGCAAAATCAGAGGAGACATCACAAAGCTTACAAACGCAAATTAAAGAAAAAGACAGCAAAATAACAGATAACGAGAAAAAAATAACAGAATTACAACAAGAAGAAAAAATTAATGAAATTAACGAGAGTATAAAAACTCTTGAAAGTGAAAAACAGAAGCTAGAAGAAGAAAAGAGTGCGTTAGAAGGCGAGAAACAAACACTAACTACACAAATTGAAGAACTAAAGAAAACCTCTTCAATATTAACAGAAAGAAAAAATGCCAAAGTATCGACAAGCAGTAACACCAATGTGACAACTACTGCACAAAACACAAATTCAGCAATAGTTTATGTGACAAACACAGGGAAAAAATATCATCAATCTAGTTGTTCGTATCTTAAAAAGAGTAAAATTCAAATAAGTTTATCAGAGGCACAGAGTCAAGGATATACTGCTTGTAGTAAGTGTTATTAAAGGGAGGTTATTATGAAGGATATAATAAAGAAATGGTGGTTTTGGGCTATTGCTATAGTAGTTCTAATTATAATATTTTTTTGTATATACATGATTAATAATAACTCAACTTTTAATAATTACAAAAATCAATCAATATCAATCTTAAATGATTATAAAAAAGGAAAAATAACAAGAGAAGATGCAAAAGAAAAAATTGAAGCAATATCTAATAAAACAAATAAAGATTATACAAATGATGACACATCAAAGACATTATTTCTGTCTAGTAAGTTACAAACTATAGAAAGGGATTTGTCAAAGGGGGAATTGAGCGATACTGAAGTAAACAATTATATAAAAGAAATAGAAGAAATAAAAGAAATTAAATAATTAATAAAAATATAAAAACACTTACTAATGTAAGTGTTTTTATTATGAGTAAAAGGAGGAATATTGATGGCAGTAGCTCGGAAGCTTAACGTATTATACAAAAATAGATAAAAGTGGATTTGAAAAAGGATTAAATTCGTTAAAGAGTTCATCAAACAAAGCTTCACAATTAATTAAAACTGCTATTGGAACAATTACAACTGCAATAATTGGAATTGGAACATATGCAACAAAAGTAGGAAGTGATTTTGAAGCTGGCATGTCAAAAGTAAAAGCTATTTCTGGGGCAACAGCTGAAGAAATTGAGAAATTAACAGAAAAAGCAAAAGAAATGGGACAGAAAACAAAATTTAGTGCGACAGAAAGTGCAGAGGCTTTCCAATACATGGCAATGGCTGGTTGGAAAACAGAGGATATGCTAAATGGTATTGAAGGTATAATGAATTTGGCGGCGGCCTCTGGAGAAGATTTAGCAAGTGTTTCTGACATTGTAACAGATGCATTGACCGCTTTTGGATTGCAAGCTAAAGATAGTGGACATTTTGCAGATGTTTTGGCAAAAGCAAGTTCTAATTCTAACACGAATGTAGGGTTAATGGGCGAGACTTTTAAATACGTAGCCCCATTAGCTGGAAGTATGAAATATAGTGTTGAGGATACAGCAGTTGCAATTGGATTGATGGCAAATGCTGGAATTAAAGGAAGTCAAGCGGGAACAGCTTTGAGGTCTATGCTAACAAGACTTGTTAAGCCTCCAAAGGACGCGGCACAAGCATTAACAGCTTTGAATATATCAGCTAAAAATTCAGATGGAACAATGAAACCATTATCACAAACATTACAAGAATTAAGAACAAAGTTTTCAAAATTAAGCGATAGTCAAAAATCAAGTTATGCAGCATCCATAGCAGGGCAAGAAGCTATGTCTGGAATGCTTGCTATTGTAAATGCAAGCGATGATGATTTTAATAAATTAACTGAATCAATTAGAAATTCAGATGGTGCTTCGAAAGAAATGGCAGATACAATGAACGACAACGTAAAAGGAGCATTGACATTACTGAAAAGCAATATAGAAAGTGTAGGAATAAAACTATATGACAAAATAAAAGAACCTTTAAAAAAGTTAATTAATGAAGTTAGTAAATATGTCAGTAAGATTCCAACACTATTAAAAAATGTATATAATTGGGTAAATAAAAACAAAGATGCTTTGAAAACATTAGTTAAGATAGTTGCTTCTGTGACTGCTGGATATTTGGCATATAAGACTACATTAGTAGCAATAACAGCAATACAAACAGCAAAAAATATATTAGGAACTGTTTCAGCATTTTTAAGTTTAATTCCTTCAATTAAATCAGCAAAAGATGCAATGTTGTTGTTTAACATGGTATGCAATGTAAATCCAGTTGCTTTGGTTGTTGCAGGGATTACAGCACTAACAGTGGGGATAGGTGCGAGTATAATAGCAATTGACAAAGAAAGAAGGTCTTTAGGAGGATTAAAAGAAGAAGTAGATTCGCAAAAAAAATCTTGGGAAGAATTGAAAAAGACAAGAGAAGAAAGCTTGGAAAGTAGTAATATTGAAATTGCAATTACTGAAAAATTAGCAGATGAACTAAAACAAATGACAGATGAGAATGGAAAGGTAAAAGAGGGTTATGAAAATAGAGCTGAATATATATTAACAGAACTAAATAAGGCATTAGGAACTGAATATACAATGAATGGTAATATTATTAATCAATATGATGAATTGAAAAATAATATTGACCAACTGATTGCAAAGAAGAAGGCAGAAGCAACCTTAAATGTCTATAAATCGGAATATGAAACTGCAATGACAAAACAAAGTGAAGCAACAAAAACACTAACAGGATTAAGGCAAAAATATAATGAAGAGTTAAATAGAACTACAAATGGATATAAAGAAGCACAAGAAAAATCAAGAAATTTACAATATATAGGGCAACAGATAGAAGAACAAACAAAATTGATAGGAGAATATGGATATACAATACAAAACTACGAAACATTAACTAGTGCTAGTATTAGTGGAAATGCAGAAGAAATAAATAAAGCTATTAAAAATATGGGGATTTCTTATGATGAGATGAAAAATAAGACAAATTCATCTTTGACTGAACAAATCAACTCTCAAACTAATTACGTTGACTTATTGAGACAAAGTTGGAGAGATGCAGTATTTGATAACGATACGTTTCAATCACAAATATTACAAACGCAACTAGAAACACAAGAACAAGAATTAAATAATTTAGCGAAATCTTTAGCACAACAAACATCAACAATAAATGAATTATCAGAAGAGGAAAAGCAAGCTTGGAACAATCTGGCAAGTAAAAGTATAACAGCTTACAATGAGGGGTTATCAACATTAGATAAAGATACAAGAAAAAAAGTTGAGCAAGCGACTGGATTGATTGTTAATGAGGTGGAATTACCAAATGGTACAAAACAATTAGCTTATAAAGCAGCTGAAGGTTTTGAATTAAATTACGATATTGATGGAAAAGTATCAGCAAAATTAATAGATACAAGCAATGCATTGCAAACAGATACAAGAGTAAGTAATGCTTCAAAAATTCTTGCTACTAATGCCAATGAAGGTTTTAATAACAATGTAGATGGTAAAAAATGGGGGCAAGATTTAAGTGATAATATATCTAGTGGAATGCAATCACAAGCATCAAAAACAAAAATAACTGGAGCTGCTACATCAATAGGTAGCTGGATTAAATCAATCATAGGACATTCAGTTCCGAAAGCAGGACCATTGAAAGATGAATTAACATATATGCCAGATATGATTGACAATTTAGTAGAAGGAATTGAAAAAAACAAATACAAAGTAGTAAGTGCAACAAGTAAATTAGCTGAAGATATGAAGAAGAGCTTTGAAATAGAAAAGATAAACGATGAAATATATAGGAAACTTCAAAACGCAATAGCAATCGAAAACGCATCTATAACAGCAAAAGCAACATTAGAAGCAAATAAATCACAACCAACGATAATAGCAAGAGATCACACAACAACCATAAACAATACGCAACAATTCTATTCTAAAGAATCAACACCTTACGAAGAACAAAAACAAGCAAAACAACAATTAAGGAGGTTAGCATATGAATTATAATCATAACTTAATCTTTAAAAGCAATAAAAAAGAACTAGAAATGAATGACAAAACAGATATAAAAGTAATAGACATACAAGGAATAGAAGCAAGTTCTTATACAATCAATACCGCACAATCAGAGCAAGATGGTTCAACGGTAACATCGGTAAAAATAGAAGCACGAGAAATAACCATAACTGGGGATATTGAAAAAAACGAAAGCGAACTAGTAAATAGAGAAAAGCTAATAAGATTCTTTAATCCAAAGCAAGAAGGGGAAATAATTATTACTAGAAACAATATTTCAAGGAAGATACAATATAGAGTATCTTCTTTAGATTTTATTACGAATAAGATGTATGAGTGTATTGACTTTACTTTAGTATTAGAAAGCACAGAAGAACCATATTTTTCAGATGCAAAGAATAGTGGGAATTATTTAACTGCGGTAAGTCCACAATTTACATTTCCACTTATTATCAGTCCAACAAAGATTATGGGATATAGAACATTTAAACCAGTTATGCCTCTTGTAAACGATGGTGACAAAGAAACTGGTATAGAAATCATAGTAACCGCAAAACGTGGGAAAATGGACAATATAAAGCTGATTTTAAATAATAACGAATATATAAAAGTAAATGTAACACTAAATCAATGGGATGAATTAAGAATAAATACAAATCCACGCAAAAAATCAGTTATGCTAAATGGTGTAAACATTATAAACAAAATAGATAGAAATAGTACATTTTTTAACTTAAAAATAGGAAAAAACATTTTAAAATATGAATGTGAAAATGGAAATACAAACATAGATATAGATGTACAATTTTATAGAAAATATTTAGGAGTGTAAAATGGAATTATTATTGTTAGATAAGAATTTTCAAATATGTGGATTAGTAGATGATTTTTCTAGTTTAGTATGGAATCGAAAATATTATGAATGTGGTAATTTTAGTTTGCAAACAGATATAAAATACTTAAATCAGTTTAAAAATGCTAAATATGTATATCATAAAGATTTTTCAGAGACTGGAATATTAGAGACATTTAACTATAAAGATACAACAACTGGTGTACAAACTATATTTACAGGAAGATTTTTAGAAAGTATATTAGCACAAAGAGTAATTGATAAGACACAATATTTCTATAATCTAACAACAGAAAAGATTATACGCAATTTAGTTAGTACATTTGCTATTAATTCGACTGGAAGAGTAATAAAAAATCTAAAATTAGGACAATTAAAAGGATTGGGGCAGAATCGAACTTTACAGATGACTGGTGACAACTTACTAACTAAAATATATGAACTTTGTAAAGAGGAAGAGTTGAGCATAAAAGCTAGATATGATTTTGATAATAATCAAATAGTACTTGAAGTTTGGCAAGGATTAGATAGGACAGATACGCAAGATAAAAATACATGGGCAATATTCTCTAGGAATTTTGAGAACATTTTGCAAGATGAATATTCTACAGATACAACAAAATATTGTAATTTTGTTTATGTAGCTGGAGAAGAAAAGGCAGAAAACAGAGTTATAGTGGAAGTGAATCGAATCAAAGAGAATGAAGAACGTAGGGAATTATATGTTGATGCAAGAGATTTACAAAAAGATGAAAATACAACAGAGGCAGAATACAAACAAATATTAACAGAAAGAGGAATTGAAAAGCTAAATGAAAACAATAAGATTGAAACAGTAAACTTTAATATAAACCCTTTGGCAAATCTAAATTATAAAAAAGACTTTGATTTAGGGGATAAAGTAATCTATAAAAACGAACAGTTAAACTTCAATATTGAAAATAGAATTATTGGAATATCGGAAGTTTATGAAAATGGTAATAGAACAATAGATGTGACATTTGGAGAAGATTTTAATATAAAAAAGATAAAGGAGATGATATAGTTGAGAAGTGGATTTTTTAATTCAGAAATAATTGGGTATGATGCAGAAAACATGCCAGTATTTGATAGAGCTGAAGAGGCTTCTTTTTTTGCTAAATATTTTAGTCAGTTTATTTCAAATGGAGTGTTTCCTAACCCATCAACTAATATGCAAGTGTTAGCTACAGAAGGAATGCAAGTGAAGGTTTCCATTGGTGTATGCTATATAAATGGATATATGGGGTGGGTAGAACCAGCTGAAACACTTGAAATAGAAGAAAGCGATACAAGGTCAAGAATAGATAGAATAGTAGCTAGATTAGATTTTACAGATAGAAGTATAAAGCTATTTGTAAAAAAAGGAACGGCATCTGGTAATCCAGTAGCACCAGAATTACAGAGAGATTATGACATATATGAGATTGGATTAGCAGATGTTAGAGTAAATGCAAATGCAATCGAAATAACCCAAGAAAATATAACAGACTTAAGGTTAAACACAGAATTATGTGGTATCGTAGCTAATCATTTACAACATTTAGATACTACTACATTATTTAATCAATATCAAGATTGGTTAAATAGAGTAACAAACGAAGCAGAAACAGATTTAGCAGAAAAGAAACAAGAAATGGAAACAAGATTCAACAATATAATAGCTGGATTTTCACAAAATTTTGATGAATGGTTTCAAGATGTTCAAACTACTTTGAGTGGAGATGTAGCTGGTAATTTATTAGTAAAAATTAATAACATAGATGAAAGAGTAAAGGTTTTAGAAAAACGAATTTATGGAGTAAGAAGAAACATAGAAACACCAGACACAACATGGGAAAGAATAGAGGATAGTGTTGGATTAACAGCAAATGCAACACATGATGGAACGGTAGTGCAAAACGATTTTGATAATATTTATCCGTGGTCAGATATAATTTCTTGTGATGTTAGTGCAGATGGAACAATTAACAGCTATTATGGAGACCCAGATTTTTCTTTTGAAAATCCACAAGGATATATTATGACAAAATTCCCAGAATTTTGGTGGAAAAGAGAACAAAAGGATGGGTATGAATATATTTATATCTCTAAAACAGAAGAAAAAGGATTTAGAAAATCAGAATCATTCATGATGAGTAGATACGCAATAGGAGGAACAAAGGAAGAACTTAACTGCAAAAGTGGAGTGGAATATATTATAGGAGCAAACACTTCAGAGATAAGAGAATCTGCCAAAGCAATAGGAAATAATTGGTATGTTTTAGATATGGTTAGATGGTCTATGATTCAGTTGCTATATTTAGTAGAATATGCTGATTATGATAGCGCAAAGATTTTAGGAGCAGGATTGTTTCACGTTAATAACAAAAATATCATTAAAAATGGAGTTTGTGACAGTTTGGGAATGAAAAGTGGAAGTTTAACAAGCGATAAACTTGAAGGAGATTCTCCTAATGAACCAGTTATTTATAGAGGGATAGAAAATATTTTTAGAATTGGTTTTTTGTTTCTTGATGGTGTAATTCTTTATTTGGGTGTAGAAACAACTGCAATATGGATTAGCAGAAATCCAGAAAACAACATTGAACCACCTAGGAATGCTTTAGAAGTAGAATACGAAAATTATGAAAAATTATCTTACAATCCTCCAATGGGAAGTGGACGGTGATTATATCTCAAAACTAGGATATGATGAAAATAATCCAGAAATACAACTTCCAACAGAAAAAATAGCAGGAGACAGCTCGACATATGTGACAGATTATTTTAATGCGAGAACAGTAGGGCAATGGAAAGTTTTTTCAGGAGTTAGTTGGTTATCTGGAAGAGGTGGAAAAATATGGTGTATTAATTTAGGGGCAACAAGTGTAGATGATACAAAGCATCCTATATATTACCGACTTATACATATATAAAGAAAGGGTGATAAAATGAAAACAGAAAGCAATACAAAACCAAAGAGATTTGAAATAAAAAATATTTCAGATAAACAATCTGTTGTATTTTTCTATGAGAATGTTAAAGAAAAAGAAGAAAAATATTTGTATGACATGTATAGAATAACACTAAACAATAGAAAAAAATTAAAACAAGACATAGAAAATAATTACGATACGTGGTTACAATTTGCTAAAAATACAGAACACGAGAAATTAGCAACAGAGATTAGAGAAAAAAGAGACAAATTATTAACAGAGACAGATTGGACACAAGTTACAGACACAGTATTAAGTGTGGAAAAGCAAGAAGAATATAAAAATTATAGACAAGCATTAAGAGACATTACCGAACAAGAAGAATTTCCATATAAAGTAATATTCCCAGAAAAACCAGAAGAATAGGAGGGAATTATGAAAATAAAAGTAAATGAAAATAGAAAAGTATATACTTTTGAAACAGTAGGAACGCAAAATGAAAACAACATAGCAGAATTACAAATAGAAGTTCCAGAAAAATATAAGGATTTCAATAAAAAAATAGTATTTACGACTGCTGATGGAACAACATGGGACATAGTAGAAGATAATACATATAAGCTAACAAAAGCAATTACGAAATATAAAAGTGTTAAATTCTATATTTGGCTTACAAAAGAGGAAGAAGATTTTAGAAGCGAAGAGAAGACACTTATATTTAACAGCAATACAGATGTAGAAAAAGAATTAGAACAAGAAGAGATAAATGGCATAAATAAAATCTTATCAAAAGTAGAAACGATAGAAGAAAAAATTGAAACGATAGAGACAAAAGGATACGATGACACAGAAGTAAAAGAGTCAATTAAGGATTTAGACTTGAAGAAGGTTAACAAAGATGAAGTTTTGACAAATTTAGAAATAGAAGAAATTTTAAAATTGTAGGAGGTAAAAATGGAAGAGAAAAAATATTTAGACAATAATGGATTGGCACATTTATGGCTATTATTAAAAGCAAAATTCAGTAATAAAGTAGACAAAGTAGAAGGGAAAGGATTATCAACGAATGATTTAACAGATGAATTAGTAACAAAAATAAATAATGCTGGAGATAGTTCTTTTTCTGGGAATTATGAAGATTTAAGTAACAAACCAGATTTAACAGTATTTGCGAAAACAACCGATATGAACGCAGCAATAAATACAGCGGTAGCAAATATAAACAAAAAAGAAATTGTAACAGCTATTTCAGATATGACAGATGTAAATACTATTTACTTAATGGCAAATAGCGGAAGTGAAAACAATGTATATGATGAATATATCATTGTAAATGGCAAACCAGAAAAGATTGGAACAACGGAAGTAGATTTATCGAACTATATCCAAAAAACTGATTTAGTAGCTATTACCAATGCAGAAATTGACCAAATGTTAGCAGAATAGAGGTGTTAGCATGGAAGAAAAAATTACATATGTAGATAAAGAGGCACTTAAACATACTGTTAATAAAGTAAAAGAGCATGTAGCTAGTAATTATGCAACAAAAGAAGAAATAGGAGATATAAACACTATCCTCGACAACATAAATGGGGAGGTGGTTTAATGTCTACAGCAGAAAAATTAAACTACTTGCTAGAGACTAAAAATCAAATTAGAAATGCAATTGAGGGGAAAGGAGTTAGTATTGCGGATACTGACTCTTTTCGTAGTTATGCGAGCAAAATTGGGCAGATTCAAGGTGGGGGAGGAAATGAATCTAGCACAGATGATTGGCAACCAGAATCAGATTGGTGGGATATTGAAACTATATTAGCCAATGATACAGAAGATTATTCGCAAAAGATAATTTGTTTGTTGACAGATGAGTTAGATGATGGGGCAACGATAAATATAGTAAAAGGAGCAACAAAATATAAATTAAGTGATGGACAAGTAATTGAGAAAACAGCAAGTTCAGAGTTAAATATCTCAACATTATTTGATACTACAAAAGATAAGATATGCAGTAAAGGATATAAAACTAGATATATTATATATTATAGTAATAGCGATATGATACCAGTAAATTTACCAAACAATGCTATTTACACTATTTTTAGTGGTGTTAAATTTACTGGAATTTTTACAAATAAGAGTTTTTTACAAGCTATAAAATTTATGAATGGTTCAAAATATAAAAACCCTTATGCTTCAAGTTTTTTTTCTAAATGTTATTCATTGAAAAAAATAATAGGATTAGATACAAGTAATTTTACAAATATGGATAGTTTTTTTGCGAGTTGTTATTCATTAAGAGAAATACCTAATATAGATACTAGCAATGTTACTACTATGAATAATATGTTTGCGAGTTGTTATTCATTAAGAGAAATACCTAATATAGATACTAGCAATGTTACTAAAATGAGTAGTATGTTTTCTGGTTGTTATTTATTAAGAGAAATACCTAATATAGATACTAGCAATGTTACTACTATGAGTAGTATGTTTTTTATGTGTTATTCATTAAAAGAAATACCTAATATAAATACTAGCAATGTTACAAACACAAGTATGATGTTTTACAACTGCTATTCATTAAAAGAAATACCTAATATAGATATTAGCAATGTTGCAAACATAAGTACGATGTTTTCTGATTGTAGACTTTTAACTAACATACAAAATATAACACAAATAAAAACCACATTAAGTTTTTCAGGGTCGATTTATTTATCACACAATAGTTTGCTTAAAATACTAAACGCATTAATAGATTTAAGTGAACAAGCAACACAAACATTAACACTAGGAGCAACAAATCTAGCCAAACTAACAGAAGAAGAAATTGCAGTAGCAACCGACAAGGGTTGGACACTAGCATAAAGGAGGGAAAAGAATGGAAATACAAGAAAAAAGAGTAACTTTAAGAAAACTAACAGCAAGCGAAGGAAAAGTAATAATTTCTAAAGAAACACAAACAGATGAAAATGGCAATGAAGTGCCACTTGTGAGAACAAAAGAAATCTATTTGCGGAAAAAATGATAGCGAAGAAAACTATATAGAGATAGAAGAAAGCGAGGAATAAAGATGGAAGAATTAATGAATTTACATTTTACAAATTTATGGTGGGCGGTAGCAGTACCACTAATATTAATGGTATTAGACATAATAACTGGATACTACAACGCATGGAAAAATGAAGATGTATCAAGTTCAAAAATGAGAGATGGATTAGGAAAGAAATGTGCCGAACTATGTTATATAGTAGTCGGCTTTTTGTTTAAATTTGCGTTTGATGTAGATATAGTAATGTATTTTATGGTTATATATGTATGTTACATGGAAATAGTATCTTTATTTGAAAATTGTGCAAAATTAGGGCTACCAGTACCAGACAAAATAAAGAATAAATTAAATAATAAAGAGGAGGAATAAGATGGAAGATAACATTGTAATAGAAGAAGTAGAATTTTCAGAAGAATTATATCAAAAGAATATTACAGAAAATACATTTGAAGAAGAATATGAAGGAGGGGATTTGAATGCAAATAACGAATGTAACAATGCCACAGAATAAATATAGTATAAAATGTCCTTATGGAATGACACCAAGCTATATAACCGTACATAACACAGCAAATGATGCCTC